>JBDTNJ010000114.1:0-15671 GCA_039933825.1 Luteolibacter sp.
TCCCTACCTTGTCGGTTTGAGTGGCACGGTAAGCCGATGATGCGGAGCCGCCGAGCGAGGGAAACAGCGAGGCGCTTTCCGCATCGCGGCGGGCGCGCGATTCCTTGATCCGGGCGGAAGCTGAGGCGATGTCCGGGCTGGCCTGGAGCGCATCGGTGATCACCCTGGACAGCAGCGGATCATTAAAGCGACTCCACCAGCGCGAGAGGTCGCGGGATGGCGAGGCCACCGGGAAACCGCCGGCATTTTTCCAATCGCCTGGCAGAACAACCTTCTGATGACTGAATGAAGTAGGCTCGATACAGGCACTCAATCCCAAAAGCGCAAAGCCGGCATATGGAAGAAATCGTGCAGCGGTCATTGCTGTCCTTAATACTGCCGGAACGGGCGAAAGCTTCGAAAAAAGTGTAGAGGAGTGAAGTTTGAAATCTTCACGGCGAAAGGTGGTGAGGGCGATCATTAAAAATCCAGATAGATTTCGGTCCGGCGGTTCGCCCGGCGACCCTCGGGATTGTCGCCGCCGGTTTCCGTAACATTGGGGCGGCGGGGCTGGCTGTCGCCCTTCGCCACAGTCACGATCTGACTGGATGCAACCCCGGCCTTGGTGAGATAATCACGCACCACGTCCGCACGGCGCGATGAAAGGTTGTTGTTATATTCCTTTGTCCCGAGGGCATCGGTGTGGCCGCTGAGGGTGATCTTCTTGCCCGGATCGGAGCGGAGGATCATCGTCACGATTTCTAACTGACGACGGGTGCGCGGATTCATCACATCCTCGTCAAACTCGAAATAGAGGGCGAGCGTGTCACCTCCCGCGGGGTTTTTCACCAGCGGCGAATAGTAGAGGTCGCCACCAGCGACGCGGCGGGCGTAATCGGCAAGAAGCTGATTGAGATTGATCTCCGAAACCATCCAGTTAGACGGCGCGGGAGGCTGGCTCATGGTAATCGCGAATTGCGCGCTCTGGGTGCCATCGGAGGACTCCACATTGGCGAGATAGCCGACGGTGTCCGGGCGTTGGAACATCGCCCGTAGTGGTTTTGATTTCCGGAGCCGGTATTCACCTTCTTCAAAAAGAATGCACAGCCCAGCGATCTTGGCATCGGAAACTTTCGATGAATCCACAAAGGCGCGGGCAAACTCGAAGTCCTGCTTGAGCACAGCCTGGAGGAAGGCATCCGCCACGCCTAACGAATCGGCAAAAACCGCTTTGGGGATCGGCTCCCCGGGAGCGGGCGGGAGCATGATTTTTTCCACCGACCACTTGCCGTTGTCGCGGCGGAGATCGAAGAAGATACGATCGCGGCCCGGTTCCTGACCGGCAAGTTCGAGTGCCCAGCGGGAACGCGCGTTGAGTTCGATTTCACCGACTTCACGCACACCATTGGGCTGGCGGATTTTCAAAGGACTGGAGGAAAGTGCTTTAAGACGTTCGATGGTTGCCGGGTCCAGCGCGTCTCTTCCGATCAAGCGGCCTATTTTTGCCAGATCGCCAGCTTCCAGCGCCTTTCCGATCTGCGCTACAAGCTCAGCGGGATCGACGGCGGAGTAGCCGATTCCCAAATCCTTGAGCACGACAGCCGGATCTTCCTGTTTACCCGGATCGGTCAGGTTCCCAATGTTCGGCGGGGGCACCTTGGAGTTGGAGGCAGCGGGCGCTGCGGTAGGCGGAAGAGGCTTCGGGCGCACTCCTGGGCGCACGATCAGCATGGCCACTGCCGCCACCGCGATCACGGCTGCGAGGCCGAGAAAGAAGTAGGGAAGCTTTGAACGTTGCATGGAAGAGTCAGAGTAAACGTGGAATGGGCGACGATAATTTCACCGTCTTTCGGAATCATTCCTGGCGGGGCAATGCCGGCAAACTCACGCGCTGCGGCTTGCCATCGCGGATGATGCTGAGAGTGGTGTCTTGCACGGCGGCAGATGCGGCCAGGTTGAGAAAAAACTCGGTGGCGCTGCCGATCCGGGAGTTATTAACCGCCAGAATGAGATCTCCCGCCTTCACCAGTTCACCCGCCAATGCGTGGTCTCCAAGCCCCGTCACCACCACCCCGCGAAATCCCCGCATGCGCTCGGGCACGGAAAGATCGCGGACTTCGATGCCAAGGGCCTGCAAGATGGCCTCCGGATCACGCGTGCGACCCTGCAGCCCGGGATTTGCGGGTGCTTGAATCGCCGGGGTATTCGAAACCCCACTCTCGGTGATCGTGGCTTTCAGTTTCACCACCTCACCCTTCCGCCAAACGTCGAGCATGATCACGTCTCCGATGTGGGTGCGCTGGACGAGTGCAAAAAGTTTGGATGAGGCCATGATCACCTCGCCATTGACCGATCGGATGACATCCCACGGCTGGAGCCCGGCGGCCTGTGCGGGAGATCCCGGGGAAACCCCGAGCACGGCGGCACCTTCCTTTTCCTGATAGCCCAGCGCATTGCGAACGGCAGGATCGAGATCGCGCATCTGCACTCCCAAGAACCCTCTAACCGGCTTTCCGCGCTCGAGGATTTGAAAAAGCGCTTCTTTCACGTCGTTCGAGGGGATCGAAAAACCGACGCCTTGGAAGCCTGGATTCTCCTTGTCTTGGGAAAAGATGGCGACATTGATACCGATGATTTCGCCCCGCAAGTTCACCAGCGGACCACCGGAATTCCCAGGGTTGATCGCCGCATCGGTCTGGAAAAGATCCCGCTGATTATCAGAAAGCGACCGCTCCTTGGCGGAAATGATGCCATGGGTCACCGTTTCACCAAGACCGAACGGATTACCCACCGCGAATACCAACTGCCCCACCTGAGCTTGCAGGGAGTCACCCAATTTCAAAGGGACGAATGTTTCATTCGCATCGATTTTCAACACCGCGATATCGAGCAGGGTATCTTCACCGATAAGATGCGCACCGTAGGTTTTTCCTCCGTGAAGTGTGACTTGGATTTGCTGCTGTCCGGCGATGACGTGATGATTGGTGATGACGTGCCCCTCACTGGTGACGATCACACCGGAACCCTGCCCCTGCGTCGGGTAATTTCGCACCCGCGTCCTGCCCCAGTCATCCAACAGACGCTCCGTGCGGATTCCAGCGGTGTCGATGCTCACCACGGATGGCACCACCGCTTCCGTCAGCCGGGCATATTCACCGTTCAGTCGTGAAAGTAATTCCACATCGCCAAGGGCCAGCGGTGCCTTGTCCGGCAACGTGAAGGCTTCCGGGCGGAATTCCCCGGTTTTCTTGGAAAGTCCGGGAATCAGGCTCAGCAAATCCCCACCGGACCGCCAAGTTCGCAGAGCTGCAACTGCCACAAAAGCGGTAACAAAAACGACAATAAGTGTCAGCAAACGACGGAAAGCACGATTCATCAATAAAGGTGGGTGACGCCAGCCATGTTGCCTGCTGAATCCGCAAGTTCCAAGCCCGGAAACACCACGGGGGCCACACCGGTCATCCGTTTTGATTCCTCTGGTTTCCTCGCTTGGCAGGAATGAAGGTTCCGAGGATGCTACCGGCATGCCGCGCGTTGTCATCACCTTGGGAGACCCGGCAGGAGTCGGCCCGGAAGTCATTGATCTCGCTCTGGCTTCTGGGAGCTTTCCAGATGGCTTTGAAATCGACGTCTTGGGCGACCGCCGTGCTGGAGTCCTCGGAATACCCGACGCCCGCTCAGCCGCTGCCGCCCTTGCAGCGCTCGATGAGGCCGTGGCTCAATTGAAAAGCGGCCGCGCCGATGCCGTCGTCACTGGACCTGTCTCAAAAGAAGGCCTCCAATCACTGGGTTTTCCTTTCCCCGGGCAAACCGAATTTTTTGCCCATGCGTTCGGCGTAGAAGACTATGGAATGCTGCTCACCGGTGAGACGCTGAGTGTGGGGCTGGCAACGATTCATGAACCCCTGGCGATGGTTCCCAAGCTGCTGACGCAGGAACGCATCGTAAGGATCGGAATTCTAACTGCTGGTTTTTTGAGACGTCGCGGGATCATCCAGCCACGCATCGCCGTGGCCGGACTGAATCCCCATGCGGGCGAAAATGGCGCATTCGGCGATGAGGAATCCCGCATCATCCTCCCGGCGATTCAGGAACTAAACCAGAGCAGAACGGGTGTTTTCACTGGCCCAGCCGTGCCGGATGCGATCTTTCGAGAGGCCGCACAAGGTCATTTCGACGCGGTCCTGGCGATGTACCACGACCAAGGATTGATTCCATTGAAACTGTTGGATTTCGATACCGCGGTGAATGTCACGCTGGGCTTGCCGAAGCCCCGCACCAGCCCGGATCATGGCACTGCCTTTTCTATCGCAGGAAAAAATCTGGCCAACCCGTCATCCATGATCGCCGCGATCCGACTTGCCTGCGAACTTGCTTGACCCGGACAGCGGAGTTTCTAACGCTAGATCATGACTACGGAAAACTGGATGTCTTGGGAAGGTGGCGTGGATCTCATTGCAAAGACGAGCGACGGGATTGAAATGCCAAACGTCATCGTCCATGTGGCACGTATGGTGCACACTCCGGTCGGCTCAGCTGCGGGGGGCATGCTTTTCTGGCAGCCAGATCCGGCAGCCGCGCCTCTTGTATTTGGATTTGTCAGCAGCAATCCGGATGTGGCTGATTATTTCGGAAAACACATTTTTGCCGGCACGCCCTTTGAAAATGCGCCGTCGATCATCGGGCAGATTCTCATTGAGATTTCCGCAGGCCAAGCCACGGCCCGGGTGGAAATCCCTGGTTTCATCTTCGAATCCCACCTCTCCGATTTTGCGGAACAAACGATGATCCAACGTGAACCGAGCGCCACGTCCCCATTCTATCAGCAGGGGCTGGAGGCAGCGGCCGGCCACGCGTGTCTCAAGGTGAACGGCACCAAAATCGACCTAACTATTCCACCCGTTGGCATCACGGGTGGTCCATGTGCGGTTGTCGCCCGCTGCGGAGTTTACGCACGTTAGAGCTGAGCGGGAGGCGAATTTGCTTCAGCACGTTCTCCTCCCCTGCCCAGGCCCTTGTAGCAAAAAAGGAAGATCGCGAAGCACACCCCGATCATCGCGGAGAGGACCGCCCAAAATTCCATCCATCCGCGGCCATCGGCAGTCACGCAATGGTTTCGCAGCCAGCCGCAGATCAGCGCGCCCACTAACGGGCCGAGGCCTCCTGACACGAGAGCGAGCAGGCCCTGCGCCTGACCTTTCAATCCCGGGTCCACCCTCCGGTCTAGGAACACCTGCGCCGTGATAAAATAAAATGTATAACACATTCCATGCAATGCGATCCCTGCGATATGCCATGAAATCAGATTGCTACTTCCAGCATAGGCACTCATCCCGAAGCGAACCGCGGATAGACCCAGCGCCCACAGCAACACCGTTTTCACCCGGAAGCGCAACATCACCCGACCCACCAGAAACATCGCCGCGACTTCGGAAAATTGTGCGATCGTCATCGTCGCCGTCGAGTGATGATCACCTAACACCTTGAGCAATTCAGGCGCATACATGTAAAAGGCCGAGAGCGGCACCGAAAACAAGGTTGTGACTACGAAGAACACGCAATGATCGCGCTGTTTCATCAACTGGAATGCATCCAACCCCAACCGGCTCTTCCACGAAGAGGCTCTCCCTAACGGAGGAGTGTGCGGCAGCATGAATCCGCACACCGCACCGATCAACCGCGCCGCCGCCGAAGCGTATCCCACCTTCGGGCTCACGTCAGCATGCAGTAGATAGCTCGTCATCCCGCCCGCCACAATCCACCCGACGGTGGCACCGAGCCTGACCAAGGGAAACTGCCGTTCCCCCTGAGGCAGGTGAGTGAGAGCAATAGTCGTCAGCAGCCCCCATGCTGGCGCGGAGAAAAGGGAATACATGCCTAGCAGAATCACGAAATACCAGGGGTGAAACCCCGCATCGAGACAGGCGAACGCCGCCAGCAACAGGCCGGCCCCGATCATGGAAGACCAAACATAGAGCATGTTCGCGGCCACCCGCTGATCCGCCAGAGCTCCTCCGACCAATGGCGATATCAGCGCACAGACCGGTGGAACTGCAAAAACCAGTGCCACCCACGCACTCAATCCCTGTGCCTCAAAAATGTTCGTCAGCGCTGGCAACCAAAAACCGGGAGTCATTCCCTGAAAAAAGAATACGATCCACATCCATTTGAACACCGCCCTTGGCTCGCCCTGAATCTCTTGCCCGCCCTGCACCGCAGGCAACTAGACCCTTCGCTCGAAAAACACCAGCGCGATATGGAATCCGTCATGAACCGGTGACCCTGCTTCCATCGACGGTTCTCAATATTTGATCAGCGAAAACAGAAGGGAGTTAAAGCCGCCGATTCCGAAGTTGCCTCAGCTATTCAATGGATGGCGAATCAGGTGAATGGATGACAAGGTTTCCAAGATTTCCGAAAATATTTCACTTGCGCGTCAGTGAAAGTTTCGCTTTGTTCTTAAGAACACTGTTCATAAAAGTCATGAATCCAGAACTTACCAACCGCCAACAAGAAATTCTTGAATACCTGCGCAGAGAACAAAGGCAGACCGGCGTCATGCCATCGACCCGCGAGATTCAGCATGCATTCAAATTTGCCAGTCAAACTGCAGCCATGAGCCACTTGCGCGCACTCGAGCGTAAAGGAGCGATCCAACGGCTCCCCGGCAAAGCGCGTGCGGTGATTTTCCCGGAAGAGCTGGATCGGGGCGAGATTCTGGATATTCCCATTTATGGCAGCATCGCCGCCGGCATGTCGCAAGACGTGGAGCAGGAGAAACAAGGGTGCATTTCCATTGATATAACCGCACTTGGAATTCCGCGCCACGCTCGCACTTTTGCCCTCAAGGTCCGCGGGGACTCCATGATCGATGCCCACATTTGCAGCGGAGACACCGTGATTCTTGAATTCCGCGAGCCTCGTAAAGGCGACATCGTGGCCGCTCTCATCGACGGTGAAACTACCCTGAAGCGCTTCGTCATCGAAAAGGGGAAACCCTTCCTCCGAGCGGAAAACCCTGATTTTCCTGATTTGATTCCAGCTCGGGAGTTGATCATTCAAGGAGTCCTCATCGCGCTACTGAGAAATGCGGCGTAGCCACGCTGTGCCAGACTGGGTAAAGTAGTTAAAATTAGTTAACCCTTCTGAATGATTGACGACCGGGTGAGTTTTACTTAGCTTGTGCATTAAGCGATGGCGAACGACTCAATCACTTTCTTCTGTCCCGCATGTAACATCAGACTTACCGTGCCGGGCAGTCTCGCAGGCGTGACCGGCCCGTGCCCGTCATGCCGGGCGCTCATTCAAGCACCGTATCCCGCACCGGTTGTCTCAGCACCTGTGCAATCAATCGCACCCGCTCCATCAGTGCCGCTGCAGACGGTTAGTCCGGCGCCACAGGTGGAATACCCATCTCAGCATCCTGGCTATCAACCGCCGCAGCCGGTTTACACCCAGCCAGCACAACCGATTTACGCCCAGCCAACGCAGCCGGACTACCCTCCTCAACAGCCGGTTTACCCGCCACCGCAACCGGTTTCCAGTCCTGCGGCGGTGCCTATTATTCAGCCGCCCATTCAGCCTGAGCATTATACGGACTATGCAGCACTGCCGGTGGCAAACCCCGTTCCGGTTTCGCTTCCAGTTTCCCCATCGCCTCAGTCGCCGGCGACTCTCCGGCCCGAACCCCGACAATTGCCCAACCGGTCGTCTCCCGGGGAGTCGATTGCCAAGCAAGTCCCGGAGGCGAAACTCAATTGCGAAAGTTCGAAATCGCCCGCTACGCTGCCACCCCCGCCACGCCAGAGAAGCAAAATTTTGCTCGTATTGGTGCCCCTGCTGTTTTTAACACTTACGATCGCACTGATTCTTGGGATTTGGATCGTTCTGAAAAACCAAGGTAAGGACTCCCATGGAAACAAAGGCAAATTAACGGAATCCACCGTCCTCAGCATCCTTCCGGAAAACAATCCAGCGCCCAAAACACCTGATGTCTCCAAGGAGGAATCCACCCTACCATTACCGGTTCCAACTCCAGAACTTCCTTCCATTATTGAGCCGGTTCCAGTGCTACCCGAAGGCATAGAGCCGGAAACGCCTGGCAAGAGCGCCAACGATGTTTTGGAAAAATTCCTCGCCGCCAAATCGCTTTCTGAACGGTTACCCATGATCGAGACGAAATCGCCTGATTCGGAGCTGGCAAAATCGTGCCTGGCCGCACCGCTGCCAGCGTCCAGTAATCTCCTGATCGAAGCGCAGGAAAGCAACGCGGTCGAACAAGTGACTGATGTTTATTACAACGTGGATTTCGCTACGGGTAACAACATGACAAATAACCAGACGATTCTCGTAAGAACACGCGGATCGGGTGAGCCAAAGATTGTGGTGGATCCATTTCTCGACTCGTTCGGCGGTCGACTGGCAGCCTATGCCAGAACCCCATCCGACAAATCCGGCACGTTCCAAGTCATTATTTCCGCAGTGGCGTCCTGCAACGATGAGCGGGTGCCGAACCGTGAAAAAAAGCTGACTCTTAAACTGCTTCCCCGCGACAACACCAAGGAAATCGCCCGGGCTTATTTTGGCAGGCAGTCTAAAATCGGCACCATGCTTGAAGATGGCACTTATAGCCTCAGCTATGGCAAGGCGAAGGCATGCACGGTGGTGCTTCGCTGGAATACTGAGGACAATCCACAAGCGCCTTATCTGGAGGCAATGGATCTCAAAACCTTGGATTGGAATCCTTGATCCGGCCGGCGTCCATCAAAGCCTGCCAACCTCCGCGTAAAACGGAAACGTCAGCCCCGAGGTCCAACGCCCGTATTCGCTTGGCGACTTCACGGCTAAGGCCGCAGTTTTCATCCCCGCAATAGACGATCACGCGAGACGTCTCTAATATTTTAGGGACGATCTCTGCCTCAAACCTCTGGTTATCTTCGATTGGATCGAGGTTCCAAAGCACGGAACCGGGCAATCCGGATTTCTCCCATTGACCTCTCGGGCGTGCATCAACCCATAAGATTTTCGCATCCTTGGGGATTTGCTCCAGACAGATTTCGTCCGGCTTGAGAGTGGCCGGGTCGCATAAGAAGGTTCTGATAGGTGGCCCCTTGGCCAGAAAGGTGACACCCGCCGCAGCAAATGAAATCACAACGATCGCCGCCAATTGGCCGAGAGGATTCATGGTTTGGTGGCCGTTTCAGCGGGCGTCGGCTTGCGCACGACTCCGAACGCTTGCTGGATCCGATGCTTTTGAATCTTGCAATCCGTCTCAACACGGAACACCCCAATGCCGGGTGCCTCCATTGCGTTGGGTGTGACAACCAGGTCGTAGAGTTTGCCCTCTTCTAGGGTATTAAGCTTCAGGGTGAATGCCTCGGACGAGGATTTCACGTTGGTGACACGAATGGTTTGCCCTTCAATGATTTTAATGTGGATGGTTTGTGGGTTTGCATTTGCGCCGAGATTCCATTTCAGGGTCTTGGGTTCGAGTGCCACGAGCACCGGAATATTGATTTTCAATTTGAGAACCTGGGACGGCTTGTCGGCCGGATCGTCATCCAGAAACAACGCGATCACTTTGTCCACCGTCCCGGAAAAGTTCGTCATGTCAAATTTCGCACTGATGACGCCGGATTCACCTGGCTCGTAGCGGAGTTTTCCATCCGAAATCTGCACTGCAACACACGAGCAACCCGGGTCACATTTTTTGATCGTAATTGCCCGGCTTGTCTTGTTAGTGAATTCAAATTCGGCAGTGGTGCTCGTCGCGTCGGCAGCTGCATTGATTTCCTTGGACAGCTCCTTGAAATCCAAGGTCCCCGCGTGGACCAGTGCGGCGAGAGTCAGCCAAATGCCAATTGCATATTTCATGGGTGCATTATGAGCCCGGTTTTTCCTTTGGCGCAAGGGCAACCGCGATGATCAAGCGTCCGCCACGCCATTCCGGACCCAGCACAAACAAGGGGTGTTTGTCTTCCAGGCGCGCATCCGTTTTTAATATTTTTTTCCGGCTGAGCCAAAGCTCCAGATCCAGCTTCAACGTCTGTTCAGTGGGTAGACTGTTGGCATCGAATCTCACCATCACTTCATCCGATGGCTTCAATGGCTGGGCCCAGCTTTCATAGCTTCGGAGCAAAGGTTGGACGTCTTGGCCGAGTGCCCGATAGCTTCTGAAACTCAACTGCTTTTTCTGTCGCAGGCGTTTTTCTGTCTCACGCGGCACCGCCGCCGCTTGTTTTCCGGCAGCACCGGGGTCGCCATTGGTGGCATAGTATACGGTCACACAAACACGACCCATGATTGCCTTGCCAGGATCGTCCTGCGCGGACACCAAACCCGGAATGGCCGAAAAAACCATCACGAGGCAGGCAATCATCCAATGACGTTTGTTCATGGTTCCACCGGGTCCCCGGCTTGCGCTGTTGAGTCGATTTCACGGCCCATTGGCACGTTGGTCGTTTGAGAAAAATCCATCGCATCAGGAATCGCCCGGACTCCGTTCAAAACGATCACGGTCGGGGAGTTCCGCCCACTTGCATACAACTCGGCATTCACTCCGTTTTCCGGTGTGTAAACCAGTTGCTCCACCGGAATGGCCCTCGGTGCGCCAGTGACGTCGATTTCAGGCGGCCCTTGTGTTTTGGTGCCAAGCCAGAAGGCCAAAGCCATTCCCGCGCAAACTGACAGCGGCATCAGGAGCGATTGCCAAACAAACCAGCGTTTCCCGGGAGTCACTCCCTTTGACGCCTGCTCACGAATCGCATGGGCGATACGGCTATTGAAAAATTCCGGATAGGGGGGCTCGACTACCGCTGGAATTGCGGAAGCCATCAACGAGCGCCAATGGCGAGTTTCCAAGCGGGCGGCGATATGTTCCGGATGGCCCATCGCCCACGCTTCGAGGGCAGCAAGTTGCTCACCTTCCAATTCGTCATCCAGCCACAGGGCCAACGTTGCTTCATCTGGATTCGTATTCATCTTTTAGCAAGGTTTGGAGTTTCTGACGCGCGTAGTAAAGCCGGCTCATCACCGTTCCAAGGGTGCTCGCCATCGTTTCGGCAATTTCCTTATACGATAGCCCTTGCACGTCTTTTAAAAGAACCACTTCTCGGTGCTCCGGGGAAAGCTTGTTGAGCGCGATCTGAATCTTGATCCGCAGCTCCCCGAGTGACATTGAATCATCCGGCGATTCACCTCCCGAGGGCGTAGTTAACGAGCCGGAATCAATCCGCTCCCTCTCGAAAATCTCATCATTCAGCTCACCCGCGCTCACGATTTTCCGCTTCCGCGTCCAGTCATAAACCACGTTGTGCGCGATTCGATAGAGCCAGGTGGAAAAGCGCGCCTTCGCCTCAAACCTCGGCAGCGCGTTCCACGCCTTGATGAAGACCTCTTGCGAGAGGTCCCATGCATCGGCTTCCTGATGGATCATGTTACGAATCATGGCGAATATCCTTCCCCGGTGGCGGGTGACGAGCGCGTCATAGGATTTCAGATCTCCCTTCTGCGCGAGAGCGACCAAACGGAAGTCATCGTCAGGATCATCCATGGAAATCTCCAGATCGATGGAACCGGTAGGCCCCTGCGCGATCTTGGACGGTTCTCCACTGGCTTTATTCATCGTTTTACCAAAAAAATTGACACCCCGGATGGGACCCGGAATCGCCAGCAGAGTGCCCACCACTCCACACCCGCGCAACCCAGAAACACAACAATCACGAGGGCTTGGATCATTCGGACCGCACTACCCGCAGGCGGACAAAGCGCTTCGTTGATTCGTTCGTGGTAATCGAATCCGTGATTTTGACCCGCTCCCAACGTGAATTGATGCCGGTCACCGCTTCAGTTCCTACGGCCTGCCAATCGCTGAGATCGGAAGAAAACTCAGGAATATAAACCAATGCCGCCCCGCTTCCGATCGTCCGCCGGGCAAATTCGATCGTGAGCCGCTCACTCCCATTGGTTTCGAGCCTGGCAACCGGCAGGCCGCGCAAACCCGTGCCGGATGTCATGATCGCCAACTCATTGAACGTCGGATCCAGATTGAGGGAGAATTCCAACAGATTGCTGATTCCATCCCCGTCAGGGTCTGCCAGATTTCCAGAAATCATCGGATTTCCCATTTCCGCAGGGGTGAAATAAAGCTTTTCCCACGCGGCAAACGATTCAGGTGCCAGCGAGTTCACCTCTGGACCGACGTGAATGGTGAGCCACGCCAAGGAGGATGAAATCCGCGAACAGTAAAAGCTCGAACCAATGTTCTGATCTCCATCAGGAACTGCAATCCAGCTGGTCTCATCCTGATATTCCAATCCCCCGCAGTCGAACAAAGCCGCGTTAAAAGGAGTCCCCGCAGGAGGGACTCGAAATGGACCATCCACTGCATAGTTGACGCCCGCCAAACGCCAAAGCCCGTTTTCGAGCACAAACAGGCCACCGCCCGAGTCGCCCACGGAAAGATGACACTCGTCGTTCATCCCGGGATTGTCGAAATCGCACTGAAGAAAATCGCCCAACGCCGTGTTAGGAATCGCCAGGCTGACCACGTTTTTCCCCCATCGTTTCAAATAGTTGCTAGTCCCTGGCACCCACCCTTTTAACACACCGGACAAAAGAAATGCATCGCCGCGCTGGGCACCGCGACCGAAGACCGATGCGGCCGCCCCGATATCGGAAGCACCGCTGGAAACCGGCGCATACGTCGGAAACGGCTTCGTGTGCTGCACCTCCCAAACCCGCAGGTCCGTGCCTGCCACATCCTGAAACCCGATGGTGGTATAGGGATCACCGTGGAAGTTCAGAGGCTCCCCCACCGCCCCGCCAAAATGCTTCGCCGTGATGAAATAATACGGGGCGATCGGAACCCCGAGAAAATAGCCAAACTCCCCTTCATACTGCCAGCCCGAGTTATCCCCCGGAGTCGTCGTGTTATGAGTTGGATCACTGGTATCCAAGAAAACAATCGCCTCGCAAGGAGCCGCCAACGCCAGAACGCAGGCCAGTCCAATTGCGCGACAACCGGGTAGTTTCATTGATACAACTAGCTTCAAACGCTGAATTTAGCAAAGAATTAGAATCCCATATTTCAGATCCTCGCCAGAACTTGCGCAAATACCGTCAGCGTGTCATCCAGATCCGCCTCGGTGTGGGCGAGTGAAATGAAGCCCGTTTCATACGGCGATGGTGCCAGATAGATGCCTTCCTCCAGACAGCCCCAGAAAAACTTTTTGAAGAACTCCAGATCCTGCTTCATCACATCCGAAACGTTGATGATCTCGCGGTCGGTGAAAAACAAACAGAACATCGAACCCACCCGGTTGAACCGATGCGGCACACCCTTTTCCGCTAGCAACTGGCGCACGCCCTTCTCGAAATGCGCTCCAAGCGCGTCCAGCCGCGCGAAGCCCGAGTGATTGTCCAGCTCACGCAGCTGCGCCAAGCCCGCCGCCATCGCCAGGGGATTTCCACTGAGCGTGCCAGCCTGATAGACAGGGCCGTTTGGCGCGAGGAAATCCATCACGTCCGCACGACCGCCAAAAGCGCCCACAGGAAGCCCGCCACCGATGACTTTGCCAAAACAACTCAGATCGGGCGTTAGATTCTCCAGTCCCTGGACTCCCGCCCTACCCAGACGGAAGCCAGTCATGACCTCATCAAAAATCAACAGCGCTCCATATTGTTTGGTGATTGATGACAGCAGATCCAGATAGCCCGGTTTAGGAAAAACCAAGCCGGCATTCGCAGGATAGGACTCCACGATGATCGCGGCGATCGTTTCGCCTTGTGCGGCGAAGAGCTTCTCCAGCGCTTCCCGATCATTGTATGGCAGCACGATGGTCTTCTCCGCAAATGCCTTGGGCACCCCCGCGGAATCGGGTTCACCGTGCGTGAGCGCTCCGGAGCCTGCGGCGACCAGCAACGAATCACTGTGCCCGTGATAGCACCCATCGAATTTAACGATGTAATCCCTCCTGGTGAACCCACGCGCCAAGCGGATGGCGGACATCGTCGCCTCAGTGCCGGAATTGCACATGCGCACCTTTTCAACGGATGGCACCCAGTTGCAAACCGTGCGCGCCATTTCGATTTCAAACATGTTGGGAATACCGAAGGAAATGCCGCTTTTCGCCACCTCATGGATCGTGTTCGTGATAACAATCGGCGCGTGGCCCAGAATGTTCGGCCCCCATGATCCGATGTAGTCGATATAATGTTTCCCATCGATATCCTCGATCCGGCTGCCGTGCGCCCGACGGACGATAAACGGCTCACCTCCCACGTTGCGGAAGGCACGCACGGGCGAGTTCACTCCTCCCGGAATGTATTGTTTGGCGACGGCGAACATTTTTTGCGAAAGCAGACCCTGCGAGTTCATGGCCGGATCATGAATGAGGATTGGCGATCGTCCAATCGCGAAGAGAGGACTTTTTCTCGAATACTTGGCATCCTTCCGGAGTCGCAGGAAAATGGCGGTTCCGTTTTTCAAGAATCCGGCTATTTTCATACCCATGAAACTCGAACTTTTCGCGCTTTTGGCCGCCCTGCTCATCTTGCCGCTGGCGGCGCAGATCAAGCACGTCGAGCGCAAGTCCCTGCTCGATGCCGACCCTGACGTCGTCTATCTCGAACAAACGCTGAAAAAACCCATCGAGCTCATGGTCATCAAGGAAGCCCCGGTTTTCTCCGATAAAGATGGCCAACACAAGCTCGGCACCCTCAAGGCGAATCAAACCGTGCGGCTGGAGGCCATCACCGAAAGAATCTACCGCGTCCGCGGCCAAGGCACCCGCGACGGCATCGCTGGCTGGGTCGCACCATGGGCGTTTTCCTCCCCCGATCCCGACTTCGTGGCAAATTTAAAACTCCTCTATCAACGTCAAATCCAAGTGCAGGCGATCATCGCCGCCAAGGATGTCGCAGTCGGCATGACACTCGAGGAGGTCACTCTATCAAAGGGCAACCCCACCAAGACCACCGTGCGAAAGACCGGCAGCGGACAATCCGGCCGCTGGGAATTCATCACTTATGTGGAAATCAAACACTACACGACCACCATCGATCCTCAGACAGGCCAAGCCTACCGCCAACTCGCCTATGTCACCCAAGAGGAAAAAAGTAAAACTGCGGTCGAGTTCGAAAACGACGTCGTCACTGCCGTGGAGGAAAGCGAGGACCACAAGGGTGGTGCTGCCCGGGTCATCGTCCCGCCTCTGCTCTTCCGTTGGTAGTCACCTGGCGCTCCGCCAGTGCTCCAAAGTTAGCTTGGCATGATCTGGTAGATCCGGCACCGCCTGAAGATTGTGGATTGCTTCAATCGATGCAGGCAGCGCGATGTTTCCATCCGCCTTTACCCGCTCCGGCGGTCCGCCATCCACCCGCAGTCCGGCATTCGGTGGAGCCTGTCCGCTGCTCAATGTCACATTTCCCGAAAACACGATTCCCGGCTGACGAATGTGATCTTCAGTCATGAAATCCCGCGCTTCAGGATACGCCCGCATACGCACCGCAGCGTCTGGGGAAGCAAACACGGCCTGCCATTTTTTCTCATAATCCGGAACCATGTCACGCCCCCAGGTCGCGAGGAAAAACGAAGTCTCACACGGTAAGGCACAATCCAGGAACACATTGTTCAGCACCTTGTTGAACAGAGCCGCTGGGCGGCGATTCCTTAATTCGGCGTTGAAAGGGGT
>JBDTNJ010000115.1:0-5904 GCA_039933825.1 Luteolibacter sp.
GGTGGGCGGGCCTTATGCTGCGATGCAGGTATATGCTTGGGCAGGAATGCTCGTGAGCTACTCGCAGGACGGCGGCATCGTCAAAGCCGCCAAAGAAACTTTCAGCGGTGAAAAACCCTGTGCGCTTTGTTGCAAGATTGCGAAAGCCCGCCAGGCCGAGCAGGAGGAAAACAAGCAACCTCTCGCTCCCGTTTCCGATAGCAAGCTCGCCAAGCAGCTTCAGGAAATGATTCCCGCGAATGATATACGCATGGTTTTTCCGCGCCCTGTCGCGCTCCCGCCGGTGATGTTCACCGGCACCCTTTTTTCTAACAGGATGGCGTCCGCGTCGCCGCCCACGCCGCCGCCGCGAGCCGTGGGCTGACCACGCACCGCTGCGCAATGTCTGCTGGTTTCTAGCAGACTCTTATGAAGCCTGATCGCATCACGACTGGTGCCATCGCCTAGGCAGCAAGTGAGATCCTTTCGGGTCACCCGCAGCCGTGCGCCCCGTAACCACTCTGGCCTGCACCTCCGTCAAAACCGGAAGCGCAAGGACCAAGGCCGGACCTTTCGTCGGGTTGCGCCTTGTAAGCGCGCCCGGCGGGAGGAGTCCTCCGCCTCTGGCGTGATCGGCCCATCCGTGCCTCTACACCACCCCCATCTCGGTTCTATCTGCTGAATTTGTTATGAAAAATCACTTCCCACATCGCATGGGTTTCACCCTCGTCGAGCTGCTCGTCGTCATGGCGGTCATCGCCACACTGGCTGCCATTGCCGCGTCCGTCGCTCTCAATATCAGGAAAAACGCACTCGCCGTGAAATGCGGGGCGAACATGCGTCAGCTTGGCATGGCTTCACTGTTATACGCCACTGACAACGGCATGAAACTCCCCAACACCTCTCACAGCCGCAAGGCTGGCGGGAAATCCTGGACACTCACCCTCCAGGCTTATTCCTCTGGCACCGTGACCTTCAAGTGCCCGTGCGACGAGGACAGCGACCGCGTTTACACCTATGTCATCAACGACTTCCTCACGCCCAATCCCGCAGGTGCTCCTGACATCGACTACTCCGGACTTGCCAACATCGCGAATCCGGAACTCACCCTGCTCTTCGGCGAGGCATCACAGGGCTATCAGAATTCCGATCACTTCCACTTCTCTGACTACCGTGGTGAGGCCATCCCGCCCGCAGTTTTTGAGGAACAGATCGCGGTGAAACGCCATAGCGGAAAGGCGAATTATCTCTTCGCCGATGCCCATGTGGAACCGCTGTCTTGGAAGGACGCACAAGTCCGCCTGGCGAAGAACGGAAATTCGTTCGTCGATCCCACTCCCGCACGATGAGCCATTGCCATTTTTAAAAATGAAACCTCACCTCATTCTGATAGTTTTCACGGCGGCTGTTTCTTCCGCCAGCGCCCACGACCACTTTGCCGCTGGCATCGTAGATTCTAACAATAACTATTTTCCCGATGCCGGTGAGCCGCTCTCTTTCGTAGGAGCCAGCGGCACGGATCGCATCTTCCATCTGCTCCCGCGCCCCGTCGGTTTCCGCCCCGCCCAGCGCTGCGGCGGATACTACATGCTGGATGAACGGCCACGCACGCTGTTCCCCACCGATTCATTCTCCATCATTGCTCTATCAGACGGACAGTATGATGCGGCCTCCCCCAATCACGCCCACACCGGAGCTCTCATCGTGGCGGAAATCACCAGCGTGAGCGGCCCGGCTGGTGCGAACTTCGGCTTTTGGGATCAGGACCATTCTTACTATTTCGACACCCCCAGCGTTTCCTTTCCGACTAACCAAGCGACCGGAAACCACCGCTTCCTCATCAGCGAGGGAATTGATGATGTGAACGACGATCCCGCAGGGCACATCCACGGCCGTTCGTGGACGGCGGATCGACCCGGAGGCTATGAAATCGGCATCCGGCTGGTGGACATCAGCACCACCGATCCCGGCGGCGGGCCATGGCATCAGCCCAGCCAGATCTATATCTATCACTTTGAGGCCGGTCCCGCGTTCCAGCCCACCATCCAGCCGTCCCAGGGAAACGGATGCGTCCTGACCTGGCCGAGCCTGATGGGAACCTACGGGCCCTCGCAGACCGGCATCGTTTTCAATATCCAGCGCAGCACCTCCGTTGCCGCTGACGACTGGACCACCATCGGCACGGTCACTGGCACCAGCGCCGGGACCGCGTCTTTCAGGGATCCCTCTCCCCCTGCCACAAAAGCTTTTTACCGGCTCCGTTACGATTGGTCCGCTCGCTAACTGAACTGCTGAAACCACAACAAAACAAAATACAAAAAGATGAAAACAAATCGCAACACATCATTCCTCATCGCTTCAATCGCGCTCATTGGCATCCAAGCCGCCTCCGCACATATCACCTACACGGGCCGTGATTTCGGAACCTTCACGGGAACCTCTGCCCAGAGTAGCCCCAGCCTCACAACCAGCATCTCCAGCGACTTCGGCTGGGCCGCCGCCACGGACGACAACTACGGCGATAGCCACCGTACCCGCGCCTTCCGTTTCCAGCTGGCCAGCGCCGGTATCGTCACCCTGACCGTCCAGTCTAACGCCAGCGGATTCCTCCCCGCATTCTCGATCTTTTCTGGCCTTGCCCATATCAGTCCATCGTTGGCGGACCATGATGCCACCCAGATCAGCCTCGATTACCTCGCCACGCTATCAGGTCCGGACAAGGTCGGCGCGTTTTTCGCCCTTGGCGATTGGAAGGTCGGAAATGATCCAGTTTACAACACCTCCGGCGTCCCCTCCAGCGGCGTCAGCGTCCCTGCCAGCCTGAGCAGTTTCACCTATCAAGGAAATGCTGCTGACGGCACCACTGCAAATTTCGGACTGGCCTCCGGCATCAATGGCGATGGCACGGCGGATGGATTCGTCACCGGCACCTTCAGTCTGCCGGCCGGAAACTATTCGATCTTCATTGGTGGCGCGAGCCTCGCCAATGAAGGTCCGCCGCCCGTATCCGGCAGCTACACGAACTACAGTGCGACCGCCACGCTCAGTGTGATCCCCGAGCCAACCTCGGCCTTGCTGATAGGTCTTTCTTCTATTGGCTTGTTAGTCTGGTGCCGCCAGCGGCATTGATTGCCGGCGGATTGCGGCACTTCCCAAAATTACTCCGATCCCCATCAGAAACATGCCCGATCCACCGCCCAGTAAAGTCCGGTTAGCGCGATGATCGCGGAGGCCGGACGGGCGATGGTTCTCTCATAACAATCCCGTTTCCACCATGCGCCTACCGCCACAAAGGTAAGGCCGACTACCACGAGCTGTCCCACCTCAATTCCCACGTTGAAGCTGAACAATGCAGGCAGGAAATCCGTGGGTGTCAGAATGGTATCCTGAAACGTGTGGGCGAATCCGAGACCATGGATCAGGCCGAAGCCGAAGACCACCCAGGGCCGCCAGCGGCTGAGATGTTTGGTGAATAGATTTTCTATCGCGATGAATGAGATGCTGAGTGCGATCGCGACTTCCACAAATGTCGTTGAGACCGAAATGATGCCGTAAAGTGACAGCCCCAGCGTGAGCGAGTGCGCCAGCGTAAAGAGCGTCATTTGAAACAGCAGCACGCTAATATTCCGCGCCAAGAAGAATAGCCCCAAGATGAAAAGAATATGGTCAAGACCGCCCGGCAGAATGTGCGTGAAGCCCAGCAGAAAAAACTGCGGAATCACGATACCCGCCGTGGCCAGTGTGGTAAGAACGAAGAGGGTGCGCGTCATGGCAGTATTATTTGCAAAATGGCCAACTGGGGCCTTTTGTGGCATGCAAGTAGGGAAACTTACAACAATCACGCTGGGTTTCCAGTTTTTCCGATTGATCGCCTTTGGAACGAAATTCCTGCGGGGCACGAGCCCAGCCACCGTGCCCTTCTTAGGCCGGGCGAGATTGTTGGCATCCGCGATGGACCTTTGGCGCGGGATAGGCAACAAACCCGCCGTTTCATGTCCGCTCTCCTCTCTGCCAACGAAATTCGCCTGACCTACGGTTACCAAACGCTGCTGGACGGCGTCACGCTTGCGGTTTCCGCAGGTGAAAAAACCGGCATGGTCGGCCGCAACGGCTGTGGAAAAACCTCGCTGCTGAAAATCCTCACCGGCCAGCAAATGGCCGACTCCGGAGAAATTTCCCTGCGCCGCGCCCTCCGCGTGGGCTACCTGCCGCAGGAATTCGAGCTGGATTCCGAGCTGACCGTCCAGGAAAATATCGCTTCGGGCGCGGCGGATATTGTCGAGGCGATCCGCCGCTACGAAAATGGCGAAGGCAGCGATGCCGAGCTGAACGACCTGCTCCACCTCATCGATCACGCCGACGGCTGGAACCTCGATTCGCGGATCAAGGCCGCGTCCACCGCACTCGGGACGCCGCCGCTCGATGCGATGGTCGGACCGCTTTCCGGTGGGGAAAAACGCCGGGTCGCGCTGTGCCGGGCGCTCGCGTGCCAACCGGATTTACTTCTGCTCGACGAGCCGACGAACCACCTGGATGCCGAGTCGATCCGTTGGCTAGAAGAATACTTGAAGGGGTTTCCCGGCGCGGTGATCTTCGTGACGCACGATCGCTATTTCCTCGACGTGATCGCCACACGGATCATTGAAATTGATCAGGGCCGCGCGTTTTCCCACCCGGGAAATTACACAGCATTCCTCGAATCCAAGGCGATTCGGCAACAGATCGCTAGTCAGACCGAGCGTCGGCGTCAGCGGTTTTTGCGAGAGGAACTCGAATGGGTTAGATCCGGCGTGAAGGCGCGGGGGACCAAACAGCGGACCCGGCTCGACAAATTTTACGAGATCGAAGGCATGGAAGCGCCGCCCGAGGAGCGCGAAATGGACCTGCTCATCCCGCCGCCGCCAGACTTGGGGAACATCGTCGTCGAGCTGGAAGGCGCGGGCGTCAATGTCGGTTCGGAAAAGTCGCCGCGCTGGTTATTCCGTAATCTAACACTCAGCTTGCGCCCTGGCCAATGCACCGGCATCGTCGGCAGAAACGGCGTGGGCAAAACCACCTTGCTCAAACTCTGCCTCGGCCAGCTCGATCCCACCGAAGGCACCGCCGTGACCGGCAAGCGGGTGAAGGTGAACTACATCGACCAGACACGGATGCAGCTCGATGGCACGGGCTCGCTGTTGGATGAGATTTCCGATGGCAACGAAAAGCTGATGTTCGGCAACCAGCAGCTCGGCGCGCGGAACTACCTCCGGCGTTTCCTGTTCGATGACAAGCGCATCAACGAGCGGGTCGATCTTCTATCAGGAGGTGAGCGCGCGCGGCTGATGCTGGCGAAGGTTTTGAAAAACGGTGGCAACGTGATCGTGCTCGACGAGCCGACGAACGATCTGGATCTACCCTCGTTACGGATGTTGGAAGAAGCGCTCGCGGTGTTTGACGGCACGGTGATCGTCGTTTCCCACGATCGCTATTTTCTCGACCGGATTTGCGATCAGATCATCGCCTTCGAGGATAATGGCATCGCGGTGCAGGCGGGAAATTATTCCTACTATTTGGAAAAGCGCCAAGGCCGCGAAGCCGCCGAGCGGGCCCAGGCGCAAGCTGCTGCTAGGGAAGCTGCCGCCCGCCACAAGGCCGCTACTGCCGCCGCCACTCCGGCGAAAAAAGGCCGCAAGCTCAGTTTCAACGAGAAGAACGAACTTGAAGGTATGGAGACCGCGATCCACGCGATCGAACAGGAAGCGGAGGGGATCGAGGCGCTGCTTCATGATCCTGAGTTCCAGGCGAAACGCTTCGCGGAAATTCCGGAGTTTGTTGAAAGACTCGATGCGGCCAAGGCAGACGTCGCTCGGCTCTACACGCGTTGGGAGGTGCTAGAAGCCCTTCGCGAAGCAGCGGGGAGTTAGGCGTGGCGGCGGTTTTCAA
>JBDTNJ010000116.1:0-16922 GCA_039933825.1 Luteolibacter sp.
AAAACGCTGTCCCGCTAAAGAATGATGGAGACTTGGACGGAAGGTTGTAGAACTCGGCAGAAAAAGCGATCACCGCTTCCGGATAAGTATCTGTGGAAGTCACCGAGGCAACCACTCCTTTTGGATCCTTGATCGTTCCTGCAGTGCCCAAGCCCAAACTGCCGCCGGTAAATATCAGCTGGGTGCATTTTACCAAATAGACCCCGCCTTCTACGGCCTTGAGATCGTCTGTGAATAGAGTACTACCATCATTCCGACGTGCCATCGGGACAACGACGTAATCTTGGCCAACCACCTTACCTTTGACGTCAGCTAAGGGTGCCGGCGTTTTGTCAGGGCGAAGTGCCGCCTTCAAATCGCCACGATATTGATAAACGAAAATCGCTTTGGTCGCGGTGTTTGAGCTTTTGATCCATTCGTATGACTTATCAAATCCGGTTTTTATGGTAGCGGATCCCTCGTTGGGGCGGAGATTCACCAGCTCCTGTTCCAGCGTAGACGCCAGTCGATCTACTTCCTGCACATTAATTGACTTGCGAATGCCTGCGGCCGCAGGTGCAAACACCACCATAAATCCAGTGAGAAGCACGGCGAGAACACCAATGGCAATAACAGTTTCAAGCAGGGTAAAGCCACTGAGGCGTTTAAGAGGTGAGGGTTTCATATTTTAGAAAGCGGTTCCTGATGCCAGCGACTTGATATCCGCGCCCATTTGGTCTGGGCTCCGGAAGACCGATGCCCAGCCATTCCGCCAGATCACAAAGCCACCAAAGTCGCGCTTGCTTGCCGAGGTGACTTTCGGCGGTGCGGTGGTGGAGGATTTGGAGAGATTTCGTGTTCCATTACCGATGATAAAGCTGGCTTGGCCCTCGTAAGTGGTGGCGCTTGGGTCCGTTAAAATACCCTGCGGGTTGAATTGATAGATGTAATATTCTCCTGCAAAAGCGGATTTGGGATTTAGCAGTTGCGAAGAAAGAATCGTGTTGATAGCAGCCCCTGCTTTGTATTCCTTTTTACTATATTTAGCGCTGAAAAACGTTTGGTCTGGAAGCACTGTGCCACGGCTGGTGAGTTCCCACTTTGGGTTCTTGTTGAGAGGATCCTTGGCCTGTCCAAAATTAGATTTTGTTGGATCCGTCTCGGACTCCTCGGTAGCGACCAAGATACGGCGAAGGTCATCCGCAGGACTATTGGTCAGCGTTTTTGCAACCAACACACAGGTCCGCATGCTTTTCCCGATGGCCGTAGTGCGCGCTTCGGAAAACAAAGCCTCTGAAGTAGCGACACCACTCGATACTCCCTTACCGCCCATGCCGCCGATGCCAATCGCGCCTGCGGTCATCAGAATGGACATAATGGCAATGACAACGAGCATCTCCACCAGCGTGAAGCCGGTGCTACGCCGTTTGATCTGGGTTTCAGAAACAAATGAATTCATGGGTTTAAAAATAGGGTTGCGAAAAAATGCCTCCGTTCAGGAACAAGCGCAAGCGGAAATGTCAATACATCGCGGTTACGCTGATGTCTGATTTGCAGGATATCTTCCGCCACCTGAGGCGCTCATCCAGGTCCAAGCTGGACCGACCATATCGCGGATGTCCTTGCGGCTGGCGACCCAGCCGAGCAGCTCCTTGGCGAGCGCTGGATCAGCGACCAATGACGCCGGATCCCCTGCCCTGCGAGGGCCGTATTTCACGGGAACCGTCTTACCGGTGATCTCCTCAACGGCGGAAATGATCTCCTTCACCGAAACCCCGACTCCGGTTCCAAGATTGCAACGAACCGAGCCGCCTCCTGCCGCGAGATGGTCCAAAGCGCGGGCATGGGCATCCGCAAGATCTTCGACGTGGATGTAGTCGCGGATGCAGGTGCCATCAGGTGTGTCGTAATCGGTGCCGAAAACTTCGAGGTATTCGATTTCCCCGGTCACCGCCATCAACACCCGCGGAATGAGGTGGGTTTCAGGCTCGTGATCTTCGCCGATCTTGCCGTCTGGCGAGCAGCCACTGGCGTTGAAATACCTGAGGCAGGCGCTGCGCAGGCCCCAGGCGGTGTCGCAATCTGCGAGGATTTTTTCCACCATCAGCTTGCTCTGGCCGTAGGGATTGATCGGGTTTTGCTGGTTGGTCTCGGTAATGGGGAGTTTGTCCGGCACGCCGTAAGTCGCACAGGTGGAGGAAAAAACGAAAACCTTGCAGCCACACTCCTGCATCACCTGGAGCAGCTTGATCGGCTCTGCGGTGTTGTTTTGGTAGTATTTCAGCGGATTCGTCACCGATTCTCCGACGTAGGCGTAGGCGGCAAAATGGACCACCGCCGCGAAATTGTGTTTTTTGAAAAGCGCGCGAACGAGATCCTGGTCGCCCACATCCCCCACTACCAGCTCCACCTCTGGATCGACGATGGCCTGGTCGTGTCCGAAAACGAGATTGTCCAGCACAACCACCTTACGGCCTTGGTTGGCGAGAAGGCGGACGGTGTGGGAGCCAATATAACCGGCTCCTCCGGTGACAAGAATCGCTGCGTTTGATGGGGTCATGAGGTTCTGCAACAGCAAACCGAAGAAACGCGCCCCATGTCAACCCATGGAAGCCGCTGCGTGAAAATTCCCTGAAAAACCTTTCGAATAAATAGGTGCGGCGTGATGTCGTATGCCCATGAAGAAAAATCTTCGCCTGTTGGTTGGTGTCGCAGTGGGAGCTGCGGCATTCCTTGCGTTCACCTCCTGTGCTTATGATCCCTATTACTCGTCCTCGTCTGTTGGCGGATATTACGGCGGTGGCTATGGTGATGGTTACGGCTATGGCGGAAGTTCATTCAGCACCTCACTCTTCGTCTCCACCGGTGATCCCCGCTGGGGCTACGATCCCAACTGCTACAGCTACTACGACTACCAACGTCGCTGTTATTACGACCCCTATTTGAATGGCTATTACCCCATCGGATACCGCCCGCCGGTCATTTACGGTTGCCCCCATCCATACGGCTGGCGCTCTGGCAGCGGTTACTGCCCTCCGCCAAGAGGTGTCCGCAACGTCGCAGTGGTAAATTACCGCAACCGTGAAAGTGCCTATCGGAACTCCGGCTATGGCTGGGCGGGCCAAGTCCGCCAGCAACCCACCCGCAGCGAACCTTCCCGTGGCCAACGTGCGGAACAACAGCGCTATCAAACGCCGGACAGAAGGCCCTCCTACGACAGCAGTTCTTCCTATAACAGGCAGTCATACCAGCGCGAATCAACACCGCAATATAGAGCGGATTCAGTAGTGCGGCCTCAAGCGGAGCAAAGCAAACGCCAGTCACAATCGCAGTCCCGCTACAATGCGCCCGTGAACGACTACACGCCGCCTACGTCGCAGCGTCGCCAACAATCCGAGCGATCAACGAGCTCTGAAATGAAGCGGCCACAGCTCGGCGCACCGGGTGGTAGGCACCAGAGTTCCGCAGAAAATCAAGCCCCGCAGCGCTCACACGAATCAAGACGCGAGTCAAGCAACCGGAATTCAGATCAGGGCGAGGACAAACCCAGCCGCGGCTTCCGTTGAGTTACAGGAATACGGAATCTCACCCCGCCTCCCGCCGTTCACGATCGGCGCGGAGGCGTTTCAGCGTAATCCGCGGGCGCAACAACCAACGGCCATAAAGCCAGCCAGCGATGCCGCCACCGAAATGGCAGGCATGCCCCATTGGAAGCCATGAATCCAATCCGTACGCGACCAGGGTTTTTCCAACGCTAGAAAAACCCGGTAGATTCAGAGCAGGATGAATCAAGGCTAGCAGCAGTTCCGCCACGAGAACTCCCAGCCCCAGACTTTTCCCTGAGACCGGCAACGGCATCATCCGGGATTGCGGCGAGAGCGTGGTCAGCAACAGCAGCAGGGCCATGCACCCGCCGGAAAAGCCAACTAACAACTCCGCGTCTTGCCCTCCCGCAGCCAACAGCAAATGCCCGATTGCGCCGCCGACGACCCCGAACAACGCCACCTTCAACGTCGCCCGAGGTCCCGCGATATGTTCAATACGCGAACCCACTAACAAAACAAAAAGTGCATTGAGCAACACGTGCCACCACGACCCGTGAAGGAAACCGTAACTCAGGATCTTCCAGACCTTGCCGGCTAGAACTCCGTCACGGGTTAATCCCAGTGCTTCGTAGACTTCCCATACGGGTCGTTTGAACGGGCCACCCGCCACGCTCACCCAGCCATGGATCGCCACGATGATTCCTGCCACAGACAGCGACGCAGGCGAGTGACCAAGCTGCTTCAGATTGTGCGCGGCATTGGAAAACAATCCACCAGTCGATTTCATGACATGGGGAGGAGTGTTAGGGGCCGGGAGCGGAAATCACTCCACGACGCGCGCGCGTGGTTCGCGACGAACGGTGTCTTCCGCGCCAGCGCTGGTCACAAACGGACCACCTTCGAGAGGAGCCACGCCGGTGAATGCCACATCCGGCAGATCCGTCGGGCGGCCTGCCAGCGGGAAATCCTTGCGCAGCGGGAAAAACGGATAGCCTTCCCACATCAGGATGCGCTTCATGTTAGGGTGGCCGGTGAACGGAATTCCCATCATATCCCAAACCTCGCGCTCATGCCAATCCGCGCCGACCCAGATATCAGTTGCGCTCGGCACCGTTTCGTCCTCGCTGACTTTCGCCTTGATCCGCAAATGCTTGGAATCGTCGAGCGTGGCGATTTCATAAACCATTTCAAACCGTGGATCATCGCCGAAGTGATCGAGACTGGAGATGTCCAGAATCATCTCATAGCCGAGCTCCTTGTGGCATTTGGCAAGCACGTCATGTAAGGAACCGAGCTCCACTCGCAACGTTTGCTCGCCCCGGAATTCGAGAGTTTCCCAAATCTTTTCTCCGAACGATTCGCGGAGCTTGATGACATCGGCTGCTGCTGACATTTTGAAAATTCTGTTGGAAAAAATTAAGCCACCTCGTCGATAAACGTCCGCTTTTGTTCCAGCGTGGAATGCTCACCCTCGATCTTGGTCTGGAGCTTCATCAAGCCTTCGATCAAGGCCTCAGGCCGCGGCGGGCAGCCGGAAATATAAACATCCACCGGAATGAGTTTATCGATCCCCTGGAGCACCGCATAGCTGCGATACATGCCGCCGGAAGAGGCGCAGGCTCCCATAGCGATGCACCATTTGGGCTCCGGCATTTGGTCCCAGATCCGTTTCACCGCCAGCGCCATCTTATAGGTCACGGTGCCTGAAACGATCAGAACATCCGCCTGGCGTGGCGAAAAGCGCATCACCTCCATGCCGAAGCGGGAAATGTCAAAACGGCTCGACGCGGTGGCCATCAGCTCGATCGCGCAACAGGCAAGGCCCATCGGCATCGGCCACAGCGAGTTTTTGCGCATCCAGTTGATGGCGGCATCCACGCGGGTGATAATCACGTTGCCTTCGATTTTTGAATCGTAGGCGGTATGGACGGTAGTGGAGGAAGGGCTGACCATGGTGCGTTGCGAGTGCGGGGAACATGCCCTCCACCTGCCCTCCGCTCAAGTGGATTGTGAAATTTTTCACAAGCCGGGCATCGGGCGGAATGTGACGTTTTTGACATGAAACGATTCTGGTAGGGCGGCACCCATTCCCCAACAATCGCTGGCAACCCACATGGACCTGTTTATTATCGACGCAATTGGTCCGTTTTTCTGCGGATATGAAAAGAGTCGGGTGAACTGGTCGAAAATCCCATTCGTGCATCTGGCCAAGGCCGGGGAAGCGGAATGGCGGCGAATCGAGGAGGATCTGCGCCGCCTTGCTAGGCAGGTCACCGCGCAGGGATACAACTCGGTGACGCTGGATGACCTTGCCCATTTGGCCCCGCACCCACTTCACGAGCCGGAAATCGCCGGTCAAATCGCCATTTTCCGTGAAAAGTTCGGGCACTTTTTTTCGATCCTTCATCACGAGTTCGGACTGAAAATTTTCCTCACGACCGATGTTCTCCCGATGACACCGGCGGTCGTCGCGGGACTCGAAAACGACTCGAAAACGCTGGAAAACTATTACTGCGGCCTCGTTTGCAGGGTGCTCGATGATTTTCCTTTGCTGGAGGGCCTGATCCTGCGGATCGGCGAGAGTGATGGGAACGATGTGAGCGATCCCATCCGCACCCGCCTCCACTTGCGCAATGCGAGGGAGACAAACCGGCTCCTCGCAGGTTTGTTGCCCGAATTCGAGAAACGCGGAAAACAACTCATCCTCCGCACCTGGACGGTCGGGGCCCACAAAATCGGCGATCTCATCTGGCACCGGGATACCTTGGCGGAAACCTTGAAGGGACTGGAATCGCCAAATTTCATCGTCTCCATGAAGCACGGAGAAAGCGACTTTTTCCGTTATCTGCCGCTCAACCGCGCGTTTTTCCAGGTGAAGCAGCGCAAGATCATCGAGCTGCAAGCGCGCCGCGAATATGAAGGTGCCGGCGAATACCCCTCTTTCATTGGACGGGATTGCGAGCGCTTCGCCCGTGATCTTGCCGCAGCGGACAACATCGTAGGAATGTCCGTCTGGTGCCAGACTGGCGGGTGGCACCGCTTCCGCCGCTTGGCCTTTCTTGAAGAGGAAAACCGCGACATCTGGATCCGACTCAACACCGCAGTCGCCATCGGCGTTTTTAAATATGGCAAGTCGGTGGAAACCGCCATGACCGAGCTGTTAGGTGACGAGCGAGCACCGGGCGTGCTGGAACTTCTGCGCCACGCGGATACCCTGATTGACGAGCTTTTCTACGTTGAGGATTTCGCCCGGCAGAAGTTGTTTTTCAGGCGTGTGAGGATCCCGCCCATGCTGCATGTCTATTGGGATTCACTTTTTATCAATCACGCGGTGAAAAAGGTCCTCCGACATTTCGTCACCGACCCCCAACGTGCGCTGTGCAACGGAGAAGCCGCTGCCAAACTGTTTCCACGCATGATCGCTCTCGCACGCGAAACCGGCCTGCCGGTGGATGATATCGAGCACATGCGGGACTTCTTTTCACTGATCCAACTGGCCCGGCGATATTATTTCCTACCCTTCGACGAAGGCTTATCCGGCCAGATCACGATGGCCAAGAAGCGCTACAAACAACGCTGGCCCAGCAGCATCCGGCAACGTTATCGGGTGAAAGTCTCGTTTGAACCGTTCAAGCTTAGGCGGCGGACCCTCTCATGGGGCGCAGGGCTTCTGCTTCGCCGGAAGCGCGGCTATCGTCTAATCGATCACTTGTTCACTCTTGGGTTGTTAGGTTTTGTTTTCCGTGTTTTTCAACCTCGAAACCCGGAGTCGATGCCGAAATTCCTTCGCAAATCCGCGATGGGGGTGGAGGTGCTGTTCAAATAGAAAAAGGCTGCCGGGGTCACCGGCAGCCTTTTGTGAAACTCAGAATCGAGTGAAGTATTATTGTCCTTCCGGAGCACCCTCGGGAGCACCATCCGGGCCGCCCGGTGGCATCATCGGCATCCCTGGAATGCCGCCTTCAGTAGGTGCAGGAGCATCTTGGATCTTGACCAATTCCAGGTCGAAAATCAAAACACTGTTAGGTGCGATATCGGCGCTGCGACGCTCCTCGCCGTAAGCAAGGTTGCTCGGCATGAAGAGTTTCCACTTGGCACCGACCGGCATGGTGGTGAGGGCTTCCTTGAAACCTTCGACGACTTGAAGCGTCATTGGAACCGGAGCGCCTTCAGGAGAAGCATCGAACTGCTTGCCGCTGATGAGGGTGCCTTTGTAATTCACCATGAATTGCTTGCTTGGAGCAGCACCATCCTTGTCACCCTCTTTGGGAGCGACGTATTTTTCCTCACCGCCTTTGGCGAGGACCTCATATTGAAGGCCGCTCTTGGTAGTGATGACTTCCTTGCGCTTGCCGTTTTCTTCGAGGAATTTCTTGCCGTCCTCGAGGTTCTTGGCAGCGGATTCTTTTTCGCGGCCTTGAAGCGATTCGCCGAGGGCTTCCATCGCTGCCTGAAGCTTGGCTTCGGCGAGCTCAGGCTTGTCGCCCTTGAGAGCGGCCATGAATCCCTTGATGAAATTCTCGCTATCAAGATCCGCGGCGCTCACGCCGAATTTCCCGAACTGTTGGGCGAAGCTGCCACCGGTACGGAAACCGAGCGCATAGGAGGAATCGGTCTTGATGACCGCCGGATCAAGCTTTGGCTTGGCTGGAACTTCGATTGCCGGCGTGGTAGCTTCTGATTTCGCAGGAGCTTCGGCAGCTGGCTTTTTATCGGAGGCGGCGGAGGCGGAGGCGATGAGACCGAGGGCCAATGCGCCAGGAATGAATTTACGGATCATAATGTATGGTGGAAAGGCCGGGAAACTAGGCAGGCCCCTGTGACCTGTCCAGAACGGGTTTTCAGATTTTTCTTATTACGCGCAGCAACCGGCGTGCTCACAAACAGCCGGGTTTGCCGGAATCGCGGCATCGCGCTCGGGAGCTTCCATGGCGGGAAACGGTGCAAGGGTTTCGAGACCGAGCTTCTTTAGCAGGGCCATATCCTTTTCCGCACCTGGATTTTCGGCGGTAAGGAGTTTTTCGCCGTAGAAAATCGAGTTTGCCCCGGCGTAGAAACAGAGCGCTTGGGTTTCATCCGAGAGGCGGGTCCGGCCTGCGGAAAGGCGGACTTTCGCACCAGGAACGGCAATCCGGGCACATGCGATCATGCGAACTAGGTCGAAGGGGTCCACTTGGGGGTTCTCTGCAAGTGGGGTGCCGGGCATCGGCATGAGGGAATTGATCGGCACGCTTTCCGGCTGTGGGTTGAAGTTTGAAATCACTTCGAGCAAGCGGAGGCGGTCGGTAATGGTCTCGCTGATACCGAGAATTCCACCGCAGCAGACAGACATCCCGGCATCCTGCACGTTGCGGATGGTCCGGAGGCGATCTTCGTAGGTGTGGGTGGTGACGATGTTCGGGTAGTGCTCGGGCGAGGTGTCGAGGTTGTGATTGTAGGCAGTGACGCCGGCCTCCCGGAGAGCGACTGCCTCGTCCGGGCCCAGTTCCCCGAGGGTCACGCAGACTTCCATCCCAAGCGAGGAAACATCCTTAACGATTTCCAACACTTGGTCGAAGCGCTCGGTGCCGCCACGAACACCGCGCCAAGCGGCTCCCATGCAGAACCGTGTGGAGCCGGTTTCGCGAGCGGCGCGGGCACTTTCCATGACGGTTTCCCTGGACAGCAATCGCTGATTTTCAAGCTCGGTCTCATAGCGTGCGGATTGCGTGCAATAACCGCAGTCTTCGGAGCAGCCACCGGTCTTGATGGAGAGGAGCGTGCAAAGCTGGATTTTGCCGTCCGGCCAGTTTTTTTCATGCACCGCGCGGGCGCGAGCGATGAGTTCGAAAAATGGCAGCGAGTGGAGCTCTTGAAGTTCAGCGAGATTCATGGTCTTGGTGGCGTGCGGGTTTGTAATCCAGATCCAAAGGGCTTGGGAAGAAGATAGCAAGAAGTGAGAAGCGAATGACGGGAATGGCTCCACAGCTTTGAGCGGCTTGACTCTGAAAATTATCCGGTGTGTCCTTGCCATTAGCGGCACTCATCCGCCGCATGAGTTATCGTCGGGCGATCGACAAACTTGGCGTCGGCAGCACGCACGAGACGTGCTAGACAAGCGCGGCACCGGTTCACTTTTTCATTCAAATGCTCACCCGCTTTCTAAAACAGCACACAGGTCCCCTCACCCGAGATCTGGTCCAGGAGCCGGGCCATTTCGGACTTGGAAAAATTCCGGCGCGCCTGAAGCCTGCTTCCACCGCAACCTCCATCTGCGGCTATTGCGCGACCGGTTGTCAACTGAAGCTGCACCTCGACGAAAATGGCGAGGCGATCAACCTCAGCCCCCAAGCTGGCTATCCCGTGAATCTGGGCATGGCTTGCCCCAAGGGCTGGCAAGCGCTCGATCCGCTAGAATCGCCGGACCGCGCGACGGTGCCGCTGTTGCGGAATAGCTCGGGCAAACTGATGCCGACGGATTGGCCCAATGCGCTCGATACATTCACCAAGCGTTTGAAGGCAATTCAGGCGAAACACGGACGCGAATCCGTGGCGTTTCTCTCAACAGGGCAGATTCCTTTCGAGGAAATGGCGTTTCTCGGCTGCCTTTTCAAATTCGGCATGGGCTTCCTTCACGGCGATGCGAATACTCGCCAGTGCATGTCCACGGCGGTCACCGCCTACAAACAATCCTTCGGCTTCGACGCGCCACCTGCCTGTTATTCGGATTTCGAGGAGTCCGATGTGATTGTCCTGATCGGTGCCAATCTTTGCATCGCACATCCCATTCTCTGGCAGCGGGTGATGCGCAACCCGCGGAACCCTCAGATCATCGTAATCGATCCCCGCGCTACGGAAACCGCGCAAGCCGCCAGCCAGCACATCGCACTCAAGCCGAAAGGCGATCTCGCCCTGCTTTATGCCCTCGCCCATTGCATCCTCCGCGATGGGCGGGTGGACGCGGCCTCCATCGCGCGGACCGAGGGAATCGATGAGTTCAAGGAGTTCGTAAAGGACTACTCCCCAACAGACGTCGCTGATAGAACAGGACAATCGCCCGCAACCATCGAAGCCCTCGCACTCGCTGTTTCCGACCCCGCCAAACGCGTCTCCTGGTGGTGGACCATGGGCATCAACCAGTCCTACGAAGGAGTTAGGGCGGCGCAGGCCATCATCAATCTCTGCCTGATCACCGGAAATATCGGCAAACCCGGCACCGGACCAAGCTCGATCACCGGGCAATGCAACGCAATGGGTTCGCGCTTGTTTTCCAATACCACATCCCTTGTCGGCGGACACGAATTCGCCTATCCGGAGCATCGGGAAAAGGTCGCTGCTGGCCTGGGAATTCCCGTCGAAAATATCCCCAGCGAGCCTTCGCTTGCCTACGATCAAATCCTCGCCGCCGCTGAGTCCGGCGAAATCAAGGGACTCTGGATCGTGGCAACCAATCCCTTTCATTCGTGGATCGATTCGGGCCGGCTTGCGGTTTTGAGGGACAAGTTGGAGTTCCTCGTCGTCCAGGACATGTATTTCACCACCGAGAGCGCCCAAGCCGCAGACCTCGTATTGCCCGCTGCGGGATGGGGCGAAAAAAGCGGCTGTTTTATCAATTCCGAGCGCCGGATCGGCACAATCAAGGCCGTTAGGAAAGCACCGGGCCAAGCACTCTCCGACTTCCGCATCTTCCGCCTCATCGCCGATGCCTGGGGCTGCGGCGGGCTATTTGGCGGATGGACCGATCCCGAGGCCGCCTTCCGGATGATTCGCGATCTAACGAAAGATCGTCCGTGTGACATCACTGGCGTGGAGGGCTACGAAATGATCGATCAAATGGGAGGTGTGCAATGGCCCTACCCGGCCGGGTCACAGGGGCCACAGCCGAAAATTACGAATCTGGTCTCCCGCCGCCTCTTTGAAGACGGCCTCTATTACACCCCCAGCGGCAAGGCAAAAATCCTCTTCTCCCCCCCGGCCGATCTTCCCGAACCGACCGACTCCGATTACCCCTTTACCCTGCTAACCGGACGCGGCACCAGCAGCCAGTGGCATACCCAGAGCCGCACCGGTAAATCAGACATTCTCAAAAAACTCTATCCGGCAGCCCCCTATGTGGAAATCCACCCGAAGGACGCCGCTCGTTTCAATCTCAAAGCCGGTGGTCGTGTCACCATCCGCTCCCGCCGAGGTCAGATGGAAGCCGCTGTTTATCTCGCCCCCACGGTCCAGCAGGGTCAGATTTTCCTGCCGATGCACTACCCGGAGGTCAACCGTCTCACCCACCCGAGCTTTGATCCGCATTCACGCCAACCGAACTACAAAGCCTGCGCAGTGAGTCTTCAACGTCTTGGCTAGCGAGAAATTTCCCCATTCCGCAATTATTCCAGGGGCATGGTTTCTTCAACCAGCACGCCCTTGATGCCGCCTTCCTTTCACAGGAAATGCCGGGTTCTTGGCACCTTTGTCCTTTTCTGAGGTGTTGAAATGCATTTGAATATCAGTGAGGTGAAATATGCGTAGAATTAGCGGTATCCTGCGGTGTAAGGCGCGATTATTCTGCGATGGTATCTCCAGTTGCTAACCACACTGTCCCCAATGATTACAAAAATCGACCACCTTGGAATCGCCGTCCGCTCGCTTGATGAATCCATCGCTTATTATGAAGGTGTGCTCGGCCTGACCTGTGAAGGACGCGAGGAAGTGGAATCTCAATTGGTTCGCACCGCATTTTTTGCTGCTGGTGATGTCCACATCGAACTGCTCGAGCCCACTTCGGATGAGAGCCCCATCGCCAAGTTTCTCGAAAAAAACGGCCCCGGCATCCATCACATCGCCTTTGCCACGGATGACATCACCGGGCAACTCGCGCAGGCCAAGGAAAAGGGCGTCCGTCTGATTCATGAAGTCCCCTTTGCAGGCGCCGGTGACAAGCTCGTCGCCTTTCTCCATCCGAAATCGACGTTCGGAGTGTTGACCGAACTGTGCCAAGGCGCTCATTGATCTGATCTCTTCTTCATCATCGCATACTAAAGGAACAAGGACATGCCCATCGACCAATCACTCATGGAGGAGTTGAAACTCCGCAGGGAAGACGCCCTCATCGGGGGCGGAATCGACCGCATCGAAAAACGCCATGAAAAAGGGCTACTGAGTGCCCGTGAGCGCCTCTCAGCCTTCTTTGATGGTGGCACTTTCATCGAGTTCGGAATGCACGCCCATCATTCATGCGTCAATTTCGGCCTCGAAAAACGCAAGATGCCCGGTGATGGAGTCATCTGTGCCACTGGTGCGGTCGATGGCCGCCAGGTTGCCGCATTTGCCCAGGACTTCACGGTGGGCGGTGGTGCCGTCGGGCGCATTCACGCGAAGAAAATCTGCGATCTGTTGGATTTCGCGGTGAAAGCAGGAATGCCGGTTGTCGGCATCAACGATTCAGGTGGAGCCCGGATCCAGGAAGGTATCGATGCGCTATCCGGTTACGGTCAGATCTTCTTCCGCAACGTTCTGTTGTCAGGCGTCGTCCCGCAGATTTCGATCATCGCCGGCCCCTGCGCAGGGGGGGCGGCCTACTCCCCCGCGCTCACGGATTTCATCATCATGACGCGGAAGAATTCGAACATGTTCATCTGCGGCCCGGACGTCATCCGCTCCGCCACCGGCCAAACCGCCTCGCTCGATCAATTCGCCAGCGCTGAGGCACACGCCCAGATCAGCGGCAATATCCACCTCATCGCAGAAGACGATGAGCACGCGATCGAACTCGCCAAAAAACTACTCGACTACCTCCCATCGAACAACCTGAGCGACCCGCCTCATAAGATGAATGAGCAAATCGCGCTGAGTGAAGACCCCGGCATCAACGAACTGATTCCCGCCGATCCCAAGGCCCCGCTCGACATGCAGAAAATTATCCAGCGTCTCATGGATCCGGGAAGCTGGTTCGAGATCATGCCGGATTTCGCACCTAACATGCTCGTTGGTTTCGCCAAACTGGAAGGCATGGTCCTTGGCATCATTGCCAACCAACCGATGGTGAAGGCCGGCTGCATCGACATCGACTCTTCCGACAAGGCCGCTCGCTTCATCCGCGTTTGTAATATCTACTCGATCCCGGTTCTTTCCCTGGTGGACGTCCCCGGCTTCATGCCCGGCCTCGCTCAAGAACGCGGCGGGATCATCCGCCATGGCGCGAAGATGCTCTTCGCCTGGGCATCGGGCACAGTTCCTAAAATCACCCTCATCTGCCGCAAAGCCTACGGCGGGGCCTATCTCGCGATGTGCTCCAGCGATATGGGTGCGGATTTTGTCTTCGCCTGGCCCACCGCTGAAATCGCCGTCATGGGTGCCCAAGGTGCCATCAAGGTTCTCTACAAAAAGGAACTCGATGAAGCCAAGGACCCGGAGGCCATGGAAAAAGAACTCCGCGCCGCTTACACCGACAAATTCGCTTCTCCCTATCAGGCTGCCAGCAATGGCATGATCACCGATGTGATCAACCCTGCGGTCTCCCGCAGCACCCTAGCTCTCGCTTTCCGCGGCATCATGGGTAAACACGAAACTAGGCCACCGAAAAAGCACGGAAACATCCCGCTCTAACGAAATATCATGCCACTCCCTTTCATTCACTCAATCCTAGGTCAGACAGGAGGTTCCGCTTTCGATGAAATGCTGCGGTTAATCGGCATCGCAGCCATCATCGTGGCATTTTTCAGAGGCGTGAAATCCCTCATCACCAAACCGGCACCACCTCCTATACAAGCGGGTTCCGCCCATGCGGGAGCAGTCAGTCCAACACCCGCACCGGTCGGGCTCCCCGAGACTCAGGGCGTCCCTCCTGAAATCGTCGCATTGATCGCCGCCGCCGTCTCATCGTTCACAGGCCGGCCCCACCGCATCATCTCCATCAGGCGTCAGAGTACGTCTTGGGAAAAAGCAGGCCGCCAATCCGTCCTATCCTCACACCGAATCCGCTAACCAAATCATTCCATGGAACATCTTCGTATCACTGTTGCCGGCAAAGTTTATGATGTCGTCGTTGAAAAAATCGACAGCGACGAATCTGATAGCCCCGCCGTCCAAACCCCTGTCGTGCGCTATGCCGCCCCGCCAAGCGCTCCTACCTATGTTGCGGCGGCTCCTGCCTCCTCAACCAAGACGGCAGCCGGCGCGAATGATACGACCAGCCCGCTTGCCGGAATCGTTCAGGCAATCAATCTACCAGTCGGGTCCTCCGTCAATGAAGGTGACTTGGTCATCACTCTCGAAGCGATGAAAATGTATACTTCGATCAATGCCACCGCCAGCGGCACCATCCAAGCCATCCATGTGAAAGTCGGAGAAGGTGTCGACGAAGGTCAGATCCTGTTCACGATTGGGTAACTCACATCCACCGAAGGCCGCATCAAACTTAATGTCATGAAAAGTCCATTTCCCACATTCACCGCAGCAGAAGCAGCTGATTTTATCAACCATGACGAAGTAATCGGGTTCAGCGGCTTCACTCCTGCGGGAGCCGCCAAAGTGATACCTACCGCCATCGCCCAAAAAGCTCGCGCCGAACACGCGGCGGAGCGGGAATTCAAAATCGGTGTCATCACCGGTGCCTCCACCGGTCCTTCGCTCGACGGTGAACTCGCAAGAGCGGATGCGATCAAATTCCGCACTCCCTATCAGTCTGATAAGGATCTGCGCGAAAGCATCAATGCGGGGAAAACGCATTTCTTTGATATGCATCTTTCGCTACTTCCTCAATACGTGCGCTACGGCTTCCTGGGCGAAGTCGATTGGGCTGTCGTTGAAGCTGCGGACGTCTCCTCCGACGGAAAAATCCTCCTAACTACCAGCGTCGGTGCCGCTCCGACATTTCTCACTCAGGCGAAAAAAATCCTGATCGAACTCAACAGCCGCCACCCGAGGGAACTTCTGGGTTTCCATGACATCTACGAACCAAAGTCACCTCCACACCGCGCTCCAATTCCGATCTGCGCTGCCGATGACCGCATCGGCACCCAACGGGTCTGGGTCGATCCCAAAAAGATTGTCGGAATCGTAGAATCTAACCGTGCCGACGAGGTAAGGAGCTTCACCCCCGTCACGGATGTGACCACCCGCATTGGTCAGAATGTTGCCGAGTTTCTAGCAGGTGAGCTGAAGAACGGGCATATCCCGAAAAGCTTCCTCCCCATTCAGTCTGGTGTCGGAAACGTAGCCAACGCAGTCCTTGGTGCAATGGGCGAACACCCGGACATCCCTCGCTTCCAAATGTATACCGAGGTCATCCAGGACTCGGTGATCGAACTCATCAAACAGGACAGATGCAGTTTTGTCAGTGGCGTTTCCCTCACTCTGACAGATCCGGTGCTCCAGGGGATTTACGACAATCTGGAAAGCTATCGCGGTCGCCTGCTGCTTCGCCCGCAGGAGATTGCCAACAACCCGGAAATCGTCCGCCGCATTGGCATCATCTCCATCAACACCGCGCTCGAAGCCGATATCTTCGGCAATATCAACAGCACCCACGTGCTCGGACAAAAGATGATGAACGGCATCGGTGGCTCCGGAGACTTCACCCGCAATGCCTACATCTCGATCTTCACCTGCCCTTCCACTGCCAAGGATGGAAACATCTCCGCCATCGTTCCGATGTGCTCCCACATGGATCATAGTGAACACTCGGTGCAGGTGTTGGTGACCGAACACGGTATCGCCGACCTCCGCGGCAAGGATCCTCGCGAACGTGCGGAAACGATCATTCGCAACTGTGTGGATCCATCCTATCACGATCTGCTTTGGACCTATTTCAAACTCACCGAACGCGGCCATACCCCGCAATCGTTCCGCTCGGCGTTTGCCTTCCATGAATGTTTCCTGGAAACCGGCAACATGCGGAACGCGAAATTCTAACATTATATTATGAGTGATCCAGCGCAAAGTCTGCTCTCAGAGTTCCCCGAGCACACCTACGATCAGTGGCACGCGGCCGCGGAGGCACTTCTGAAAGGTGCCCCTTTTGAGAAACTCCTGGTCAGCAAGACCTACGAAGACATCACCATCCAGCCGATCTATCGGCGCGAGGATATTGCCATCCTGGAACACCGCAAACATTTCCCCGGTGAGGCCTCGCTCGTTCGCGGCAGTCATGCGGATGGGTTCCTCAAGGCGGGCTGGGAAGTCTCTCAGGAACTCAATGCCTGCTCGCCTGAAAAGTTCAACCGCATGGCCCACGAAGGACTCAGTGGCGGACAGAGCGAACTGAACATCGGATCGGCATTGACCATTGGAAACCTTGATGACCTGAAGATCGCCTTCAAGGGAGTCGCGATCGACGCCGTCTCGACCTACTGGCACTCAGGTGTTGGCAGTGTACCAGCAGCTGCCTTTTTCTTCGCTGCCGCCCAACAAAACGGGCTGCTCCCTGCG
>JBDTNJ010000117.1:0-3763 GCA_039933825.1 Luteolibacter sp.
GCGAGCAAGGCGCTTTCAGGCAGTTTTTCGGATTCAAAGAAGCCTTGGAAAAACTGCTCGATCGCAAGGTGGACCTCATTTCGTCCAGATCGATTACCAATCCATTTTTCAAACAAGAGGTGGAATCAACGAAGAAAGCGGTCTATGCCGCATAAAATTCACGCTATCCGTCACGACATCGTAGCGGCGATCACGGAGATCTGAGGATTCATCGCCGGGAAAACGCTTGCCGACTTGCTGGCAGAGCGGACCTTGCAACTGGTTCTCGAAAGAGAATTCGAAATCTTGGGAGAGGCACTCTATCGAATCCACAATCTCGCTCCCGATTCTTTCGAACAGATCCCATCAGGACATCGAATCATCGGCATGCGGAACATTCTGGCTCACGGCTATGATCGGGTTGACTATGAAGTCCTTTGGGCTGCGGCCAGTCTCGAGCTTGATTCCCTGCTTCTAGCGGTTGAAAACCTATCCGCCCCCTGAAATCCCCCGTCCCCCGTCCTCCGACTCCCTCTTCCCTCCGCCTTCCCGCATCTACCTAACCTATGGATAACTCTTCCGCCATTCGTGGCTTCGTCGTCATTGTCAGCGCAATCGCGCTCGCGCTTTGGCTTGGGGTCAGTATCGTCACCAACCAAAGCGAGACGCTGCTCTACTCCGCAGGCGGTGGCATGCTGCTGATTTGCGCCTTTCTCGGGCGTAAAATCTGGCTGCTCTTGGTTTTCTTTTCCGCTTTGAGCTTTCCCCTCATGCGGGGCTTCGGCACATCGGAAGTCGGTCAGGCGCTTTTCATTGGCTTCAGCCTCGTCATGTTCCTCATGCGCCGCTTGCCGATGAAAATCAAATTCGGCGAGCTTGAATGCTGGATGCTGTTGATCGCCGCGTGCGTCTTGCAAATCTATCTTCGCAATCCCGTGGGGCTTAACATTTTCAGTGCAGGTTCCGTAGGTGCCCGCCCTTATTTCATCGTCACACTCGCCTTTGTCACTGGCACGGTACTGGGTAACATCATTGTTCCTCCCGGTGAGATCAAATGGGCGATGAGGCTATCCATCATCGGCACATTCCTAGGAATGTTTCTCACCACAGTCCGGATGCGCGGCGGCGGCGGGGAGATCGCGATGGATCGCCGTTCCAAGCTTGAGGATGCCGGGAGTTCCGGACGGATTGGGTTTCTCGGTAGCCTCAGCTATTCCATTTCGCGGATCATCGCCAGTTATATTTCCCCACTCAAGGCACTGCTGCATCCATTTTGGATGCCGGTAATTTTGGCGACTGTCGCTGCGGCCGCGGGTAGCGGATATCGGAACAACGTGGCGGCGGTCGGGCTGATCTATCTCATCGCGATCGCCTATCGGGGCGGTTTTGCAGCGGTCTTCTTGTCCTGCATTACCGGAGCAATGGGAATTGGTCTTCTCGCCCTGGTGAATTTGGCGGTCCCGTTGCCACCGAACGTTCAGCGGGCTCTGTCGCCATTCCCCGGCACTTGGGAAGCGCGCTATGTCGAAGCCGCCGAGGGCTCCACCGACTGGCGGATCGAAATGTGGAAGGAAGCGCTGTTCACCGACTACTGGATTCACAATAAGATCTTTGGAGATGGATTGGGCTTTACCCGGCAGGAATACGAACTGATGCAGTCGCTCGAAGATGGTGGTCGGGGATTGGAAACCAGCGGATCAGGAATGTCCGCGCAGCAGGAGGCCATGATGATCACCGGTGGTTATCATAGCGGACCGGTCCAATGCGTCCGCATCATCGGATACGCCGGACTGGCGGTTACTCTGATGGCGATGATTCGCTTTGCTGTGCACGCCCACCGCCTGATCCTGCGCTGCCGGGGCACTGAATGGTACCCGTTGGCCCTTTACACTGGTATCCCAGTTATTTCACTGCCCTTCATGTACACCTTCGTCTTTGGCGACTTCACCCGGGATGTTTCAGCGATTTTCTTTGCCTATGGCATGTTAAGCCTACTTCGTAAAAACCTTCCACTGCCGGCTTACGTCAAGCCCAGGAGGGAGCCCTACATCCTGCAGCGCCAAAAACCCACCCAAGCCAGAGCCCACAGAATACCAGGCTGATAGAGTCAATCGGTTACTACCGGTAGCCCGCAGGCCATCTTTCCATCAACCAATCATGAGCCTTATGAAGTCCAGCATCGAGCACACTTGGTCACTTCAATCCCTAACTGACGAAGAGGGCTTTGATCTGCATTGGCAGATGACCTCGTGCGAACGCCTCGCCCTCCAATCCTTGCTCCGCAGCCTCCGGCCTGCCTTGGCGCTGGAAATCGGCACCTATCGCGGCGGCTCGTTACAGGTTTTGTCCCGGTTTTCGGACGCGGTCATCTCCGTGGACATCGATCCGGAAGTCGAGCAACGTCTCTCCGGCAGATTTCAAAACGTGAAGTTCGTATCGGCGGATTCCAGCAGTTGCCTGCCGGATCTGGTGCGGGATTTGAATGCCCGCAAGCAGCCGGTCGGATTTGTTCTCGTGGATGGTGATCATTCTTCCGCAGGGGTCCGGCGCGATATCAATGCCCTGCTCGAACTGCAGCCCCAACAACCGTTGGTGATGATCATGCACGATAGTTTCAATCCCGCCTGCCGCGAGGGAATGCGCACGGCGGACTGGTCAAAATCCCCCTACGTCCGGCACGTGGAACTGGACTTCATCCCGGGCATCTATCATCACGACGCCCATGATACCGCAGAGGCCCGCAGCATGTGGGGCGGATTCGCCTGTGCGGTTCTCGATCCACAAAAGCGGGAAGGAAGCTTGATCGTTCACGAATCCCAACGCGGCCTGCATGAGGCCGTCAAACGGGATTCACGCCACCGCTTCGACGGCAAAGGACGGATCTCCCGCAAGCTCCTGCGCATGCTAGGAAAACTTCCGTAATCCCCCCGCTCTCTAATTTCTAATCTCTTTCTTCGTCTTTCAGGCTTCAGCTCTTCAAATTTCCATGTCTCCCGAAACCTGGTCACTTCGCATCAAGCCTCACAATAAATGGTGGGACCTTCATCTCGCTGATGTCTGGCAGTACCGCGATCTGCTGTGGCTTTTCGTCAGGCGTGACTTTGTCTCCGTTTACAAGCAGACGGTGCTCGGTCCGCTTTGGTTTTTCATCCAGCCGCTCTTCACCACGCTGGTCTTCACCGTCATTTTCAGCGGAGTGGCCAAGATCCCTACGGATGGCTACCCGGCCATGTTGTTCTATCTCGCAGGCACCACGCCTTGGAACTATTTCTCCACCTGCCTCACCAAAACCTCCAACACCTTCGTCCAGAACGCCTCCATCTTCGGCAAGGTCTATTTCCCGCGCCTGGTGGTTCCCCTATCGATCGTTGTTTCCACCATCATTCAGTTCGGCATCCAGTTCTTACTTTTCCTTGGGTTTCTCGCTTACTATCTCGCCATCGGATCTCCGATCGCTCCTCACTGGGGGCTGGTGCTCGTGCTTACCCCGGCCCTGATCCTTCTCATGGCCGCCATGGGGCTTGGCGCGGGCATCATTGTCTCCTCCCTCACCACCAAATACCGGGACTTCACCTTTCTCATCGCCTTCGGCATCCAGTTGATGATGTATGCCACTCCCGTCATCTATCCACTCAGTTCCATTCCCACGAAATGGCGATGGCTGGTGGAGTTGAACCCGATGTCCGCACCCGTAGAGGCCTTCCGCGCCATCTTCCTCGGCGGCCCCATCCCATGGTCCTCGCTTGGCATCTCCTCCGCCATGACCGCCGTCATGCTGCTGTTT
>JBDTNJ010000118.1:0-7868 GCA_039933825.1 Luteolibacter sp.
GCGAGCACGGGGAAGATGACCAGCCAGCGCAGTGCGTTATCCGAGAACGCGCCCTGGAACTGGGTGAACATCAGATTCCAGAAACCGCGCGGCCATGGGGTGGGTGAATTTTCGGGCATGGGAGTAAAATGTTAGCGGGCGGGAATGCAGATTTTTTTCAGAAGGAAATGGGTGGGCACGAAAACGATACCGGTCAGGGCCATGATCCATGCTCCAAGATACGCCAGCGGTGGCAAGAGCGTTTGTGGCTTATCGTCGCTGAGCAGATTGAAGACGTAGTTTACATTGCGGGGAGTCTGCGGATCGGGCAGCACGGCGCCGGCGGGAGGTAGGAGAAAAAAAGCGATCAAACAGAGCACGATAGCGAGCATCGACCAAGCAGCCAAGGCCCGTGGATCATAGCCGAGCTTACGGACCAGGTAAAAGAGCAGGAAGGGCAGCCAGCCGTGGAAAAAAGAAAGACCGCGCAGGAGCAGGGAGCGGTTTTCATCGAACATGTAGCCGGTCATGCCCGTTAGTTTTCCGCCGCAAAGCTGCACAAGGAAGTCGGTGCACCACAGCGCTTGTGGGATGAGGATGCCGACTGCGGGCATGGAGATCAGCAGTGCGTTTTCCCGCCAGACTCCCACCAGCGTGAGTAGCAACGCGACATCGCAGAAGTAGAGGAAATTCGTGGGGCCGTAGTGGATCAAATAAACGGGGATCATCACGGCGAGAAATCCCGTGTAGGCGTTTTTGAGCCAAAGCGGGATGCGGGTGACGGCAGCGGGTTGGATTAGGGTTTTCATCGGATGGGTAGGGATTGGTTTCAGCCACGTTCTAGCAAATCACCGGCCCGGGGTGTTAATTGAATCTTTCAATGGGATCATCGATTGCTTCAATGGCGGGACCGCAAACCTATTTCCATGAACATCCACCATCTGGAACTTTTCTATCACGTTGCCCGCTGCCGCGCAGTGAGCGCCGCCGCCCGCCAAATGCCCTACGGCATCCAGCAACCGGCCATCAGCGCACAAATCCTGCAGCTGGAGGACTCACTGGGGAAAACCCTGTTTCAGCGCCGCCCTTTCGCACTGACGCCGGAGGGCGAAACGCTGTTTGCCTTCATCGAGCCGTTTTTCCTGAAACTCCCCGCCATGGCCGAGCGCCTGCGGGGCGGCGCGGATCATAGCCTGCGCATTTCCTGCCCTGAAATCGTCCAGCGCGATTACCTCCCGGCCCTGATCGCAGGAATGCGCGCCCGGTTGGCGGGTTTCCATTTCACCCTAGAATCCGGCCGCGTGGAGGACATCCAGCACCGCCTGCGGTCGGGGAAAATCGACCTCGGACTCGCCACCAGCGACGCCCCGAAGGACGCAGACATCCGCCACCACGAGCTGCTGTGCCTGCCGCTCGTCCTGCTGCTGCCCGTGGAAAGCAAAATCACCCAAGCGGAGGAGATCCTCAACCTCGACCGCATCGATCTCCCACTGATCACGCTGCCGCGGACTGAGCCTGCCGTCGTCGCGTTCCAACAGGAACTCCAACAGCGGAAGATCGAATGGTTTCCGATGCTGGAACTCGCCAGCCTCGATCTCGTGGCCCGTTTTGTTTCCGAAGGGCACGGCGTGGGGCTGGGGCTGGACATTCCCGGAGTGAAACGCCCACCCGGCCTGCGCGCCCTGCCGTTGCCGGGATTCCCGAAAATCAGCTTTTACGCGCTCACTCTCGGCAGCCACACGCCGATGGTGGATCTGTTCATCACCGAAGCGATCCGGGTGATTGAGAAAATGGGGTGAAACATTGCCAAGCGACGCGCACCTTCACCGCAATCATCGCTTGGCGTGGCGCGATCCTGTGGCAGACTTCCCGCATGGACGAAGACGATACCAATTCCCCCGCCAAGCAGCTCGTTTTCAGACAAACCGGCAAGCCCGGTGAGGTGCTCGAATTTGAGGCGGACAGCCTGATTTCCCAAGCGCCCGATCCCGGCACGGTGCTGGTGCGCATGCTCGCCGCGCCAATCAATCCGGCGGATCTGAACACCATCGAAGGCACTTACGGCGTGAAACTTGAGCTGCCCGCGACGCCCGGCATCGAGGGCTGCGGGGTGGTGGAAAACGGAAATTCCACGGATTTTGAGAAAGGCGACCATGTCATCTTCCTGCGCCGCGCCGCGACTTGGGCGAGCCATGCGACTGCTCCCGCCGAAACACTTTTCAAACTCCCTCCCGGCATCGATCCGATCCAAGCGGCGATGCTCAAGGTGAACCCGGCAACGGCCTGGCGCTTGCTGCATGGCTTCGGAGCGCTGAAGCAGGGCGAGTGGATCGCGCAAAATGTGGGAAACTCCGCCGTCGGGCGCTGTGTGATCCAGCTCGCGCGGGACCTTGGAATCCGCACGATTTCCTTCGTCCGGCGGGCGGAACTATTCGAGGAACTCCGCGCACTCGGTGCGGACCACGTTTTCCTCGATGACGATGACGGTCTCGCCGCCGCCCGGGAAATCCTCGGTGGAGCGAATGCCTCGCTCGCCTTCAACGCCGTCGGCGGCGATAGTGCGCTGCGCCTGATGAAACTGCTGCGCGAAAGCGGTAGCCACATCACCTACGGGGCGATGGGCCGCAAACCCCTGACGATTCCTAACGGCCTCCTCATTTTCCGGGATATTCAAGTGCGTGGCCTGTGGGTGAGCCGGTGGATCGAAAACGCGCCACTGGGCGAAATTCGCGCCGTATACGAAAATCTCGCCACGCGTGTGGCAGCTGGAAAAATCGTGCAGCAGGTCGATTCCACCTACCCTCTCGAAAAATTTCAGGATGCGCTCGCCCGGCTGGAAGCACCGGAGCGGTCCGGGAAGGTTCTGTTCGTGCCGTGAAATTAAGAGTTCACGCAGAGCCGCAAAGGTCGCAATGGGACGCAGAGAGAAGATTCTGTTAACCTTTTGCCTTCCTGTTTTCCTAATTTGAACGTCTTCCTCAGCGTTCCTTAGCGACCTTTGCAGCTCTGCGGTCAATCTCCTCTACCTCCGCCCTTGCCTGATCGCTCGCTCACCGTTAAACGTCCGCCCGCATGGCCACGATTAATTCCAATTTCCTCAAGCTCAAAGCCGGTTACCTGTTTCCTGAAATCGCCCGCCGGGTGCGGGTTTATACCGAAGAAAATCCCGATAAAGCCGCCCGTATCATCCGTTGCGGGATCGGCGATGTGACCGAGCCGCTTCCTGCCGCAGTGGTCAAGGCGATGCACGAAGGCGTGGACGAAATGGCCAGCCGCGAGAGCTTCAAGGGCTACGGTCCGGAGCAGGGTTACGAGTTCCTCCGCCAGGCGATCGTGGATAACCAGTTCGCCGATCTCGGGATCTCCGCCGATGAGGTTTTCATCTCGGACGGCTCGAAGTGCGACACCGGCAACATCCTCGACATCTTCGGAAAAGGAAACGTGATCGCAATCACCGACCCGGTCTATCCAGTCTATGTCGATACTAACGTCATGGCCGGCAACACCGGCGACGCCGATGAAAACGGTGCCTACGCCGGCCTGCTCTATCTTCCCTGTAACGCCACTAACAAATTCGTTGCCGACGTTCCTAACGAAAAAGTCGACCTCATTTATCTCTGCTTCCCGAACAACCCGACCGGAGCCGTGGCCACCCGCGCACAGCTCGAAGCCTGGGTGAAATACGCAAAGGCAATTGACGCCATCATCCTCTTCGACGCCGCTTACGAAGCCTTTATCCAGGACCCGGAAATCCCGCGTTCCATTTTTGAAATCGAAGGCGCGCGTGATTGCTGCATCGAGTTCCGCTCCTTTTCGAAAAACGGCGGTTTCACCGGAGTGCGCTGCGCCTACGTCGTCATCCCGAAAACCGTTAGCGGCAAATCCGACACCGGCGAGCGCATCCCGCTCCATCAGCTCTGGTCGCGCCGCCACAGCACCAAATTCAACGGTGCCAGCTACCCGGTGCAAAAGGCTGCCGCAGCCGTGTTCTCCGCTGAGGGAAAACAACAGGTAGCCGCGCTCATCGAACATTACATGGGCAATGCCAAGCTCCTCCGCGAGGCCGCAACCGCCGCCGGGCTCCCTGTCTTCGGCGGAGAAAACGCGCCCTACGTCTGGGTCGGCTGCCCCGCCGGTCTTTCCTCCTGGGATATGTTCGACAAAATGTTAGGAGAGGCTCAGGTCGTCATCACCCCCGGCTCCGGCTTCGGTTCCGGTGGCGAAGGCTATTTCCGCATCTCCGCTTTCAACTCGCGCGCCAATGTCGAGGAAGTCTGCCGAAGGTTGAAGGCATTGGTGGCGTAGGAGCTTGCCCATCATGAGAAATTGGAAGATCGCCCTGTCTAAAGCGCACGTGATCGTCTTCACGTGCCTACTGGTCATCTTCTCGATTCTGACGTTTCTGATTTGTAACGCATTAATAAGTCCGCGTGTGGGCCACGACTCCGAGGTTTTTCTGGCCACCCTCGGCACCATCTGCAGGCCGATGGTGGGAGCCATTTCACGTAATTTTATGAGTTCTTGCGTCGAATTTTCCCTCACTGCCATGGCGATCTGTGGACGGGTTCTGTTTCTCGGAGTGCTGGTGCAGTTCACTGACCTGCCAGCCAGGAAATGGCTTGGCCCTTTGAGGATGGGACTATGGGCCTTGGGATGGCTGGTTTGGTTCATGGGGGGAATCGTTTCCCTAGGGTATGCGCTGTGATGAAAGGCGCGGCGGTTGCCACTTCAATTTTCTGATTGAAAAATTTACGAAATGTCTCTATGATGTAGACATGGAAGCATCAATCGTGGATCTCAGATACAAAATGAAGGATGTGTTGCATGCGCTTGACCGCAACGAGGAAGTCACAGTTCTCCATCGCGGCAAGATCAAGGGCACCATTGTTCCTGTGGGCTCAAAGGGGAATTTCGATGCGAGGAAGCACCCCTTGTTTGGCAGTGTCAAAGCCCCAGTTTCCACCGTGAGCGAACAGATGGACAAACTCAGGGGAGGACGTTTTTAATGATCTTTGACACGGACATCTTCATTTCCATTCAACGTGGCAACGAGCGTTCGGCGGAGCTCATCAACAAGGCCGAACGCCGTTGCCTGTCGGTTTTCAGCTACATGGAGTTTCTCCAGGGCTCTATGGACAAGCGGCAGTTGAGGGTGAATCAGGACTTCCTCCGGGACCTGGATTTCGAGACCCTACCTCTGACCGAAAACATCGGCCACCGCGCATCAATCTATGTAGAGCAATTTGGCCTGTCCCATGCCATGCGCGCCGGAGATGCCGTCATTGCAGCGACTGCTGCCGAGCACGGACTCACTTTGGTCACTGGAAACGCCAAACATTATCGCCAAATACCAGGAATCACCCTCAGGATTGTGAAATTCTAACATTAGAGAAGCGGAGGAGAATCCCTACGTGCTGCGGGAGCGCGGTATTGTTTTGTCAGTTAGTAGTTGTTAAATTAGCAGATACAGCGCGGTAGAGCCTGAGTTTGCCGTAGCTGATCCGACCTTCGAGTTGTTCATATACCGGCTTCAGGGAAACCTCGTCATAACCCGCAAGCGCGGCCTGCATCTCCCGCTCCTCGGCGACCGAATAAAAGGCGCGGGGATCGATGAACTCACCCTGTGCGATTGCTTCGGCCAGATGCCCCTCGATGGTCGTATCCTTGAATCCACGAATGGCCATGATTTCAGTAACTGTTTTACCCAGTTTCCAAAGTGTCAGAGTTTCGTTGGCGGTATCACTGAGCCCGTAAGCGACCTTGGGTTTCCGGGGCGCAGCTTGTGCAGTGACAGAAGAAAGAGGCGCGAATTCCTGCGGCACACTTTCCCCCAGCCAATCGCGGATGGCGCTGAGAAATGCCATGCCATAGTCCTCACGCTTCTTCTCACCCACACCGGGGATTTTTAAAAGAGCCCGGTCATCGCGCGGATAATCACGGCTGAAATGGCGCAGGGTAACATCGGAAAAAACCACATAAGGCGGCACATTGCGCGCGTCCGCCAGTTCCTTGCGCAGTGCGCGCAGGCGTTCGAAAAGACCGGTGTCGCACGGAATATCACCCGTGCGGGCAAGCGCTTGTGGGCGCGGAACGATGGAGGAACGCGTCAGCATGACGGTCGCCCGGTTTTTCAGAAGATCGATTCCTTGTTGGCTAACGGCCACTGTCTGGAATTGATCCTCACTGGAAACTAGCAGACTAAGGCGGAGCAATTGCCTCCCGAGATCCACCCAGTAGGGACGGGGCTGGTCCTTTCCGATGCCGTGTGTCTTGAGCTGCTCATGTTTCCAACGTTGGATCTTCTCGGACATCCCGCCCGTGAGAACTTCGGCAACGTGATTGAGACCGACATTAAAATTTCCAGCTTGGCGGATGCGCAACACGCAGCTGAGCAGCTTTTGGACATCGATCGTGGCATCCCATTTTTCGCGAGGTTCGAGGCAATGGTCACAGCCACTGCAATTTCCCTGAGTCCAGATTTCACCGAAATAGGCAAGCAGGCCGACACGGCGACAGGCGTCGTTTTCAGCAAAATGCGTCATTTGGTCGAGCTGTTGGTGCGCCACTTTCCGCGCCTGCTCGTCCGGGATATCGTCGAGGAACTTCACGTATTTCATGAAGTCACCGCGCGAGAATAGTAACAGACAATCCGCAGGCAGTCCGTCGCGTCCGGCGCGGCCGGTTTCCTGATAGTAGCCTTCAACGTTCTTCGGCATGTCCGCATGGATAACGTAACGGACGTTCGGTTTGTTGATGCCCATGCCGAATGCAACGGTGGCACAGACGATTTTCGCCTCATCGCGGAGGAAGGCATCCTGGTTTTTTTCGCGCTCCGCAGGATCGAGGCCGGCATGATAGGCCACTGCGGAAAACCCGTTAGCCCGCAGGGTGGCCGCGAGGGCTTCCGTGGTTTTCCGGGATTGGCAATAGACGATGCCGGAGTCTTCAGGCCGACCGCTGGCAAAGTTACATACCTGCGCTGCCGCCCCGGCCTTCGCGATCACTTGATATTTTAAATTCGGGCGATTGAAGCTGGCGAGAAATCTCGCGGGGTTTTCCAATTCCAACTGCTTGACGATATCCTCGCGCACCCGCTCCGTCGCAGTTGCTGTTAGCGCCAGGACCGGAATGTTCCCCGTCCACTGGCGCACTTCTTTCAACCGACGGTATTCAGGTCTGAAATCATGGCCCCACTCGCTGATGCAGTGCGCTTCATCCACTGCCAAGGCGCAGACTTTCCAGTCCTTCAGGCGAGATAGGAAATCCGGCAACATCAGGCGTTCGGGCGCGACGTAGAGCATCTGATAGTCACCGCGGCCCAGCCCGTCGAGCCGATTCCGTGCCTCCGTTGGCTCCAGAGTTGAGTTTAAAAAAGTCGCACTCACCCCACTGGCCTGAAGTTGGTCCACCTGATCTTTCATCAGCGCGATGAGCGGCGAAACCACAATAGTCAAACCATCGCGAACCAGCGCTGGTAGCTGATAGCAAAGACTCTTACCCGCGCCGGTAGGGAGCACGGCCAAGGCGTCCCGCCCATCAAGCGTGGCTTCCATGATTTCCCTTTGAAGGGGGCGGAAGCTGTCGTAGCCGAAAGTTTGCTTGAGGCAGCTGGTCAGTGATTGCAGGCTCATGTGAAGATGAAAGGAATGATCATTTGAACAGTCAAGATGGAAATTTCAGATGGGCGCACTCAACTCAAATTAGGGGCTGCGCGATCAAACGTGCTGGGATGCCATGACGCGTCGATGATCTCGATGGAAGATCGCGCAGCTTGGCTTTGACCGATGGCGGGTTTCCGTCTATTCCCCTTCCCTTTCCCATGAAGGAGCCAATTGAAGCCATCCAAACTGAAGCGCTTGCGCAAATTTCCGCTGCGGCGGACGAACGCT
>JBDTNJ010000119.1:0-9440 GCA_039933825.1 Luteolibacter sp.
CCTTTCAACGCCGAATTAAGGAATCGCCGCCCAGCGGCTCTGTTCAACAAGGCGTGACGCACTAACTGGTCATAAGCTTTTCAATTTCATTTCAACATCCATTCAACCGCGCCGGTAGGCGCACATCAAGCGTTCGCTAAAAAAAGACTCCGTGGTAGAGGCGCATCGCAAAAAAGGATTTCCAATCACGCTTGGTGCAATTTGCCTCATCGTAGCGATTGCCGTTTCCTTTTACGTAGAAACAGACAAGATCACGAAAGGGCTTTGGGCACCATTGGGATTGTTTTTCATCGGTGGAGTGGTCATGATTTGTTCCGCCTTTCGCAAGGTTCCAGTGATCAAGATTACCGCGGATCAGGTAATCATTGAAGGAATTGAGTTCGAGCGATCCAACATTCGGAGTGCCAGAGTTTTCAGGATGTGGCGCAGCTCCAGTAGAGGGAGATACGTGGAACTCGGATTTGACGAGATGCCCAGTGCCTCATCTCGCTGGAAGACCGGGAGACTTTTCAAGATGTTGATGTTCCCATTCCCAACTCAATGCGAGAATGGAGTCAAGTTCGTCATGGAACCAATGGTCATCATTCCGATTTCCGATACAGATCTATCGGACGACGAGCTCAACCATAGATTCAACAGCGAACAAGGCGGTCGAGGCGACGGCGATAAGCCGCCAATTTGAATCGGAGTCTTGCGCGCCGCCGCCTCACCTATTACGTTGCTATGGCCGAAGGAAGAAGCCTTGAATGGCAAATGGACCGCGCCGCTGGTAAAGCGGGTGGATTGATCCGTTTGTGAAACGCGCGGGCCGTCTCTCTCGGGGCGGCCCGCGAATTTTCAAGCCATCGGTTTTCAGACTCTTTGCCATGCCTCAACCGAAGCCCAACCAACGCCTAACTATGCGCTGCAGCGAACGGCTCCGCGTGTCGTTGCTAAAAAATTCGGCCTTTCCCTCCGCCAGCTCCGTGATAACCTACATTCATGAGCATTGACCAGATTGCACCAGAAGCCCTAAAGCTTCCCACCAGGGAGCGGGCGATGCTTGCGGCATCCTTATGGGAGAGCATTGAGGATCCCTTTGAGTTTGCCGTTGATTTAGACGACGAAGCTGCATTGAGGCTCGCCGAGGAGCGGGATCAAGAGATCGAGAGTGGACAGGTCACTGCCATTTCGCACGAGCAATTGATGCACCGCTTAAGGCAATGAGGGTTGAGTATCACCCCGCGATTGAAGGAGAACTTGCAGAGATACGCGATTACTACAACGAACAATCCCGTAATCTGGGTGACGATTTTATCAACGAATTTGAGAGGCAAGTTCTGCGCATTGCCGCCATGCCGTTTCACTGGATGGTAGTCCGTGGTAACACGCGGCGGGCACTGATGAAGAGATTTCCATATTTGATACTTTTTCGAGTCGTGAATGACGCAGTGATTCGGATCACGGTAATCAAGCACGAGCGGCGTCATCCTGCATACGGAATGAATCGAAGATAAGAAGACTAACAGATCCTGACACACCAACCGGCACAAGCTTTTCAATTTCATTTTGTTTTATTTTCAATCGCGCCGGTGGGCGCACATCTAACGTTCGCAATACATGAAGATCCTGAAAGACATCCTCACCTATGCATATCGCGGCAGCGGTAAGTATGTTCTCATTCTAGGATACGGTGAAGTAGTGAACGCGTGGCCAAGCACTTGGATGAGTATCGTGTTGGCGACGTTATTTATGACGTCGCCGGTTAATGCCGCATTGATTTCAAGTTCCACTGTCTATGTGATCCGGCAGCAGAAACTCTCGAACTTCGAGACCTATTCAATTCGACTGGGCGTGACATTCTCCGCCACCGATTTGACCTTGGGAACGTCTAGCCACGCGACTTTTCGAGGACCTGCCGGCGAGTTCGTCAATCTGTCATTCGGTTCGGTAAGAGGTGGCAGTGTTTCCTTTGCGATCACGTTCCCACTTGAGACTGTGGCTGATGCAGATGGAATCTGGGCGGTAACGATCAACAATGGAGTGCAGGTGCACGAGAATCTGGAAATCGTGGTTCCAGTGCTGAACGGAACCCATTTTCCCAGTTACCCGCCATTTCCCACCCCAGCCTATCTGGGGAACCCTTTCGACGTTTTCGCGTCTCTGATCACGAACGGAGCCGGGGCCTATGCCGGGTCGTCCGGATATCAGTCAAATTTTCCGGTAACAAATGGTTCTGTATTCAGGTTCCCTGCTGGGGGACCTTTTCAGGTGACCGCCGGGCGGAGCATCAGTTTGCCCACCATCACGATCCGGACGTCCGCAGGACAGTTTCTCACTTATGCGTCAGACACGAGCGCGAAATCGGAACGCGTGATTCTCGTCCATAGTGGTTCTGAAATCCATCCATTCGCCGGACGATGTGATCTCGTGGCGGACAGGGTGACTTACGAGGTTTCCGGTCTCTCACCGGGAAAAAACTACACCCTGCAACGCACCTCCGGGTTGTCTCTGTGGGAATCGGTTTTCACATTCAACTCGCCATCGAATGTGTTTCGACATCAGGAGGATTTCCTGCCATCTGGCAGGTTCTTCCGGCTTGTTGAGAGCGAGTAGCGTCCCGGAATCAGCAGAGTGAATCTGTATCTTTAAATAATCCGGAACTCAAGCTGTTCACGCCCGACGGCACACCGACGGCACCACTAGACCGTTTGCCACAAGTCATTTCCGAAACGAAACGCGGAGGCGCTGAGGTCGCGGAGAGAAACGCGGAGGCGAAGGCAAGGGGGCCTCCAATCTCAGCGGCGACCTCGACAGCATCCGCGCCATGCCCCCGAAGAAGTCACCGGCTATTCCGCGAAAAAGGTGATCGAAGAACTTCTGACGTATGGACAACTTCTTGATTTCCGAACGCCTGCGAGGCGGCCACACTTTCGGCCATGAACATTCTGGCTCCTAACCTGCTCATCCTTGCTTCGGCGGGGTCTGGGAAGACGTTTCAACTGGGGAACCGGGTGATCGGGCTGGTGGTGCGCGGAGTGGCTCCGGAGAAAATCGTGGCTCTGACTTTCACGCGCAAGGCGGCGGGCGAGTTCGCGGACTCGGTGCTGACGAAACTGGCGAGGGCGGCGAGCGAGGTTACCGCCGCCGCCAAGTTACGGGAAGAGCTGGAAAAACCAGCGGCGGATTTCGGCGATGCACTGGAGCGGGTGGTGAAGGCCTTGCCCCGATTCACGCTGGGCACGATGGATGGATTTTTCTCGCGGGTGGTTAGAGGGTTCCAATACGAGCTGGGACTGACTGGCGGAAAGTTCGATTTGCTAGAAGGCCCGCGGGCAGAAGCGGCGGCGGACGAGATTCTGGCGGCGATTCTTGGAGAGGCGCTGGAGGCAGATGGCGGAGAGGAATTTTTACATGCGTTCCGGCGGGCGACGATCGGCAAGGAATCGCAGGGCGTGCAGGAGAGTTTGCGGAAGTTCGTGCAAGCTTGGCAGGGCCGCTACCGGGCGAAGCATGATCTGGAATGGGGACCGGATTTTCTGGCAGGAGTGGACCGGGCGGAGTGGGAGAAACAGAAACTGGCGTTGGCGGCACGCGTTTCACGAGGGCTGGACGGCATCGAATACACGGACAAACGGCAGCGCGCAGCGTTGGAGAAGGTGATCGAAACACTCGTGAACCACACGATCGGCAGCGGCAGTCTGGGCGGAGCGGCAAAACTGATGGAAAGCATTGTGACGGCCGCGGCCAATCCGAGTGGTCCGATGTCGGTGAGCCACTATAAGGAATTCCTCATCACCGGACCATCGGCGGAGGCACTGCGGGAAATGGTGAATCTGGCCGCCCGCTGCGAGATGGCAGCGGCGCTCACACGAACGCGTGCAGTGCGCGAGGTGGTTTCTGTTTACGATGCGCTCTGTGAAAACAAGCTGCGGCGGCGCGGACTGCTAGGCTTCGATGACGTGAAAATCCTGATGGGCCAATGGGTGAAAAACGAGGACGGTCGGTTGCGCCGCGAAGCGGTGGATTTCCGGCTGGACGCGCGGTTCGACCATTGGCTGTTGGATGAGTATCAGGACACCAGCGGCGCGGATTGGACCGGGCTGGTGCCCTTGATCGATGAAGCGGCAGGTGGTGGCGATGGTTCGGTTTTCATCGTGGGCGACAAGAAGCAGGCGATCTACGCTTGGCGCGGCGGCGAGGTGGGATTGTTTGATGAGGTGATGGACCGCTACAAGGGCGGGCTGGAAGTCGAGTCGCTGGCGGAATCCTGGCGCTCCTGCCCGGAGGTGTTAGCGCTGGTGAACAGGGTCTGCGGCGATGTTTCGACAATGAAAGAATTTTTCGGCGATGCGGCGGATCGCTGGGACTGGCAGGATCATTTTTCAGCGGAAAATCTAAAGAGCCCGTCCAAGCGCGGCGAGTCCCGCGTGGAAGTGGTGGAAGGGAAATGGGAAGAGCGATTGGTGCGACTGGGAGATTTGTTAGCGGAGCTCGGTGTCGGGAAGCGTGAGATGACCTGCGGTGTGTTGGTAAGGAGCAATTCAAGAGTACGGGAAATCGCGGATGATCTGCGGGCGAAGGGATTTGATGTGATCGAGGAAGGCCAGCGCGAACCCGCGAAGGATCATCCGGTGGGCATCGCGCTCTGGCATTTGCTCAAGTGGCTGGCTGATCCGGCGGATGCATTCGCCTGGGAAGTGGTAGAGATGTCCCCGCTGGCGGGCGGGCTGCGAGCGAAGTTTGGGGAGCACTGGCAGTCAATCTGGGAGGTCCTGCTAGGGAATGCGTCTGAGCGAGGCTTCGCCGGGATGATCGAGGAGGTGGCAGAAATCTGTTGGGCCGATTGGTCGGACTTCGGACGCCGGCGCGCGGGTGACCTGATCATGACTCTCGCCAATCTGGACGCCCAGGGTGGTGCGACCGCCAGAGAAGCTGCGGACCGAGTAGAACGCCTAACTGTTTCCCAAAGCCCCGGTGTGGCAGCAGTGCAGGTGATGACGATTCATAAATCAAAGGGCCTCGGATTCGACGTCGTGATTCTGCCAGATGTGCCGAATGACAGCGTGCCCGCAGCGCAGCATTTTGACGTGGCGGAAGGTCCCGGTTGGATCACTGAACCTCCGCCGAAATGGGCCCGCGAGCTTTTACCGGAGATGAAGGAGGCCGAGGAGAAGTGGGGCATGGGCCAGCGCTACGAAGCGTTCTGCACGTTATATGTCGCACTCACCCGCTCGAAGCGGGGACTCTATGTTCTGCTAGAGCCGCCATCTTCATCGCAGGAAGTGCACAAGCCCTCGCTCGCAAACTGGCTCGCCACGTCGGCAGGAGCCACAGGAGTCGCCGGCGTAATCTATCAAGAAGGTCGGCCGGACTGGGTGAAGGAGGTTCCACTGCTGGAAGAGAAGACGAAGCCCGCCACCCGATCCACGCTTGGAAATGCGGTCCCTCGCCGCGAGAGAACGACGCCGAGCGCTGCGAAAAAAAGCGACGGTGCCGTGGCCCACTCTGCCACTGGGATGGTTTTCGGCACTCAAGTGCATGCCGCGTTTGAGCAAGTCGGATGGATCGATGAGGGATCTCCTACCCTACCACCGGGTGACGCCGGGAACCTGGTGGCCGGGCTCTTGAAACTGCAAGCGTTGCGCACTTTGTTCGAACGTGGCGGGCGCACCATCGAACTCTTTCGTGAGCAACCGATCGATGCGATGCTGGATGGAAAATGGCTCAGCGGAATCATTGACCGACTGCACATTCACCGCGATTCTTTGAACTCCGTTACCTCGGTTGAGGTGATCGATTTCAAAACCGATGCCGTGGATAACATCGCACAGTTGGCAGCCCGCTATTCCGGACAGATGAATGCTTACCGTAGCGTAATCGAGGGGGCCTATCCGCTTGCACAAGTGAGCTGCATCCTCCTTTCAACGAGGTGTGGCGAATGCATCCTCGTTTGATTCCACCCATCCATTTGGCTTGCGAATCCGGTCAGGCCGCCATCGAATCTTTCACGGATGAGCGAAACCAATCCTTACGCACCACCGAAGGTCGCCGAGCCGGAATCCACGTCTCTGCGATACTGGCAGTGCTATGGTGCCCGTGTGATGGCGAGAAACGGAGCAATGTTGCCGAAAGTGGATTTGGAAACCGGAGGATCCGAGGGCGAAATGACCGCAGTTGCCAGAACCTATCAAGTCGCGGGCGCGGGCCGGTTCATGAGGGTCGTTTTGTTGATCGGAGTGTACATGATCGCACGAAATTTTCTGCAAATCACGGGCCCATGGTTGCTGTGGGGCGTGATCGGTGGTTCGGTGGTCCTGAATTGGCTCATCCGCATCAGAGGGACCACGGGCGGCATGATCACCGTATGGGAATTCCGTGAAGCTGCCAGAGAGCACCGACGGAAGCTACGCCAAAGGTGGCGGAACAGGTTACTGATGCTCTCATTGTCGCTAATGATTCTAACCTCCTTGCCAGCACAGATTACCAACCAAATGGGTTTCCCTGGACTCATGTTTTTCTTTTCCGGTTTCGGCCTGCTCGTAGTTTACACGGGCTGGGCATTCATTGATCGTCCAAAAACCCGCAGCGAGTCCGGCCCGGCGGGATGGCTGCGCATCCGAAATGTCGATCCGGAGGCAATGGTGAAATTACGCCTGCTCGAAGCCGAGGAATTGAAAGTAAACGCAACCTTCGAGAATTCCGGCAGGCGCAAGATCCACACCACCTACTATCATCAATACCCTCTGCGCTCTTTGTTAGGTGAAAAACGTCTAAATCCCTTCACCGTGTTTCTGATCGCAACCATGAAGCTGCTCCGCTCGAAACGACTGGAACGGGAAAGCTTTGATTTCACCGAAGCCAAGGAAATCCTAGAAGATCAAACCCATCAAAACCTGCGTGAAAAAATTGGATCCTGGCGATTGGCTCATCCGGATTGGTCGGTTTTGCTCATTGAACGCCTTTCTTCCCCTGCCGGAGATTTAATGGTCGATACGGTGATTCTCGTCTCGTCAGATCTGGCGCACACCCTCAGTTTTCACCACTCATGGCTTGAGCAGAAATCAGCAGCGGGTAACACCGAGTTCGCATTTCTCACATGGGTTGCGAATCAAAGGCTCATTTGCACCACCCACATGCACCTGCTTCCGATCCATCGCCCGAACGTGGACACGACAAGGGTTCGCGGCTCGGAAGAAGTGGTGTTTTCAGCCCATCTCCGTCGCTGCGCAGGAATGGTAGTCGATGCTGCGGGCAACCTTGATGAGGTCCGTGAACGTTTCCATCAGGAAAAAGCGCAGCTGGCCGATCTCCTCGAATCGGCTGGTCTGCGCGGCCCCAGCCGTGAAGCCGAATCGTAGGAATCCCCGTAGCAAACTCACGACCACTCATCCGGCTTGCTGTTCTGGAAATTCCAAACTTGAATGCGCTAAACCCCTTTGCCGCATCCATCCCGTCCATCGACAAAACCACCCGCTCTCATGAACATCACCAATCGTTTGAAACCGTGGGTGTCGTTGGCCCTGCTCTTCACCGCACCCATCTCGTGCCACAAATCCCCACCTGCGCAATTAAGCTATCAGGTCATTTCCTCCCGCCCTCACGACAGTGCGGCCTATACCCAAGGCTTTGAAATATCAAACGGGCGCCTGTTTGAAAGCACCGGCCAATACGGCCAATCAAGCCTCCGTGAAAATGAACTCGTTTCGGGAAAAATCATTCGCAAACGCCCCCTCGCGAAACAGGTATTCGGGGAGGGACTCACCCTGCTTCAAAAGGAACTCTGGGTCCTCACCTGGAAGGAAAACACCGTCTATGTTTTCGAGCCGGAAACCTTCAAGTTGATCCGCTCGCACACTTACAAGGGCGAGGGCTGGGGACTCACCAGCGATGGCACCCAACTGATCATGAGCGACGGCAGCAGCGAGCTGAAATTCATGAGCCCGAAGGATTTTTCCATCCTCAAAACCCTCACGATCAAAGACGGCAGCGCACCCGTGAAAAACCTCAATGAACTGGAGTGGGTCAACGGTGAGATCTTTGCCAATGTTTACATGACGGACCGCATCGCCAGGATTTCACCGGCAGACGGGCAAGTCACCGGCTGGCTGAATCTCGCGGGCTTGCGCAACGAACTCACCAAGCCAAACGGCGCCGAGGTTCTCAACGGCATTGCCTACGACAAATCGTCCGGCCATCTGCTCGTGACCGGCAAATATTGGCCTCAGATGTTTGAAATCAAGCTCGCCGAAAAGTAGCTCCGCTCCGATAGTTCCTTCCCCGGCTTGCCAAGCGGGCGCTCTCGTCTATTTTGCGCCACCGATGAGCCTGCCTGACCCGTTTGCCGAACCCGCCACCCGCGATCCCAAGAAATTGCGGAACACAGCTCTGACCCTCTTCGTCATCATGCTGCTCGGCGGATGGCTGGTGTTAAAAGCCTACAACCAGTGGACTCTCAAACAGGCAGGAGACGAGCGCCCGGCGGTCATCTACCGGATCACCAAGGAACGCGATCTACGGATGCTGCGCCAGGACGGCCAAATGGTCAATTTGGCCGATCTCCGGGGCAAAGTGATCGCCGTCAATGTCATGAGCCTCAGGGACCCGCAAACAGCGGAAAGGAGCTTGGCCGTCATGAAGCGTCTCGCCGAAAATCGTGTGGCCGATCCGAATTTCATCCTTGTTTCCCTGATCATCGATCCGATCCCTTCCGAAAAATTGATCACCACGCTCGCCGCCACATCCGCTACCCAAAACATCAAACTGCCCCAGTGGTGGCTCGGCAGTAACGAGCCGAAAACCCTCCACAAATTCATCAAAAACGAGCTCAAGGCAAACACCTACCCAAACGAAAAAGGCGGCAAGTGGGAGTATGACCCCGCCATTGTCCTGATCGACAAAAACGGCCATATTCGCCGCGGTGTCGTCCCGCAGAAGCGCGGAGGGCCGCCCTTCATCGCTACTTTTGACTTCGATCAAGCCGCGACATGGGATGACAAAGGCGTAAAAACCGGCACCGCCCGCAACAACGTCGACGAACTCGAAGTCCTGCTCAATCACACCATCGACAAACTCCTCGCCGAACCTGCCAGAGACTCATGAAACGCAACACCACGATCGCCCTGTTTTACACCGGCGTCGCCGCCATCTGCATCGGAGTCATCAGCATTTCGATGTATCTCAGCAAAGGGCTGAACGCGCCCTATCAGGCTCCGCTCGCCGTCAACACCGGCAAGGACACCGCTCCTCAATGGTTTGAAATCGCCAAGGATCTTCCAGCCACCAATCAGGACAACAAGCCGGTGAAACTCTCCGACCTGCGCGGCAAGGTCTGGATTGTCGCCGAGTTCTTCGCCATCTGCCCGCACTGTGCCGTTAGGAATGGCGAGGAGCTGCGGAAGATCTACGACGAGTTCAAGGGCGATCCGGATTTCCACATGACCTGCATTTCCGTCGATCCG
>JBDTNJ010000120.1:0-3060 GCA_039933825.1 Luteolibacter sp.
CTGTCACATATTCGGCTTCGGTTTTGGCACCTCTGAATCCTGCGTGGACGTAGCGGATGACACCCTTGCGATCAACAAGGTAGCTAGACGGCATCGAGGATGGACCGAAGAATTCGGCGGCTTTATGCGAGGAGTCATGAACCACTGAAAATGACACCTTCATCTTATCCGCAAAGGCTTTGTATTTTGCGGCCTCCTCATCGACGCCGATCCCGATGATGACGAGACCCTTGGCACCATATTTGGATTGTAACTTATTGAGCACGGGGAAGGATTGCGCACAAGGTCCGCACCAGGATGCCCAGAAATCGACTAACACGACCTTGCCTGTTGTGTTAGGAACAGATGCGCCGGGTAGCAGTTGCGAAAGTTTCGGCATCGGCTGGCCGACCTTAGCGGCATCGGCGGCTGATAGAGCAGGTGACAAACAGGTGAGCAGAATTGCGGTGATGATGTTTTTCATAGTGGGATGTTGGTTGAGAGAGTAATTTCAGGCGGCTTGGACCAGCCATTTTCCGAAGTCCCGGCTGCCGTCGATGCCGTGTTCGCCTTGGGCGCATACTTCGACTCCACGGGCGAGCGAGGCGAGGTAGAGTCCCTCGCTGCAGCCGAGCACAAAAACAGCCGTGCTGTAGATTCCAGCTTCCAGACAGGAATTCGCGACGACAGTGACAGCACGCATACCGTTAGCGACGGGCCAGCCGGTGCGTGGGTCAAGGATGTGGCCGTAACGGACGCCCTCATGGGTGAAATAACGGGCATAGTCACCGGAAGCGGAAACCGCAAGATCGCTAACGGCCAACCCGCCCCAACAGTTCCCAGGCTTGTTGCCGTCCTCTATGCCGATGTGCCAGAATGGATGCGCACCATTTCCACCCATTGCGTAAATATCGCGCCCCAGGTCGATGATCGCATCCTTGATTCCAGAGAGACGGGCGATTTTAGCAAGGCTATCCACAGCGAATTCCTTGCCGAAACCGCCAAAATCCAGTCCCATGCCTGATTGCGGGAGAAACACCGCGCCTGCGCGGCGCTGGACTTTTTCCCAGCCGGTTAGATCAAGCGCCGCTTTCACTTCGCCACGGGTAGGAAGCTTGGCGTGGACGATTTTCCAGTTCCAGACACTCAATAATGGCAGCATCGTCGGATCAAGTATTCCGTTAGTTCGGATGAAGAGACCATCCGCGATATCGAGGAGCTCCTCCATCTCGGTGTCGGTTTTCACCCATTCGCGACCTGCGGCGGCATTAATCCGGGAAACGAGCGAATCCGGGCGGAAGCGGGAAAATTTCGCTTCAAACCTCCCGATCCATCCAAGCGCGGCAGCGGCGAATTCCAAGGAACTGCGCTCGTCAGGCATTCTGAATTTGATCAGGCATTTTGTCCCCAATGCATTAAACTCAAGCCGCCGCACGCCGAATTCATCGGCAGGCAGGGCAGGTTGTGTTGCAGTGGAATTCATGTTACAAGGGTTGAGTAGTTAGAACTGGTTGAGTAGTTAGAACTGTACACTTAGCCCTAAAGTCCAGATATCGGCACTTGGGTAGGCCTCTTCAGGTGCGACGTCGGAACCGCTGCCACTTCCGCTCATTGTATAGCGTTCGAAACATGCTGTGGCTGCTAATTGATCCGTAATTTGATAGCGCAGGCGAAGGCCAAGGCTGATCGCATCCAGCGACGAGAGCCGGTAATCGGCGGAGTAGTTGGGACCGCTCCCATTCGGTGCGCTCGATGGGGCGGTGGCGAACGAAAGTCCATTGATGGTGGTCATATAGAAATCCGCCGCATTCTGGTGGGAGTAACGGAAAAATGGAATGGCCTGGAAATGGCCACCGATGTTCTGGCGCCATTCAAGTTGGACGGTTTCCGAGAGGATTCCGTAATCATCATGGGAAAGGCGCAGCACTGCATCGATGGCTCCATCCGCCTTTTCAACGTAGCGCTTGCCTTCAAATTGCAAAACCTCGCGTAACCTACTATCCGGGCGGTTTTCACGATAAATGTTAGTCACAGGAAGGTCGATGAATCCGCCGTTTCCATCCGGAATCTGAAGGACTTCATTACGCTGCACCACCTTGTAAGGATCGTTGAGGTAGCCATTGGCATAGCCCACGGTGAGATTGGCGGTGACGACGGTATCCTTGTCGAGAATCTGGGTGACGCCTGTGAAAAAATCGAAGCTTTCCTTCCGGGTGTCCGGGAGTTTCGGCACGCTCACGGTGTCATCAAGATAGTTCACCCCATAAGCCACGGTGGTGTTTTTTTGGTTCAGCTCCAAGGTATCGGTAAGGGCGTAACCGTGTGAAATGTAGTCGTGCTCGCTGCTTTTGGATACTTCGAGTTCCACCCTATGATCTCCAAATTGCCGCGACAAGGCACCGAGAATGCCGACACGTACATCCTCCACATTCGAAAGAAAGGGCTGGGTGCCGCCCGGAAGCACGCCTGTTGGCGAGGCTCCGGAGATGGCGTCGTTCAACCATTGGAAGCGGAACGACATGGCATCATCGATCTCGATCTGGCCGCGGATGTAGGAGGATTCCACCCTGATCCGGTCCGAGTCCTCCTGATAGAGCTGGTAGCTATAGTCGTAGCGCTGTGGGATGACTTTATCTTGGGCCTGAAGACCGGGACAAAGTAGGGTGGCGAGGACAATCGGTTGGCGTGAGGTCACGAATCGAAAAGGGTGTGTGATTGAGGTTGCAACCGGAGAATCTCATCAGGAATCGGCCGACAAACGGCCAACGATTTCAGATGGATCCAACGGCAGACGCACACACCTTTACGCCCACAATTCTGAACCGCAAACGGTTGATGGTAACTGATTGGTTATGATCCGGCCTCGCTAACTTTCTGACCATTTGGTTACAAAGGGGATCCTTGGCCAATTGCGCAAGGCCATCAAATAGAGATTTTATTCAGGCCGACCCATTTCCCACCCTTCAAGTCTCATCTAAAGATCTTAATCTCAAGTCATTTAGATGGAGGCGGAGGAGGGAATCGAACCCTCGAATGACGGTTTTGCAAACCATTGCCTTACCACTTGGCTACTCCGCCATT
>JBDTNJ010000121.1:0-6784 GCA_039933825.1 Luteolibacter sp.
TCACCATAGCTTAGTTTAGCTCTTCAGTGGTCGGAGTTTCGGGTCCGCCTCAGAAACCGTCCGCTCCTGTAGAGAAGCAACATCTGTCGCCAATCTTTCGCGAATGCCATCCGCATCTTGTTAGCCGTATTTTTTGATTATTTGGATACACTCGAGAAGAACGGATTTACGATACTTATATTCTGTTTTTGCTAAGATCTTATCCGTCTTCATTAAAGCGTCTGGTTCCCACAAAAGTCTCGCTCCGCCGATGGGAACGACTGGCGGAATAGAGCTGATAAACTGATCAAATATTGGATGAGCACCTCTGAATCCAGGGCCAAGACGATACAGGAATCCTACAATCCTATTAGCCCTAACTGCAAGGCCAACCTGAAGGGAAAGGACGGCCTTGGCAGCAGACACTAAGCTTCTGATTCGGCTTTCTCGTTGCTCTGGAGTCATTTCTTCCGGCCAACAGTGTTTATTCTCCCACTCCCGAGTGGATATCTAACCTTCATAAGAACGAGGGTTGATTGCTGCGAAGCTTACTCGGAACTATCTGATGGTCAAGCAGAGAGGCTTGAGATACGAAGTGTATCTCATCATTTCTGCCGATAGTGGGCTTAAGGGATCAGGCCAGAAGTTCCTCGATGACCTTCTTCGCGGAATAGTCGGAGCCGTCTTCTGGGAGCATAGCCCGGATGCTGTCCAGGTCATCGCCCAAGGTGATGAGAGCGGGCTCGGTGGTGCCGTCGGGGCGGCGTTGGGCGAGGCCGATAGAGGCTCCTAACGAATTGCAAAGGCAGGATGCACCCGTGGTGCGGGCGGGATCGCCGCCTTTGGAGGTGTAGATGGCGACGGGCTCGGCGGAGCAGCGGAAGCCGACGCTGCCGTCTTCTTTCATGTAGGTTTCACGGAGCACGCCGAGATCGCAGACGCGTTCGCGGTGGTCGTAAACTGCGGGGTTGGAAAGGGTGCTGGGGAGCTGGGCGATTTTGAAGGGAAAGCCGGTGGGGGAGGCGGAGGCGTTGGTGAAAACCTCTAGATCGTTGCGGCGGATGGCGTCAATGAGTTCGGCCTTGAGTTTGGGGTCGAAGCCGGATTCCTCGCTGAGCGCAAAGGCGGTGCCGACTTGAATGCCCATGGCTCCCTCGGCTTGGGCTTCGCGAAGTTTGCCTTTGACGCCATAACCGCCGGCGAGCCAGAAGGGTAGAGGGATCTCACGGAATTTTGAGACGTCGATGGCATCGCGAGGGCCGTAGATGGGCTCGCCTTTTTCACTGAGCTGCATGGCTCCGCGCGGCGGCGCGTTATGGCCGCCGGCGATGGCGGCCTCGACGATAAATCCATCGACTTTTCCCGAGGCCTTCCGACGCAGATTTTCCGCCAGAACAGGCGACGAAACGATAGCAAGGAAGAGCGGGCGCTTGAGCAAATGCGGCGGCGTGTGGCAGAAGCGATTGGGATCGAACTCGACGGTGATGGTCTTGTCCGCGCCGGTAACGTCGAGGCGAAGTTCGGCCATTTTACCTTCAGCGAGGCGATCGAGGATGCCCGGGATCTGGCGCGGGATGCCGGCACCCATGAGCACGACATCGACTCCGGCAAGCATCGCGCCGTAGAGCGCAGACATGGTGGGAAGCTGGCTTTTTTCCAACAGATTCAGACCGACGCAACCGTCGTGGCCCTCCTTCGCGAGCCAGATAGAAACGAAGCTGGCGAGCACCGAAAGCTCTAGGGATGGCGTCGTGGGTGGATACGACATCATTGGAGTGGACTTATACGAGGCGTCAGGGGCGATTCCACCTTCGCAGAAATGGCGCTTCAGCATGCGCTCCGCCATTGCCGGATAGGGAAACTGTTCCAAGGCGCGGCGGAGGTGTCCCCCTTCATCACCGAGCTGGAGCGTGCGGGCGATGACCACATCGAGCATTGTGCCGGAAACAACGCCGAGTTGGCCTGCCAGAGAAACGGCGCGTGCGAGACGCCAGCCGGAAACGCCGACTCCCATGCCTCCCTGGATGATTGGTGGCAGGTCGGTGGCGGGGATGGAATGTGTATTCATAAATGTGAAATATATTTTAACTATCAACTCTCAACCATCGACTCTCAACTCATTCAACTGCATCCTTGGCTGGTGCCGCATTGGGTGCAGACGCCACAGGCACCGGCGCGGATGACTTTGTCGGACCCGCAGTTCGAGCAGGTGATGCCCATGTAGGCCGTGCCGAGGGCGGTTTGGACCCGGCTGGATTTGGGGTTTGAATGATCAGCCACACTGAGTTCGGGGACGGGGCGGTTGATGGCCCGCTTTTCCATTTCCGGCAGCTCGGGCATGGGGAACTCGGTCTGCGCGGCATCGGGCGAGGTGGCCTGACGGTAGCCTTGGATGAACTGGCAGCCCATCCAGCGAAAGACATAATCGCTGATGCTATAGGCGGAGCGGATGTCGGGATTCGAAGTGAAACCGCTGGGCTCAAAGCGTTGATAGGCGAACTTCTTCACCATTTGTTCGAGTGGCACTCCATACTGTAGGGCGATGGACGTGAGGGTGGCGACGGTATCCATCAGGCCGCCGATGGTGCTGCCTTCCTTCGACATCTGGACGAAAAGCTCGCCCGGCTGGCCATCCGGATAGAGACCGACGGTGATGTAGCCCTCATGTCCGGCGATCTCGAACTTGTGAGTTAGAGACATGCGAGTGTCCGGCATCGTGCGGCGCGGCCGACTGTCGAGTTCGTTGCGCAGCGCTTCGTTTTCTCTGGCAAGCGAGGCGATTTTTTCCGCGAAGTCCTCGACGATATGTCCGCCTCCCATGTCGGCGGTTTTCTTCGTGTTGAGAGGTGCCGAGCGTTTCGAGCTGTCTCGATAGATGGCGACGGCCTTCAGTCCGAGCTGCCACGCCTCGATGTAGGTCTGCATGATATCCTCCACGGAGGCGTTCTCCGGGAGGTTCACGGTTTTTGAAATTGCACCTGATAGAAATGGCTGGGCGGAGGCCATCATCAGGAGATGACCCCGGTAGTGGAGGCTGCGGGTACCTTTGTAGGGCTTGAAGGCGCAGTCGAAGATAGGTAGATGCGCAGACTTCAATCCGCTGGCGATGTGTTGGCCGGTTTCATCATCCGTGACGTCTTCGATGGTGTCCCACTTCTCGATGTGGCCGAGAATCGCGGCGATGTGGTCATCCGTGTAGCCGAGGCGCTTGAGTGCGGGTGGGACGGTTTGATTGACGATCTTGAGCATGCCGCCGCCGGCGAGCAGCTTGTATTTTACCAGCGCGATGTCCGGCTCGATGCCGGTGGTGTCGCAGTCCATCAGAAACCCAATGGTGCCGGTCGGCGCAAGCACGGTGACCTGGGCATTTCGGAAGCCATGGCTGCGTCCGGCGTCGAGCGCGCGATCCCACGCGTTGCGGGCGGCGTCGATGATCGGCTGGCAATCGCCGCTTCCAGGTAGATTATATGCGAGATCGCGGTGACGGGAGATGACGTCGAGCATGGCGGGCTCGTTCGATGGCGCGGGCGGGTTTTTCACCGTGCCGTAACGAGCGTCCTTGTAGGATGGGAACGGGCCGGCGATGGCTGCGAGCTCGGCACTGACCTGATAGGCATGGCCGGACATGAGCGCGGTGATAGATCCAGCGAGAGCGCGGCCCTCGTTTGAATCGTAGCCGAGGCCGCGGCTCATAATGAGAGCGCCGAGGTTGGCGAAGCCGAGGCCGAGCGTGCGGAAGGCGTGCGAGTTCTCAGCGATGGGCTGGGTGGGGTAGCTCGCGCGATCGACAAGGATTTCCTGCGCTACGATGAAGAGGCGGACGGCGTGTTTGAAGCGTTTCACATCGAACGTGCTATCGCTTTTCCTGAATCTGACGAGGTTAAGCGAGGCGAGATTGCACGCGGTGTCGTTGAGGAAAAGATACTCAGAGCAGGGATTGGTCGAGTGTTGGCGACCGCTGCCTTTGCAGGTGTGCCAAGTGTGAATGGTCGAGTCGAACTGCATGCCGGGATCGCCGCAGGTCCAGGTACCGAGGGAGATTTTTCGCAACAGATCGCGCGCGCTTTTTTTCTCGCAGGGTTCGCCATCGGTCACGCGGCGTGTCCACCAGTCGCCATCGTCCACGGCGGCCTGCATGAACTCATCACTGGCACGGATGGATAGATTTTCGTTTTGAAACATGACGGAGCCATAGGCGTCGCCGTTGTATGAGCCGTCGTAACCCTGCTCGATCAATGCCCATGCCTTTTTCTCCTCGATGGTCTTCGCTTCGATAAACTCCTCGATGTCCGGATGCCAGTCCTTGAGTGTGTTCATTTTCGCCGCACGGCGGGTTTTGCCGCCGGACTTCACCGCGTTCGCCACCTGGTCATAGATGCGGAGAAAGGAAAGCGGGCCGGAAGGCTTGCCGCCGCCGGAGAGTTTCTCGCGGGTAGAGCGCAGGGTTGATAGATCGGAGCCGGTTCCGGAGCCATATTTGAAGAGCATGGCCTCGGATGCTGCTAGGCGCATGATGTCTTCCATTTTATCCTCCACGCCTTGAATGAAACAGGCGCTGGCCTGCGGATAGTGATACTGGCCGGGCGCGCGTTTGGCTTTTTCCAACTCGGCGTTCCAATACCAGTTTCCCTCGCCGCCATTTTCGCCGATGCCGTATTGGTCGTAGAGGCCGACGTTGAACCAGACGGGAGAATTGAATGCGCCGTATTGATGGAGGCAGAGCCAAGTTAGATCCGCATAGAAATTTTCCGTGCTTTCTTCGTCGGCAAAATAACCGTCGGCCAGTCCCCAATCCGCGATGGTCCGGGTGACGCGGTGGATGAGCTGGCGGACGGAATGCTCGCGGCCACCGGTGTGCGGATCGTTGCTGATCGTGGCATCGCCGTAGAAATATTTTGAAACGGCGATCTTCGTGGCGAGTTCGCTCCAGGCTTTGGGGGCTTCGACATTTTCCTGACGGAACACCGTTTGCCCGCGATCATCCGTGATCTCCGCCGTGCGCGTGCTCCATTCGATTTCGTCGAAAGGCGAGACTTCCGGCGTGGCGAAATTTCGCTCAAACCCGAGACCTGTCTTCGATGCGGATGCGGCTGAGGTCGGAGATGGTGCGTCGGCGGTTTTCATGGGATGGGCGGACCTAAAAGATACGCGACCCCCGATTTTCAGCCACGCATCTCGCATCACAACCTGCGCCGATTCGACCATCTTGGCCGATTTTTCGAATGTTGAAAAACCGTTACCAAAGCGCGCGAAACGCCACAGTATCAAGCATTTCCAGCGTCTCTACAATTCCGTCCGGGGTTTCTGCTGCAAGTGATTCCGCCGAGTGTGTGGTGGTCACGCCGATGCATTTCATCCCCCCGGCTCGTGCGGCGCGGAGTCCGGCGTGGGCGTCTTCTATCACCACACAGTCCGCCGGATTGGCACCGAGTTTGGCGGCGGCTTTGAGAAACACCTCGGGGTCCGGCTTGCCCCGCGTCACGTCCTCAGAAGCCGCGACGTCCTGAAAAAGATGCCCGATCCCTAGTAGCTTGAATACGCACTCGATGTTCTTCCGCTGTGCGGAGGTGCCCACCGCTGTCGGGATGCCTTCCCTTTTCAAATCCTCCAATAGCGCGACCACACCCGGAAGCGCCTCGATTCCTTCGTTGGCAAGAATTTCCCGATAGATTGCTTCCTTTCGATCCCCGAGCTCCGTGATGCGCGCGGCGTCGCGTTCTTCTGCCCAGCCGAGAAGTGGCAAGATCGTTTCATTCCGCTGGCCGAAAGTGGCGGTGAACTGCTCGCTGGTGAGCGTTTGTCCAATTTCATCTGCCAGTATGAACCAAGAGCGCTCGTGCGCTTGGTGCGAGTCAATCACCACGCCATCGAAATCAAAAATCACAGCGGCAAGAGGCATGCATTGAACTTATGGGGGCTTTGCAATTTTGGCCAGCGCGGGAATGTGGGAAAGGCGAGGGGATCATGATTTTTGGAAAATTTCAGGGCAAGGAAGCTGTCCCAAGTACACTTTTGTGGAAAAACGAGTTTTCAGGTACACTGGGGTAAAATTTTATGAAAAATGACGGCTTTACTTCAAATTATGGAGCTTTTTTAATGGCTTTTTTAAGGACGGCACCACTCAAAACTCGATAATTTCTAAAATTTCCGGCCAGGTTAACGAAGTAACTCGTTCATTTTAAGTGACTTAAAATTTTATTATGTTTTTCCTAATTTCTCCTTGATGGCGGAGTGTATTTCAGTGTATCTCTCAACCGCTGACGCGACGGTCAGCTTTTCCAATGATCACCGACGACCAACGCTACAAGGGTTTCACGCCCTACAAGATGGACCCGAAGTTTCGGGTATCCATCCCGACGGCTTGGCGTCCTGAGGCAAACGTGCCTCTGTTCCTTCAATTCTCGATGGTGCATGACATGCCGGTTGTGAAGGTGCTGAGCACGGAGGCCTACACTGAAAAAGTCGCGTTGATCAAAGGCAGCGACAAAACGCCTGCGGAAAAAGGCAAACTGCTCGGTAAACTCGCGATGCTTTGCCGCGAGGTGACTTTGAACGACCAAGGCAAGCTCCTCGTTCCGAAAGACCTCAGCGAAAAAGCGGGCATCACCGCTGAATCCGATGTGGTCCTCGCTGGCCGTGGCATTTTCTTCGAAGTCTGGAGCAAGTCAAACCACGATAAGGTCCTCGTGATCGAGACCCGCGAAGAAGAAGACGACGATCTCGGAATATTCTAACTTTCCCTAACACTCACCCACCACACACCCAACAGCAGCAATGTTGTTCACCCCACCAACTCTGGCACTTG
>JBDTNJ010000122.1:0-10163 GCA_039933825.1 Luteolibacter sp.
TCACCATAGCTTAGTTTAGCTCTTCAGTGGTCGGAGTTTCGGGTCCGCCTCAGAACGGGAAGGAGAAAATTCGGTATCGCGAGGCCGGGTAGTGGGAAAAGTTTTGGAATTTTGGATTCATTGTTCATTCTGAAAAACCCGCGCCAGTGCCCAATCGCGGCGATTTAGCATTTCCCACTGGCGGCCCGGCTGCATAAGCTCCGTCCAAGATGTCTGACTCTCTCCGTTCCGCTGTCCGTGATGTGATCGATTTCCCGAAGCCGGGGATTATTTTCAAGGATATCACGCCGATTCTCGCCGATGGCAATCTCTTCCGCGAGTCGATCAGCCTGCTCTGCGAAACGACCGGCGGGGTGAAAATCGACAAGGTCGTGGGCATCGATGCGCGGGGGTTCATCTTCGCCGCCGCAGTGGCGGATCGCTTGGGGGCGGGCTTCATCCCAGTGCGGAAAAAGGGCAAACTTCCGTGGCAAACGTTGGAAGCCTCCTACTCGCTCGAATACGGCGATTCCATCGTCGAACTCCACAAGGACGCGATCCGGCCGGGAGAATCCGTCCTGCTAGTCGATGACCTGCTAGCCACCGGAGGCACCGCCGCTGCTGCCGTGCAACTGCTAGAAGAACTCGGAGCGAACCTCATCGGCATTTCCGTGCTCATTGAATTGAAATTCCTCAACGGTCGCGATAAGCTCCTGCCCCACACGGTCAACTCGATCCTTACCTACTGATTTTTCTTTCGTTGCAACAGCAGCATTGTGGAACCAGCCGCTAGAAGCATCGGGGACCGCTCCGGAACTCCGCCGTCGCATTCATGCCAAAGGTTTTCACTCATCCCAAGGATTGACGATCTCCAAGCCTTCCACATCCTCGAAGTCCGCTACGTTTCTTGTCACCAATTTCAGGTGGTGCTCTAGCGCGGTGGCGGCAATCAAGCAATCCGCGAGCCCGCGGGTTTTCACTGAGGCAATCCGGCCCGCAAGGTCCGCCGTCGCCGTCGTCACAGCCACCACACGACCATCGAACGCCGGTTTTACACGCTCTTCCAGCCACTGACCCAGAATCTCCGCAAATGGGGCGTCTTTTCGCTCCACCTGCCCGATTCCCCGGCGGATTTCCAACAACGTAATGACGCTGATCCAGCAAGATGCCACCGGGGTTCCCTGCTCCCAAGCTCGCACTCGGGGATCGCAGCGCTTGGCCGAGCGCAGTTCCGAAATCACGTTTGAATCGAGCAAAAACATCGATCAGGGGAAGACCACCTCGCGGGCTTCGGATGGATCACGAGGAATTTCATAGGCACGCTCCCCCCCGTCCTCCATCGCCAATGCATTCAACCGGCCGCCGTCATCACTTTTTTTGGCGGCCAATTCCCTGCCAAGCACCTCCGCGATCCAACCGGAAAGCGAAAGCCCCCGGTCCACTGCCCGGTGCCGCGCCTCCCGACACAGCGCATCTTCCATCTTGATGGTCACATTCATCGTGCCGCACGATCACACGAAAACACGGGACCGTCAATTCCCCAAATTGCCTTGCCCCAGAATCCCCTCAATCAACACCGTAAATGGCCGATGCAGAATCCTGTCTGGATTAATGAGGAAACGCTCCCCACTGCGCCCTCAGTGCACGATGTTTTGATATGTGTGGCATCTGGTGTTTGCGACTTTAGGAGAATTCAATGGGTAACACTGCGATCATTGAGAATCTTCACCCGCTCGCCAATGCCAAAGTGTTCGAATAATTTTACTTTTTGAGTGATTTTCTCAGAACCTCCATCGTCCAGACGTATCGAGATTTCAAGAGAATCCCTGGCTCCAAACGCTTCCCCCCCGTAATAAATTACTGAACCTAATGCAAGACCCGAAGCAAAACTTTCGGCACCGACTTGTTCATCAGTAGTCTCATGCCGCATTTGAGCTCGGTATCCGGCAGCTCCGATACTTATTCCCGTCTTTGCTAATTTCTCCTCATCCCCACATTTAATGCGCCCGATATAGACAATCGTTCCGTATTTCACCGGAGGTGAATTCCGCTTTTCTAGCTTGCTAACTTGGGCCGCACAGGATGCTGACAAAACAATCAATACTATGAGATAAGGTTTTTTCATATAATTTTCCGGTGATGGGGTAAATGACTATTATCGAGACTCTTCATTGATTGCTTTTTTCATTGCTTGGTCGACCATGTCTCTCGAAAGTTTTGCTAGGGTTTCTTTCCACTCATCCAGATTGATTCTCCGATTTATAACATAGTCCATAGTAGCTTTCATTGCTGCTTTCGTTGCTTTAATCTGCCGCATTCTAGCCGCCTTTGTTTCATCGTCGGTTGCATTTACTAATCCTTCTTCCATTGGATTCATGAGGTCCGAAAAGGCTACCTGAACCGATTCGCGCGGGAGTTCTCCAAGCATCTTGATGGTGTCTTGCATTAATAAAGCACTCTCTTTCATTTTGGCCTCACACGTCGGGATCAATACGGATGTTTGACCGGTTTTCCACCTTTCATACAAGTCACGACTCTTAAAAAGGGAACTAACGTTAGAATCTGCGCTTGAATCCTGAGCTCTTAGAATTTTAGCCGAGTCGTTAAAATAATTGATGCTGACAACGGAAGCGACACGTGCCATTCCCGCCGCAAAATTCTTATTGGCTCGTTCCAAATTGCCAAGAAGACTGGCCGTCCGAACTTCCATCGCCGAAAGAGTCTGTTGAGCGGAAAGCTGATCCCCATTACCCAAGTCCAGTTTCTTGCCCAGAGACTTAATTAGATCATTAATTTCTCCTAACTCTTTGCCTGATACTTCGGAGACTGCAGAAATGGAAGGCGCTGTTGCTATCGGCTGCATGCGGTGCGCGGAGTGATCTCGCCACGCAGCCTCCAATTGTTCTACTCCGGCAGCCGTGGGCGGAATGACGAGCGAGCCAATCGCAAGCCGGAACCCAACCGTGCCATTCTTGTATGCGTCCCCTTCTTGAAATACCAAGGGAAGTTCCGTTCTCTTCGAAGAACTTATATCCTTCTCCTCAGTTCGAAAGTCACCTCCTCGTGCAATCCCACCACCGTGACGACCTTGGGAATATTCCGTTTGGTAATATGATTCTACTATCTCTGAAGCATTCCCGAGCACATCAAAGAGACCCAATGGATTCGGTTCCAGCAATCCTGCCTGTTTCAATTTTCCCTTGGAGGAAGATTGGCTAAAAAACCATTCATAGCGGTTCAGTTCACCTGTGTAAGGAGTAAGTTTGTCAAAAATATTTTCGTCCACCGCCCTTCCTCCTCGCGCTGCAAACTCCCATTCATTTTCAAGAGGTAGCCTGATAAAGGTGTTATCATTAAAATTTCCAATAGCAGAAGTGATAGATTGAGCAGATGAACGATGTTTTATTCGTTCATTGAGCTTTTCTATAAATACGGCCACTTCAGCCCGACTGATTCTAGTCACCGGCAGTTGTCCATCTGTATCCAGTGGAACGGGGGTTCCAATGATTGCATGCCATTGTGCGATTGTGACCTCGGTTTTTCCAAGGAGAATGCACCAATCTGGTTTACCTCGAATATCAAATATGATCGAACCAGCCATCCGAGTTCGCGTGGGAGGCTCCCTGAAGCCTTGGGCCTCCCGTCCACCCATCCAGAATTCACGTGCAGCGAAAGGTTCGGCCCCGATTTCCAAGGGAATTACACAGAACTCGAAGATCGGAGCCTGCTCGATCTGAATCTTTACAGTTGGAAGTGGGGAATTAGCCGGTACCGCGAATGTGGATGCAGCTGTAAGCAGACATAGGAGAACAGTAAGGGAGATCGATTTATCAAACATGACGAATGGTTTCCGAAAGTGGCATGCGAATCATGCGTGTTCCTGCGACAAGTGAGCCGACAAGCGCAGGTAGCAATGTAAACAGATAGAGAAATAGTTGCAACCTGAGCGGGAGTCGGCAAAATCCGGAGGCTTCGTTTCCGAGATTATCGAACAAACGATTGATGATCGCCGCGTTGATGTGATAAACCGCAATTGCCACTCCGAAAGCAGCACTGGCGATGACAAGCGCCTCTACCAAAGGAAGAAAGAACAACCAGCCGCGAGGCAACCCGAGAACCCGCAACATTGCATGGTCCCTTCTTCGCCGTTCAATAGCACCAATAAGGCTGAGGACCAAAGATGCACTTCCCCCAGTCAGGCTGAACAGTCCGACCAGCCAGAAAAGTTTCGTCAGATCGCTATCAAACCGGAGAACTCTGGCGATTTTGGCTCCTTCGGAAGTACAATCAATTCCCATTGAGGACAGTTGTGATGCAAGCGGTTCGACCAGCGACAAATCGCTTGCATAGAGTCGGAAGCTGGAAAAACCGCGCCTACCAAGAAGGAAACGTGAGGAACGAGGATCCCATGTCACCGACCGGGTATCGAGATTTCGCAGGATTCCCATGAAGGAAGGAGTTGCGCAAATCGTTCCGGAAAAAGTCGAATCGGGAGGTGTTGATATTTCACAAGGCATGCTGACCTCGCCTGGGGGGGACGCCACCAAAAGCTGCGTGGTCTTCCCCATGTTTCCACTGAGGGCCATAAGGATCTTCGGGATAACTTCCCCATCATTTAAATTAGGCCAAGTAAACAGCCAGCTGGAATAGAACGTTCCATCGGAATTTGCCACACGAATTTCTCTTGGTCTGCACCAAGCGTAAGCGCGTCCGCCTTGAATGCTGTCAGCGGTTTTGATTGAGGAGATGGGCAGTGGGTTATTCTCATTATAAAACAGAATCCCACGTTCGCTGAATGCTTGGAATGCTGGACTGGCAGGAATATCATCCTTCTCAATTTTGCGATGACTGAGAAAACCAGTCAGCACACTCAGTCGTCCAGCTACATCAGGAGAAATTGAAGCGTCCGGGATCCACACGAATCCATCATATATGGGTTCGGCAGCTTGGGACTCGGGCCCGCTCCATCCATATGCCGGAACCGCCAGATTCTCGCGGTATTCCTCAACAGCGGCCAACAATTTCAAAGGAACATAAGCAGCTCGGATGGTTGTGGCCTCAGCCGGAAGAACGCCCGTCACTCTCAAACTGAGAGAAACGGATTCTCCAGTTCCTTGTTCAGTGCGGCGCCCAAGGTTCATTGTCACCATCTCTCCTGTAGTCACTTCCAAGCTTTTGGCGGCGGAAGATGTCAAGACCAGTTCGTCTTTATTGGGGTTGTTTTGGTGATACGTGATGAGTAGAGGATCTCCCACATCTGTCGGAATCAAATCGACCTCCGTCTGCCGATCATTGATCCGAAGTTCCACAGACGCGGAACCGAGTGAACGCGTTTTTGGAATAATGAACGCGGTGCCCTTGAACGAGCGAATTCGTTTCAGAAGCGCGTCGTTGACAAGAAGCGAGTTTCTGGGACGAATCTCCAAATTGGAAGGCTCTCGGAGAAGACTCTGTCGGAGATTTTCCACAGTGCCCTGCTTCAATCCCAGAATTAGAATGACCGGACACAGCACTGCGGAGAGTGCTGTAACCAGGCACATTGTAGGCATCCATTCATGCCGAAGTACCGCTGAGGAGAAGTAAGCTAGAGATAGTATCCGGCGGATTGACTTCATGGCAAAGCAGAAAGGGCGGGGAGTTCTCTTAAAGTCGATTCATACCCCTTATCGGATTTCCGGTAATCGAATGTGAAACACCTGTCGGCCGATGATCTAAATAATTCAGGATCGTGAGTCACAATTAGAAGGGAAGAGTTTTCTTCTTTCGAGACTGACAAGAGAAGATCCCGCACATCGGTTGCAGTGAAGACATCGAGCTGCCCGGTGGGCTCATCCGCCAAAATGAGAGATGGCTTCCGAATCAATGCCCGCGCAATTGCGGCGCGCTGAAGCTGTCCGCCACTAAGGTGCGCGGGTTTCTTTCGCAGATGGTCGTGGATTCCCAGACGGACCGTAAGTTGCTCCAATCGATTCCTGTCCGGACGTTCTCCATCCAACCGGAACGGAAGCAAGATGTTTTCTTCTACCGTTAGGGAAGGAATTAGCCCGGAATGCTGGAGCACGTAACCAATGACTGAGGCTCTCAGCCGAGTTCGTAGTGCTTCAGATGATTGTCTTGCGTCGACAGAAATCCCACCATCACTCACCACGAACTCATCCGCAGAGTCTGGCCGGGATATGAGGCCGATCATGTCAAACAAAGTAGACTTTCCACAGCCACTGGCCCCTTGAAACACCGAAACCTGACCCAAATTGATAGCAAGCCGCGGGACATGAAGTGAAAAACCGAATTCGCCTATGATATAGGTTTTTCGCAGATTGCTGATCTTTACCAGCCCGCTCATGGCAACATATCGATTGGAATCGGTGTGACATAATCCCCGGATTCGGAATTCGAATTCAGTTTCTGCCATTTGGTTGCGTCTTTGTAGATCTCAGCGTAGAACTGCACTTTTGATACGATCTCGTTCCGGTATTGGTTGGCCTGATCGGCTCCCATTTCTCTCCAATCATCCTTTGTCATTCCCATGATTTTGCTCTTGTAGGGCAGACCTGTTAAGAAATCAGGAAAGTGCCCGCTGTCCATGAGTGTTCTAGCATCACGTATTCTTCCTGGGTCACGGCCTCCGATGGTCACCACCGCATTGAGTTCCTTGAAAAAATCCTGTCCTCCGACTTCTACGCGCAGCATGGCGTCAATGATGTTGTTTACTCGGTCGCGCAAGTCGCTCAACTGGGTTTTGGTAAGCAACACTCCCGGTTCCAAAGACATGTGTGAGGATTCGACCGGATCTTTGTCGACCATCCAGCCTTCGACATCCCTCGGGGGCTTGAGATCCGTTCCTGCGGACTTCCATTCGATAAACGCGTTTCGGAAGAGATTGTCGGCCATGTGGTTACCAGCACTAGGTGCTGTGTTTCTGTCGCTCTCTTTTTGCGGCAGGCTTCCCTCGTCCGCAAGTTTTCGTAAATTTTCCGCTAACCTACTCGCAAATGTTTCTCCCGCAGCTGCATAGTCGGATGGATTGTCTGCGTTCAACAACGCGAAGTCTGGATCGGACGAGCCGGGATTGCGAGAAAGAGTCTTGAACTGACCCGCTCCCCGAGCAGTGAAATTTTTCCACTTTGACGCTTCTAGATAGTATGAGCCGACATAAACACTGCTTGCATTTGCCAATGCCCGAACGGCTGTGGCATCCAATCCTGAGCTTGTTCCCTTAGGTGCTGGTTTGATGCGGCATTCCGGTTCGGTTTCTCCTGTTGACCTGCCGGGAGCGTCCCCCACAAGGAGTATCATTCTGGCGGAATTCTCCCGCCATCTCGTTTTCTGAATGGCATCCGTCATTCCGGCGAAGACATCCTCGGCATAATCAATACTGTCCACCTTTGTTTCATTGACGGATTCAAGGGTTTTGACGAATGAACCAATTTCCTGAAGTTCTGGAGTATAGTTCCTCGTGTTAAATTCAATCCCACGGCACAGCTCTGGATTATCGCGGTAGCCCCAGATGCCGAAACGGATTGAAGCCCCTGAGGCTTCGGCGTTCTGGAAATTGGCGGTGATGCCCTGAAGCATTTCCATGGTTTTATTCACGAACGGCCCCATGCTTCTTGTAAGATCCATGACAAAGACGACATCCAGTTGGGGTGTCCGCTTTTTCCTAGGTGCCTGTGTGGCTTCGGTAGCTCGTTCGCGTGTAGCTGCGGCAATCTTGAGCAAAGTAGTTTCCTGTCCCGCCGATTGGACTTCCTGCTGGTCAAAAATAGGAAGTAGATAGAACTGATTTTTCTCGCGCAGCCAGCCCTCCGGTTCGATGCCTACCGTATTTAAATTACGCCCATCTAAAGTATCCTTAATTTCTTTGTCCCATGTAGAGGCTCGTTGATCCTGCGACATGGCCAAAAGGTCGATAAGTGGTTGTTTTTCCTTGAAAATAAGGTTCCTACTACGGTTTCCGGGATGGGTGAAGGAGACAACCATGTGATGTTTCCACTCTATGGCATCGGACGTTTTGATCCAACCAGCTACCTTGCCGGATAGTGTTTCCGAAACCTGATACCATCCAGGCGCCTGCGAGCGAACAACCCAGGCCGAGAAGGCGGGTAACTCTGCCACAACCATGCGGGAACTGTCGGAAGTTGACTCATACATAGGAGAGGACGGTCGGGCCAGCACCTTGAGAGGAAGACTACTTCCAGGGGAAACAGGCACGAAGTCTCCAGGTATTGCCGAGGAATCATGTGAAGTTGGAACCTTCAATGGAGCGGGGCTTGAGCCTGCAAGATCAGCATAGTGCCTTGCAACTTCGTCCACAGCCTTGCCGGATCGTGTGGCGATCAAACCGAACATTTTCAATCTAGCAGCATTCTCGGCGTCCGCAACATTGCGTACCTCCGCTGTGGCAGTGGTAGAGAGAACAAGAAACCCAACACCTCCTTCCGTTAGCATGCTTTCGGCTTTGAAGCGCCGTATTGTTTCGGAACGTGCTTGAATAGTCACCTTGAGGTCTTCGAACTCATCGGCTCTTGCCGAAATGGAAGAAAACGCCAATACCATGGTCGTAATCAGTCCTCGGTTTAAAACTAACGGTTTCAATGAAGATATAGGAATCATGGTGCTGGATACAGGGGTTGATCAGGTGTTGGAGGAGTACGTTGCCAGTCTATCGTCTTTCCCTCCATACGGTGGAGGATTAGGTCCAGAGCGGCAGCGGCAAGCTTGCCGCCGGGTGATGCATCCGTTGCCGGGGAATTCATATCGGATTTCATGGAAACCCTTTCCCATACGGCTACATGGTCCCCATCACCCTTCTTTAATCGGTAAGTCATTCTTGCGAGGCCGGGAATGATCATGTGCAGATCTGGCGCGTTGTATTCCCAGGTGCCGCTGTCATTGGTCGTCTGCCGGACAATTTCAAAAAACTTAAAATCGTTGATAACCTTAAAATGCCCATTCCGGCAGAATCTGAAGTGGACCTCATTTGATGAGACATCGAAAAACGATCCTTTGGACAACCACTCCCCATCCGGACTAAAACGACCTGGCGGAGATACGAGATTGGCGAGAGCAGCGATATATTGATCGATTCCGTGCCCTTCCATGATTTGCGCCATCGCAGCTTCCTCCCCAGAATGGAGCCATTTGTGGGTAATTAAACCAGAAATTGCGATGTACCCCAGTTTTTCCCCGAGCGACTTTGTCTTCGTGTAGGCTATGGGACTCTCCAGTTTCGGGAAGACGATAGTTCCATATTGTTTACCAGTGATCTCCGTTGTCACAGGGACTAGATCGTCCTTCTTGATGACGTGAAGCACGAGAGAGGCAGGATCAATGGAGCGGCCCGACGTCTCATCCCAAATTATTTTCTGAAGGCCCTTCCCTACAGCGGCGCTTCCGAAACAAGTCGCGTTTCTGCTGAATAGCAGAGCACAATAGCTGGCGAACCCTCCTCCAAGCGAATGCCCGGTGAAGGAAAATGAGTCTATTTTCTTTTCGGTTTCCTCTTTTTCGGCCAACGCAGACGCCGCTTGCGCAAAGGTCGCCGCCTCGGCGTAGGCGTCAGGAATCAGCCCAACAAAGTTTTGGAGATTCGTCACCCAGTCGTATGTCTGGTCCGTGCCTCGGAACGTCATAACTGCCTCCCTTTCTCCCGAGTTGGCGTTCGTCCGTTTGTAAACGGCTGCATGAAGACTAAGGAAGTCATCGTTCAGGTTATAACCTCCATAGTGATTGTCCGGCCCATCCCATCCAAGGACCTCGGCGTCGCCGTCGCTGTCATAACTGGCTAGGCAGAGAAGAGCTAAATCTAGGCACTTCCGGGCAAGAGGTTGATTTTCGTCCCACTGCACGTAGGAAAATTGCGCTCGCGCTGAGGATGTCCCGAACGCCAGTATGAAAAGCGGCAGCAAGAAACGCTTCATGGCAGCAAGGCAAGAAGTTCGGGGTCGTGAAACGTGGCGGCAAAATCCTTTGCGGCCAAGCCGGTAGGATCCTTGGTCTGTGTATCGGCACCAGCGGAGAGCAGAAGTCGAATAATTTCCTTGTCTGGCCTCCTACCTTGGAAAGATGCCATTAAAATGGTGTTCCCTCTAGCATCCTTTCCATTCGGGTTTGCTCCATGAGCAAGCAGAATACGTACGTTAGAGGAACGCCGATTGGCGACTGCCAAAAACAAGGAGTCCTGG
>JBDTNJ010000123.1:0-24776 GCA_039933825.1 Luteolibacter sp.
ACTGGGGGCATAGCCCCAGTTACGGCTGTGTGGCCAAGAAGGAAACGCACCGACCAACATGAGGATCAACACGACTAGCAGAATGGTTCCAAGTGGCATAGGATTGATTTCTATTTGCCAGCCGGCGCACCAACAGCACACCTGCACTGTTTGACGCCCCATTTTGGAAATTCCGGCTGCATCGAGGGCGACCCGAAGATAACCCTAAATCCCAAGGTTGCTATGAGGTGAAACCCTACCTTTGTCCCTGTCCGTATTGTCTCAGTGCAAACTTGATCGATGATCATCGGACCGCTGAATCGTTTCCCGGAGTTCCATGGTGGTCGATTCATTGCAGTAGGGGCATCGGAAACGGTTTCTGAATAAGATCTCCATCGAAACTAACAGCCGATGGCTTCCCAGAAACTTTCTCGCCCGCCGATGTTTCGTGCAATCTCTTGGTGCCAGCACCGCAGTCTGGCACAGAGGGCACGCTGTAACGTACCCTGCAACCCAGTGGAAGACGACGATCAGCATGCACAAGACCGCCAGTCCCAAGCCGATCATCGTCAAGCGGCGATTTTCCGTTACAATGGAGAGGACCATCAGGCCCGCTGCGACCGGTGCCAACAGGCAGTTGGCGAACATGAGGACTGCGGCAAACCGAAATTGAAAAATTGATGAACTGGTGCGCGGATGATGCATGATCTGGACTTTTCAAAGATCCCTCCATGGTGCTCTCCATCTCAATACAAGCCCAGTGAGCGGAGCAGGCTGGAGTTGATGGTGCCTGTTGGTCTCAGCCCGCGGTCCTGTTGATAGCGCACGATCGCCCGCTGGGATTGTGGCCCGATCGCACCATCGACATATCCATGATAGTAACCACGGCGGGCAAGCTCCCGCTGGACTGAAGCACCGGTAGACCCCTGATTGGAAGAGTGGCTGTAATATTCCCTTGGGGCGGCTTCACGGGTGGCATAATATCTCACATCCGAACGCTCATAGTAATAAGGAGAATTCGATGGCCCATAGTAATAGCCCCGGCCCGCGTAGCCGGTGCCCAGTGTCAGCGTGAAACTGGAGCGGGGACGCGATGAATAAATCCGGCGATCGTGATCATCGTGGTTGTTTCGTTCGGAATTGTGACTTTTGGCCTTGCTATTGCCGTGCCATTCACCCGGTCCTTTTGCCATGACGGTTTGAGGAAGAGCGAGCAGACAGACAATGGACAAGGCGGGGATGTTCAACAGTCGGAAAAATAGAACGGATGGTTGTTTCATGGAGTGTGCGGCAATGCCGATTCGGATTTCTGGATGCGCCCGGACCTTGATCTCGATTCCAACGTCTGGCTATGGGGTGTTACCCATCCCCCTTGGAATCCACGCATGTTAGTTCAGCGCGTTCTGATCTCGACGGAGTGCTCATGTTGATCGTTGCGGAGGGGGATGGTCTGCCCAGGGATCTCAAGTCCATCAAGGACGATGGGCGGGAGCTCCGGCGCGTCGCCCTCGAAGCGAGTGATATTGATGTGATAGACCGTTTGCCGGTAGCGGTAATGGACCTTGAAGCCTGGCCACTGCGCGGGTAGGCGCGGAGTCATCCGCAGTTGATCCCCTTCCAGATTCACACCGAGCAGTGTCTCGACGAGCAGACGGTACATCCACCCGGCCGATCCGGTGTACCATGTCCAGCCGCCCCGGCCGGTGTGCGGAGCTACCCCATAGACATCCGCAGCGACGACGTAAGGCTCGACTTTATAGATGTCGATTTGTTCCGGCGTCCCGCCGTGGTGGACGGGGTTGAGCATCCCGAAGAGTTCCCATGCGCGTTGACTATTTCCCATTTTCACGAAAGCCATGGCCATCCAGATTGCACCATGGGTGTATTGGCCGCCATTTTCCCTTACACCCGGAATATAGGCTTTGATATAGCCGGGATTCAGATCGGATTTGTCAAAGGGCGGATCAAACAATTGAATCAGCTTGTCTTCGCGGCGGACTAGGCGTTGGTTGACGGACTCCATCGCCACGCGCGAGCGCTCCAGATCCCCCGCACTGCTGAGCACCGACCAGCTTTGCGGCAGGGAATCGATCTGGCACTCCGGATTGGTTTTAGATCCTAACGGCTCACCATTATCGAAATAGGCGCGGCGATACCAATCCCCGTCCCATGCGTTGGCTTCGATGTTCTTCTGCAATAGCCGCGCTTGTTCGAGACAACGATCGGCGAAGGTTATATCATTACGCCACCGTGCCAGATCGCTGAATTTTATAAGCACATCATAGAGGAAAAACGCCAGCCACACACTCTCTCCGCGGCCCTCGATTCCAATCCGGTTCATGCCGTCATTCCAATCTCCGCAACCGATCAACGGCAGGCCGTGTGTGCCGAACCGCAGACCGCGCTCGATGGAGCGCACGCAGTGTTGATAGAGAGTCGCCGCCTCTTCGGACCGGTTCGGCAGGTCATAGTAGGCCTCCTCGTCCTGCTTGACCGGACGCGCTTCGAGAAACGGCACGATTTCATCCAACACACCGGTATCGGCGATACAGGCGACGTATCGGCAGGTCACATAAGGCAGCCAGAGGTAGTCATCGGAAAAATGCGTGCGGACACCCCGGCCGGCCGGAGGATGCCACCAATGCTGCACGTCGCCCTCGCGGAACTGGCGGGCTGCGGCGCGCAGCAGATGCTCGCGGGTGATGGCCGGTTCCGCATGTACCATCGCCATCACATCCTGCAGTTGATCGCGGAAGCCGTATGCGCCGCCGGATTGATAGAAACCGGTCCTTCCCCAGATTCGGCAACTGAGGTTTTGATATAACAACCAACCGTTCGCCATCACATTCACGGAGGCATCGGGCGTGTCCACGTTTACCGCTCCAAGAGTGCGGTTCCAATACGACCAGACTCCTTCAAGCGCGATGCGGCTTGCATCCGCCCGACGGAACCGCTGGATCAGATTTTGAACATCCTGTGCGTTCCGGCCGACTCCGAGGCGGAAGCTGGTCTCCCGTTCCTGCCCATCCGGCAGATCAAAGGCAACCTGCATCGCACCGCACGGGTCCAATCCGGCTCCGACCCTGCCGGCAAGGCGGGCGCGCTTCATGGCGGCGGGTTTTGATAGATCCCCGTTTCTTCCGATGAACTCCTTCCGATCGCCTGTGAGCGTCCGGGATGGATCGTTCACATCGAGAAAGACGATGCGTCCCGGGAATTCGGTATTGCTATGATTGCGGGCGAGCAACGCGCCGGTTTTGGTGTCCAGTTCGGTCTGTACATGCAGCAGGCTTTTGTGCCTCATTTCGCCTAACACCCATTCGCAATATCCGGTCACGGACATGCGGCGCGGGCGTCCCGAGATATTACGGAGTTTCAGAACCATGAATTTCACCCGGGCGTCCATCGCCACATAGATCCACAGTTCGGATTGGATTCCGTCTTCCACATGCTCGAATACGGTGTAACCGAAACCATGGCGGATGACATAGGGTGTCACACCGCGCGCGGGCGATGGTGCGGGTGACCAGAACCGCCCGGTTTGGTCATCCCGGATGTACAGCGCCTCTCCCGGTGTGTCCTGGACCGGATCATTGTTCCAGGGAGTCAGGCGGAATTCATGGGAGTTCTCCGCCCACGTATAGGAAGCGCCGCTTTCAGAAACAACTGTCCCGAAATCGGGATTGGCCAGCACGTTGACCCAGGGCGCGGGCGTCATTTCTCCGGCCTTCAAACTGATCACATATTCATGGCCATCACGAGTGAATCCGCCGTAGCCGTTCTGAAATGCCAGTTCACGGGGAGCGACAGGAAGACTCACGTCCTCGGACCACACCCGTGTGATTGTTAGCACGGGAGCCATCGCTTCAAAGACACTTCGGTGTTCGAGTTGGTCCGCCAGCGTGCCCTTCTCATCATCCAGAACCACGCGGGCTGACGCCAGCAGCAGCAAGCGGTCCTCATGCGGAATATGATCGAGACTGCGGACAAAGATGCCGCCGGGTTTTTCCATCATCTGCGCTTCCAGTCCGGACGAAATCAGATCGGTGATCATGCCTCCTAGGGACTGCCGGTAAATCGAAACGTCCTCATGCAGGATGACAAGATCCACGGTCAGTCCTTTCATGCGCCAATAGGAATGGGCACGGATCAATTGCCGCACGATTTCGATCTTTTCGATGTCGCTGATGCGCAGCAGCACGATCGGCGTGTCACCGGATATACCATAACTCCACAGGCCGTTCGGTCCACGGCGGTTGGCCATAAGGACGGTGGAATTGGCCCTGCGCGCGGGATCCGAATAAATCAGTGCTCCTGCCAGACGTCCATAGAGCTGGGCCTCGGGTTCGGTGGTGTTGAGGTGGTGCAGGGTCACCTGGTTATGAGTCCACGCCAGATCAAATGCCCGCTCCGCCATTTGGTGGTTTTGGTATTTTTCCACAAGCGCCAGTGCAGAGCTGCGGCTTTCCGCCACACCTAACACCATATTAACGACCGCCGATCCATGGGCAGGGACCGAGACCTTGCATCGCAGTGATACAATGGGATCCAGCACAGAGCCTGCGGTGTTGGACAAGGGCGAGTTTCCCTGCATGGCTGCCGGACGGGCCGGACTTCCTCCGCGGCCAATGAACCGGCACCGGTCGGTTTCACACGAGATTTCCCCTTGGATCCCATCCCGGCTTGTCATCAGATGCAGCAACCACGGCGGCTTTTCCCCATCGTCGCGGGAACGGCGTGAGCAGAGAATCGCGGAACTGGCCGGGACGAACTCGGTTTGTATAAACAAATTACTGAAGGCCGGATGGGCTTCATCCGCGTTGGGTGGTACGAGAACGACTTCGGCATAACTGGTTAACTCGATGGTCCGTGCTACGGAGGAGCGGTTGCTGATCGTGATGCGGCGCAGTTCCACATCGTCCTCGGGTGAAACGCTGATTTCCGTGTGTACCTCAAGTTCGGTATGGCGGTGCCGGAACTCCGCGCGGGATTGGGTGAAGATGGCTTCGTAGGATGTCGTCGCCCGCATGGTGGGCTGATAGGCGGAAGACCAGGTGTCCCCGGACGCCTCGTCCCTCAGATAGACAAAGGTTCCCCAGCAATCGCGCGTGGCATCCTCGCGCCAACGGGTGACGGCAAGGTCCCGCCAACGGCTGTAACCACCGCCGGCGCTGGTGATGGCGACATGATAGCGACCGTTGGAAAGCAAATGGACATCCGGTGTCGGAGGCGTCGGGCTGGTAAAGACGCGCATGACACATTCGCCTTCGTCGGCAAGGGTTCGTGAGGATTCCGGCGCTGATTCGTCGGTAAACACGCTCGCCGCAGTCTTGGGGACCCGCTCCTGCAGAAGCAGATCCGCCGCCTTGAGCAAGGGACACGCCATGAAGCGCCTTTGCATCGGATAGTCGTGCAATAAGTTGGCAAACGAGAGCAGGCTCATGCCTTGGTGGTGGGCCATGTAGGACCGGATCGTGACGCTGGATTTTTCGGGTGGCAGGCGGGTCGGTGTGTAGTCCACCGCTTCATAGAAACCATAGGACCCGCAGCGCCCTTCCGTCTCAAGCCGCTGGAGATTTTCACAGGCTTCCCGGGGAGCCACCATCAATGCCATCACAGAGGAGTAGGGTGCGATCACCAAGTCATCGGATAGCCCGCGTTTCAGTCCAAGACCCGGCACGCCGAAGGCATGGTACTGATAGTTGAGCTCGACGTCGGTGCGGTTATAGCCGGATTCGGAGATTCCCCAGGGGACACCGCGTGAGTTGCCGTAGTCGATTTGTTGGTGAACTGCGGCCCGGCATGTGTGGTCCAGCAGGGTGTTTTCATAGTTCGGCATCACCAGCAGGGGCATCAGATATTCGAACATCGAGCCACTCCACGAGACGAGCAGGGGTTCTCCCCCCGATGCGACCAGCAGCCTGCCCATCGAAAACCAATGATCCTGCGGAACCTGTCCCAGCGCGATCGCGACATAACTGCAAAGGCGGGCTTCGGAGGCTAACAAGTCATAGAAGCCGATGTCGCACCTTTGTTCGGGTACGTTGAAACCGATGGAAAACAGGTCCCTCGCCGAATCAAACAGAAACGCGAAATCCATCGCCGCCAATTCGTCGCTTTGAATCGCGAGCGCCTCAAGGGCCAGCAACCTTTCTCCGGCGGTTTCCGAAGCCTCCTTCACACAGCGGGAAACCGCCAAAAGGTGGTCGCGGCTTTCCGAAGGCGAGCGCAGGTGATCCGCTTTCAACTCAAGCACTTGGGCCTCGATCTGCGGACAAAGCACCTTGTCCAGTCCGGCAAGATCCCGCAAGGTGATCGGTGCGTTGATTTTTGCCTCCAGCCAGTTCGGGGTCGGGCCCGGAAGTCCCAACCAAGGAGCGAGCAGGATCATTTCCGCTAGGTGCTCCTCGCAATCATGCTTGAAGGACTGCGCCCATCGGGTGGCATCCTCGCCCATGGCCGCCAACGTTCCGGCGACCAGCGTGGTTAGATCATCAAGCCTGTTCAACAAAGCAAATGCACCTCGCTGATGGGTCGGCGCTTCCTTCAGTTGAGCGGCGAGCGCGGCGAGTTGCGCGTTGCCATGGCATAGGTCCATCAGAATTTCCACGGTGTCGCCGAGGCCGGTGAAGATCAGAGGTGTGAAGGTTTCAATGTCCGCCTGTTCCCTGAGTCCGGAACCGAGTGTGAGCAAATGTCCGGCGAGGTTGCCGCTGTCCACACTCGAAATGTAGCGGGGAAGGAGCGGCTGCAGCGTGCGCGTGTCATACCAGTTGTAAAAGTGCCCGCGGTAGCGCTCGAGTCCCCGCATCGTGTCGAGGGCGTCCCGCGTGCGCCGAACCACCCCATTGCCAGATAGATAACCGAGATCCCGGGCTGCCAGATTTGCAAGCAGTGCGAGGCCCATGTTGGTGGGTGACGTACGTGTGGCGGTCCTCGATACGGGAACCTCTTGGAAATTGTCCGGGGGTAACCAGTGCTCTTCGGCGGTGACAAATGTCTCGAAAAACCGCCAAGTCTTACGTGCCGAGCGCCGCAGGAATGCCACCTGGACATTTGTTAGGTCAATTGCAATGGCTTCGATTGGCAGGCTGACCCACCAGGCGATGCATGGTGCGGCGAACCAGATCAAAAGGACCGGAAGGGCCGGTTCCAATCCGCCCGGATGCATCGAGCCGAACATGAACCCGGCGGCAAGGGCAATCACCGGGGCGATCCACATGGTGCGGCAGAATCCTGCCAGATCGGAGCGACTGCCGCTTTCGGCATCGCTTGATGTCCTCCATTCGAGCAGGCGTTTGCGGGTGACTAACAAACGATGCAGGGTTTTCCCAATCGCGTCCAGACTGATGAACGCGTCGTAGGGCAGGAATGCCAGAGTGAGGAAGATCTGGCCAAACTGACGCCCACCCACGTCGCCGACACTCCGCAGATGCATGCGCCAAGGCAGGTCCAGCGGTTTGCCGAGCATGCTGGCAAAAGTAGCCAGCAGGCCGGGCAGCGCGACCAGCGCAACAACCATGAGGACTCCCGATCCGCCGTGGGCGGGAATGAGAATCCACGTTCCCAGGATGAAAATCAACATCGCAATCGGGATGAGACTGCGCCGCAGGTTGTCAAAAATCTTCCACAGAGACAGGGTGGACAACGGATTGGCGATGCGGCTGGCGTCCGGTCCGGGCACCCGCGGCAGCAGCCACTGCGTGATCTGCCAGTCTCCGCGAATCCAGCGGTGGCGCCGGTCAATATCCACATTGTAGCGTGACGGATGTTCTTCGTAGAACTCCACATCGCTGACAAGCCCGGAACGGGCATGACATGCCTCTAGCAAATCGTGGCTGAGCACCGTGTTTTCCGGGAACTTTCCGGTCATAGCACGCTGGAATGCGTCCACATCATAGATTCCCTTTCCAATGAACGATCCCTCGCGGAACAAATCCTGATAGACGTCTGACACCTCGCGGGTGTAGGGGTCGATACCCGCGTCACCGGCGAACAGTCGGACAAACCAAGAACGCCGGGAACCCGGGAGACTCACGCCGATGCGCGGTTGCAGGATGCCATAACCTTCTGCGACCACACCGCGTGCGGAATCGAACTCGGGACGGTTCAGGAGGTGCGCCATTGTTCCGACGAGCTTGCGTCCCGCTTCACGAGGAAGCTGGGTGTCCGTGTCGAGCGTGATGACATACCGGATCGATGGAAGGATCGATGTTTCACCGACAATCACGGAGAAGCAATTAGCCGCCCCTCCGCGGAGCAGCGCATTGAACTCGGTAAGTTTCCCCCGTTTGCGCTCAAAGCCCATCCATGTTCCTTCGCCGGCGTTCCAGCGGCGGGGCCGGTGAAACAGGTAGAACCGGCTCCCGCCGCCGGACGAATGCCTCCGGTTAAGCATTTCAATCCCGCTGCGGACTTGCTCCAACAGAAGATCATCCTCTGCAAGAACCTCCTCCTCCGCGTCGCGGAAATCCGTGAGCAGGGCGAAATGAAGAAGGGGGTCACGGTTAGATAGATGATGGATCTCCAGTGATTCTATCAGTCGAGCAGCCCCGTCCACGGTCGTCAGCATGGTGGGAACCACCACCATCGTGCGGCAGTCCGGCGCGATGCCGGATGAGAAATCCAGACGGGGCAGCAGCCGGGGCTTCACGAGCAGCGTGATCAGCCAGTTGATCAGTGAAACTGCGAACTGGCTGGCGCAGAGTAGAAATACCAAGCCGAGCACCAGGATTCTCCAACCGTATGCTTCCATCATCAGGGCTTCCCGCACATAAGCTGACGTCACAAGCAAGGTGATCAACCCGATGCCGCACACGTAGAATGGCAGCGGGCGGCGATGAATGCCGCGTTCGATGCCGGCACGCCACGGCCAGCGCACATAGGTCGCGCGTTCCAGCGCAGGCAGGCCTTTGTCGATGAGATAGAAGCCCACATGCGCGGAGCGGTCCTGATCTCCTTTCAAGCGGGCTCCGTCCCTAGCGAGTTCGACCGCTGTTCTAGCCACTTCATCTTCTGATAGTTTCCCATGGCGGGACAGTGCTTCGACCGAGTGCCGGTATCGGTCGCGCGTGGAGAAATCCATGTCAGCGTAAACTTCGGCCGGATCACCGCGCAGGGTCGCCTCCACCCCACTCAGCGTTTCCACGAACTCCTTCCAGTCCATGGAGCTGAGGAAACGAAGGCTGCCTATACTGTGACTCACCGAAACCTGATCTGCTGCCTGGTTCTGGCTGTCCTGAAGCACAAGCTGTTCGATCGACGTCCCTTGCTCGAGAAGTCGGTGCTCCAGCCAAGTTCGTGCAAGGTGGACCGAAGAACTGTGCTGGGACAGGCGTTTGCTGAATTCCGCGACAAACGAACTGGTTAAGGGAAGCTCGGATCTCGCCATGTCCGCCACGACGATGACGAGTTGGGATGGATTAGTTTCTGCCATCACCTGCAGTCGCTCGACCCACATGTTTGCTAGATCGCGATCGCTCCGTGCGTAGGCGAGACGTGTGGTGATGCGCTGGAGGTTCTCTATCAAAGCAAGCCGCAGCATGATCGGAACGGCCCACAGCTCGCCGATTTTCAACGTGACCACCGACTGATAGGCGGCGATGAAGGCACCGAGAGGTCCGGCATTAATCTGCGCGTCCACGTGGCTTGTCAGTTCAAGCACGATGTCATATACACGCGGCAATCCGGCGGAGGAACCGCCAAGGAGATGGGGCAGCTCACGGCTGTATCCGCGCGGCAGGTGGCGCCGCGCCATCTGGACCTGCTCTTCAATCAGATAGAAGTTGTCCAGTATCCATTCGGCGGCAGGCGTGAGGTGCCGGTCCGGATTAGCCTCGCGGGTGATATGGTTGAACGCCCGGAGCTTGCGCTCGTTGGCATCCAGCCGGGCTAGCAAGGAATTGGAGACATTACGGCTGTCGATCCGGTGTCCGGATGCGACGATCCGCGCATGGTGTGCGAGCTGCTCCACGCTGAAGAGTTCAGCCCTTAGCGGCGGTTCGGCAGCGCCTGTCTGCGGTTGCCTGATTTTCCTGGACTGCCAGCGTAGCGGGAGATTTTGCATGGGATTTGTTTCACCCGGGCGTTGCATGCGGGAATGATAGCGGTGACCGGCGATCCAAGCCATGAGGTGTTCTCCTACCGACGCGCCAGTCGCATGCGAAAAAAAGGCGGGCCAGCGTTAGCCAGACCGCCTTCAAAAGCCGGAAGAATGTTATGGCCGGGCGGACTTTAGTAAGAGCGGGTCACCCTCGACTCGGTTGTCGTGGAAGTCGGTTGGGTGAGAGAGGTTCTGTCCGTCGTTGTGGTAGTGGTGTGAACGGTCGGTTCCTTTTCTACCACGGTGGTGCAACTGGTAAAGATGCTGAGTGCTCCGAGTGCGATCAATGGGCTGACAATGGCTTTCATGGTATGGTTGGTTTGCTGGTTAGTTCCGATGCCTTCACCGGAACGGGATTATTGAAATCAGCACGCCGTCAGTCGCTGACGGGGATTCTTTTGCTGATGAACAAGGATAGCCGCCATCCGCCTGGTGTCACAATGGGGTGAAACCCTACCTGCGATCTGCTATTCCGATCAGAGAATGGTGATCTGCACGCTGCTCTCGATGATCCCTGAGGCGATCGCGTAGCGGGTGAGGCTGGCGGTGTCGTGAATGTCGAGTTTTTCCATCAGCCTGCTGCGATGCTTCTCCACGGTCTTGATGCTGATGTTGAGTGCCGCAGCGGTCTCCTTGTTGGCCTTGCCCTCAACAATGAGTTGCAGGACTTCCATTTCGCGCGAGGTCAGCAACGCTTTGGTTTTGTGCATCGATGCCGGGTGCCCCGAAGCATGCGGGTCAGCGTGGGAGAGCCTCCTCGCGATCGAAGGGCTGAATAAGGTCTTTCCCTTGTAAACCTCGCGGATTGCGCCGCACACATCGTTAGAGGAGGTTTGCTTGAGCAAGAAACCGGCGGCACCCGCCTCGACCGCCTTCTCCACATAGGCATCGTCGTTGTGGGCTGTTAGCATGAGAATCCGGATGCCGGGGCACGATTTGACCAGCTGGCGTGTGGCTTCGAGTCCGTTGAGGCCGGGCATGGCGATGTCCATCAGCACGACGTCGGGGCGCAGTTCCGTGCCCATGGCGACCGCCTGACGCCCGTCTCTCGCCTCGCCGATGACTGTCAGATCGGGATCCAATTCGAGCATTTTGTGAAGCCCCTCCCGAACGATGGTGTGGTCTTCCGCCAGTAGGACTGTGATTTTTTTCATGATAGTTCAGGTGATATGGCGCTAGCCTTTAGTGGTCTTTTCTTCCTTGCATACCGGCCCTCAGGGATTCCGATGATGACGGCGGTGCCCTTGCCGGGTGAGGATTCTATCAAGAGCGAGCCACCCACCATTTCCAACCTCTCCCGCATGCCGAGGAGCCCGTGGCACTTGCCTCCACTCGCGGTCATGAAGGGTTTCACATCGAAGGACTTGCCATCATCTTCGATCCTCACGCATACCCCGCTAGCGTTTTTGCGGATGTCGATTCTCACGTTGGTGGCTCCGGCATGGCGGCCGACATTGGTGAGCGCCTCTTGGGCGACACGGAAAAGCGCAGTCCGCCGTGCGGCTGCCAGATCTTCCACACCTGCGATTGTAGTTAGGTGGGTGCGCACCCCTGTGTGGGCAGTGAAGTTCTTCATGAAGGAATGCAGCGCGGGGATCAGCCCGAGATCATCCAGCACTGCGGGGCGCAGGTCGCGGGCGAAACGGTGGATCCTGTTGGTTGAGTTGGTCACCAGGCGTTGGGTCACGGTGATATCCTTGATAAGATCTTTCGTGTTCATCCCCGCCATCTTTTTCAGGTTGATCAAGCGGATGTTGATGCCGATCAACGTCTGGGCGATGCCATCGTGTAGTTCCCGACTCATGTTCCGCCTCTCATGCTCCTGGGTGGCAATGATCCGGCGTGACAATCCTTGCAACTGGACTCTCAAAAGGTTGGATTCTTCAAGGCATTTCGAGTGTTGAAGCCCGCTGATCGTTAGGGATTTTTCGGCTCTCTCGCAACGGCCCAGTTCCTCAGTCAAGCGGAGGTTGGAGGCTGTGAGCTCGGAAGTCCGCTTGTCCAAAGTCTGGATGATTTTCTTCAAACGGGTGGTCTCCCGCACATCATCTGCCACCGTTTCATCCGCAGCGATCACGGTGGCGAAGAAGATGCCGGCTTGTTTGACGAGGCCTTCGTGCCCGGTTACGGGGAAATACGGCAACACGAAAATGAGCAGGGTTTGTTCATGGAGTTTAGCCAATTCAAGAATAGGAATGCCCGCTGCCAGCCATGGTTGATGAAGACTCCGGGCCACTTCGGGATCCGCCAAGCGCCCCGTTTGGAGTTGGGTTGTCAATGCCTCCTGATAGTATTTCGAAAAATTGGGGGCCTTGCGTTTCATTGGCTTTCTGGAAACGGTTACCTGCGGTTGGATTGCACTCGAATATTCGTCTTTAAATGAGAGGTGGCAACTTGATTCGTGGTTTCTTTCACTTTGCGTCCTTGGGCTGCTGCCGCAGATTGGCGTCCGATCCTGTTGCATCGTATATTTCATTTCAGACCGATCTAGGCTTCAAAAGAAGCAGGACGACTCCGCCCACGAGAGCCAAGGCTCCGGCGACCGGTGGGATGAAATGCGAGTCGGTGGTTTTGATCTGCATTCCGAGGAATCGGATGCTTTCTCCCGGAGTGGTGAAGGAGATGCCCGAGTAGGCGAGCACCACGATGCCTGCGGTGATCAAGATGGCTGCGACGAGGGTTTTTGCGTTCATCGATGTGTTTCTGTTTTTCTGGGGGAGCTGTGTGTCTTGCGTTCAAGGTTCCATGGTTTCCGCACTGCGGATCCGGACGCGAACTCTCCGGTTGCACTGCGCTCCCATCAGGAATATCAATACGACGATCATCATCTTTGGGGGTCTTTCGTGCGGCTGGCGAGAATGAGGGAGAGCGACCGAGATGATTGGGTTTTCATGTTAATCTTGGTTCTGATGTGGCCATAGGTGGGAACACACCCCAACAAGCTGCACCGTGGGCCTATCGATGGCTATGGGGACAAACCCTACCGCATGTATATGGGAATCCGCGGCCGGTTCAATGGGGGCGCCGTAGTGGCTTGATAACAGAACGTTCGCCCCGCCTATCAATGAGTCATACGAGAACTGAAGACATACCATCAGGACTGAAACACATGTCTGTTCCATCCATCCCACCACCGGCCCGGAAAAGGCCGGTCGCCACCACGATCAAGGCCGATTCCATGCCCCGCGCCGCTCACGCTCGGCCTTCGTTTCGATGCGCTTGAGATCCTTCTCGAACTTCTCCCCGGCTTCCTTTTCACCGTGGCGCTTCACCTCCTCTGCCGGCCACGGGGCGCCTTTGCCGAAAGCACGGGCGAGGCCGGCTTCCAGTAACAACTCATGCAGCCAGTGCCGCTTCCCATCCGGACCCATGACCTCCACAAGCGCATAGTATCGCTGCGGCCGCCCAGGTGCCTTTTGGGTTTTTTCGCCATATCCGCCAAAGGTCCGGATGAGCGGTTTTCCATCGGTTAGCAGCTTCTTCGTGAATTCCGCAGCCTGTTTTCCCAAGCCCGGAATTGCCTCCGGCTTCACGCCAAAATGCTGCGCTTGTTCCATGATCCGGCCCTTCAGCACCGGGTCATTCGCATCGGACTCCGGACAGTCCGCACCGTAGAGACGAAATGTGCGGGTGATCTTCCTTCCCTTCGGACTCTTCCATTCCATCGCGAAACTGTCGCCGTCCGCCTGCCGGGCGGGGGAAAGCGTGGCGTCCGCATACTCCACCCATTTTTCCGGGGCACGCCCCTCCGCAGGCAGCATGGCGAGCCAGAAGAAGGTCAAACAGATTCGAAGCACGGCTTTCATGGGGACGATGGCGGGATGCCTCAGCAGTATTGAAGCTCTCATTGCGAATTCAATCATCAAATGGGAGGCGGCTTTGGCGTTTCATAACAGAAACGCGAAGATGTCGGCGTCCTTGGGCATGGCGTGAGCGGCGCGCACGGCGACATCAAGCTTGGATCAATACCTCAGGCGGTCATGCCAAAATCCGGGTTCCCGGCTGCCATGCGCGACCGCCACGACGACAAGGAAATCCTCCCGGATCACGTAGGCGATGTAGTAGGGAAACACCGGGCAGTTCACGCGCCGATATCCGGCTTTGCGTTCACGCCATAATAATGGGGCGCTTGCCGCCGTATTGAGCACTCCGGCAATTTCGTCCCGAAACCTCCTTCCCAAACTTGCTCGCGATTCTCGTAGTATTCCGCAGCCTCGAATAAATCCTGCCGGGCCTCTGTCGTGTAATCGACATTCATTGCCCAAGCCGTCGGTCGAGGTCCGCGAAAACCTCCGCTGCCCGATGCCGTTCCGTCGCACCGCGATCAAGAAGGTCAATTCTGCGCACAATTTCGGTCTCCCACTGCGCATCCACCGCAGGATCACCGACTGGTTCCGTGCTGAGCAGGATTCGGTGCGCCAGAGTCACCCGCTGGTCTTCCGGGAGACGCATGACTTCCTTTTCCAAACTATCAAGTGCGGTGGCCATACGAGGAGAATACCAGCTCCATGGACCGATTCAAGCGTTGGATTCTCCGATGTCGTAGTCACGGGACCGGCCTGTCCCGTCTTTCGGGCGGATGATGAATGGCTTGTAGCGGCGCTCTGTGAGCGTCGAGGCCGATGAACTGCGCGAAGCCTCTTCAATTGCTTTTTCTTTCTCCTCCCACCCTCGGGGGCAGTTAGCGACGGTCATAGACCGACGCTACAGTTCAACTGAAATGCAATCCTCCGTCACAAACTCCCCATACTCCTCCACCGGCAACGGCAGTCCCGGCCGGGTGATCTTTTCTCCGGCGGCTTCCTTGGCGGCGCAGGTTTGGTTGAGGGCTAGCAGGAAGGCGAGGATGTCGGCGTGCTTGGGCATGGCGTAGGCGGCGCGGACGGAGGTGTCGAGCTTGGCTTGGGCGTCGCGCAAGGGTGTAGCGTTAGGTTCGCCGAGCATAATTTTTTGGTTATTTGAGAGGATGAGCAAAACAACAAGGCGGCTTTATAATCTCGCTTGCATTGCCATTCATTTTTCCGTTCCCCAGGCCTCGCAGAGATCGCGGAACACGATGTAGCAGATCATTTCGTTCATCGAAAATACGATGTGCGGCCGGAACAGGTAGTCACCACCACCGGCTTTTTTGACCATCTCGTTTACAAGCGACGGTAGAGCCAGCGTTCCGTCGTGCCGGATGTTCTTATAGTAATTCTCGGACTTCATGTCTTTCAGATTGATGTATTGGATCGCGTAATTGCGGGTCATGTCATGATACATTACCGAAACGTCCAGCGAAGCCATCTGACCGCATTTCTCGCAACAAAACACGTTCAATCGCCGGTCCATCGTCACGTCTCGCATCTCGGGCTCCAGCGTCACGTTCACCGTTGTCCAGATGGTTGCCGGTTGGACTGCCTCGCACTCCGGGCAGGTGATCTCTTGGGTGTGTTTTATCGACATGGGATCGTATTGGTTTGGTGGTGAAAGCTCAGATCAACCGGATTCAATCGCCCGGGGTTTCATGCAAAGATGCTATTGAGCCCTGAAGGGACGGCACATCGGTGGTCCGGCTCGAAATAAATCTAAATCATGAGAGCTCGTTGAAGAGCCTCTGTGATAGTTCGAAGGAAGTTACCTGATTTCACAGCGTTCCGGATAGAATTGCCATCGATTGGCACAACCAAAGTACGCTCGCGTGATCCGCGCAACATTTCCGTTGTGATGGTTTCCGCAAATCCATTCCACGAAATCAGAAAGCCAATTTCGCAGCGTCCACTTCGGTTAGCAACCTTCTGTTGAAGTATTACGAATTCGTTCTTGCCACATTTGCCACTCCAGTTCTTGCACTCCGCTAGAATTATACCTGACTCATCGCTGAAAGGCCTGACTTCAGATGTATTGGAGATCCATAAGTCGATTTCTTCGGACTCCGTTCTTACTCTCTCCTTCACCTCGAAACCGGGAATAGACCCAAACAACGCAGCAACAAGATGTTCCAAAGACTCGCCCTTATCACGGGCTGTAGCCGCATTCTCCACTGCCCCGAGCAAATCGCGCAAATGCTTGATGTCGGCGGCCGTCAATTGTAGGCAATCATCACGTTTGAAGTCCATCCTGAGAACTTCACCTGTGGATTTGAAGTGATCAAGGGTGTGCGACATTGCTTGATCGAAGCGCGTCTGATCATTTTTGGGTACCATGAACTTTATTTGTGCATTAACCGAAAGAACGGCCTCCACCATTTCAACCTCCGGCTCGGGGTTCAGTTGCGCCAGAGTGTTATGTAACACACGGTCCAAAATAGCCCAAAGTCCGTTGCGATCGCTTTCAGGCCACTCGGGCAAGGCCACGGAATCCATAACCTCCAGTGCGTCTTCATCGCTGGAGGGGTATTCAACAAACTGAACAGCAAGCCCAACAACTATGGGGAAGTAAGCGGTCTGCGTTATCGGATCCGCAACCAATGGATTAATCTCCAAAATCGTAATGACCTGCATTTTTCGTCCATCGGCATCATAAGGAACTTGAATCAACGGCGGCAAGATTGCTGCTAATTGCGCCTCAACGTCACCGCCGACGAAGTCCCCCTCCTTCATCTCACCATACTCAATGTGACCGGCTCCAAATGACAATGGATGGAATAACTGTTGAAGTGCTCGCTCCTGCTCTTCAGGAGACTCAATTTTCTCAAGATCCTCTATGCTCGCCGCGTCCACGATTCTTCTAAAACCATCCCCGTGCTTCTCCAGGGCTCTGCCATTTGTAAAGTCCTGAAGGGCCATGATCTCCAGGTAACTAACCATAACTTTGGCCAATGCCTGCTTTGCAGTTTCACCATCGGTCATATCAGCTTTATTTAGCCGCCCTGCGTTCAACGAAAACGAGGGCGACTCTGCATCGCCTTCTGTCCACGTGCATTCCACGGGGAAATGCAGTTCAACATACGGTGATTCCCACGAGATTCCAGTTTCCTCGGGCGACTCAATATAATGTCTGAGTGTGTGAAGAGCCCCATCCAGGATCCAAAGAAGAACCTCTATGCGCCATTCCGGGTGGTCCTTTTCCCAACATCCGAGGATTTCAGGAAGTATCTCAAGCCCCTTGTGAAAGCGGTCCTCCACCGAAAGTTCAGAGAACATCCTGCCAATACCTGTCAGGTTCACTCTATCTTCTGGATCTGTGGGATCATTGGGGAACATGGCTGATTTATGATTCTGAATTCTCAGACTTCGATACAATCCTCCGTAATGAACGCCGCGTGCTCCTCTTTGGGCAAAGGCAAGCCCGGCGGGGTGATGGATTCTCCGGCGGCTTCCTTGGCGGCGCAGGTTTGGTTGAGTTGTAGCAGGAAGGCGAGAATATCGGCGTCCTTGGGCATGGCGTAGGCGGCGCGGACGGCGGCATCGAGCTTGGCTTGGGCGTCGCGCAAGGGGTTGCTGCCGGGTTCTTCGAGGGTGCGGTAGAGATCCCGCAGGGACCAATCCATCTTCGCCATCACCTCGCGGCGCAGTTGGCGGAGGGCGACGGATTCTTTCGCCACCGCTTCGATCTGTTTGCGGGTTGGGGATTGCGGCCAGGGGAAGGTGTCGAAGACGGTGTCGCTGGTGTAGCGGAAGTCTGCCTTGAGAGTGGAGCAACGAGCTTTGAACCACTCGAAATGAACCGGGGACTGGAAGATTCCAAATGAGTAGTCATCTGCCAGAGGGAAAACTTGCAGCGCATCATTTGGATGAATTGACGGCGATACGAATTGGAAGATTGGGCGTTTTGTATGGCGGACGCATACCACGTATCGAGGAAGCTCCTGAATAGCTTCCATCATTTCCGCCCTTCCTCGCCAGAATCGCCACCATCGCTTAACGTGCGTCTGTCTCGGACCCACCGATTTACCGGACTTATTGAGTTCTTCGTCAGCATTCTTTTGAGCAGTCTTCAACACTTCCTGCGCTCTGAGGACTTCAAGAGCCGCCGAATGTTGCTTCGCTTGGAACACGTCGGAGCAGTGATTTAAATCGATGGCGAAGCGACTTGGTGTGGAATCGCGGCGGCCGAGCATGTCGTCGCCAGTGAGGAACGGGTGGACAATATCGGGAAATTGCGAGTGAAGGTCTTTGCCTTTCTCAAGAGCGAGCAAAAACCCCTCATGGCCGTGTGTTTGACCTTGAAAACATGCGGACGAACTTGAGTTGGCTCTTAGCGGAATAGCCGTTGAAACATCTAATCCCGACGATAGAGACGAATTGATCGTCGGCAACGTGAAGGTTTCCCAAGGACTGTCGGCGTTGTCTCCAATCTGAAACACGAGGTGCTTTGGTTGGGAGTCTTCTCCTTTGATCCAGTTCACGATAGAAACATGGACTGCCGCGTCGCCCGACCAAACTTGGCTCGAAACTGCCTCTGTGATGGTTCCCCGTTCTGCGAGGATCTGATCAAGACCACCTTCGCGAGAATAGTTCTGACGGATGGAATTCGTTCCGACAAGGCCAGCGCGTTGCCCATCTGCTAGGCAGGAGTGGGCTTTTCTAAACCAATAAACGCAGAAGTCCGCCCTTCCCGGAACGGTATGGAATCTTTTGCGGACCCTCTTCATGTATTCGGCCCCGTATTCGACGGTTGCTCGCCTTGCTCCTAAATAGGGAGGATTGCCGATGATTGCATCGGCTTGCGGCCATGTCGTAAAAAGGGCGTCGGCGCACAGGATGTTTTTGTCGAGGTTGTCGAGCGGGAGCGGGCTTTCCGGGAGAAGTATTCCTTCCCTATCCAACAGCTTAGTTGCCTCATTCACTTCCTGTTCCTTGGCAAGCATGAGGGTGACTTTGGCCAACTCGACGGCGAAGGGCTGGATATCCAGGCCGTGGAACTGGTGAATCGAGACGGCAGTTCCCAGCGGCTCGCCCTTACTGATTTCCGAGAGGCGGACTAGGATTTCCCGCTCCAGCCGTTTCATTTCGCGGTAGGCGATATAGAGGAAGTTTCCTGATCCGCAGGCGGGATCAAGGACGCGAAAGAGCCGGAGGTCGCGGAGGACTTCCTTGAGACCTTCCTTCTTCCGTTGAATTTTGTCCGAGGCCATGTCCGGGTTCCCTACCCGATCCCACGCGGCAGCCATCCTTTCCCGCCATGGGCGGACAATGGTGGGACCGACGACTTTGCGAATGTCGAACTCGCTGGTGAAGTGGGCACCGAAGGCGTGGCGCTCGTCGGCATCCATGCTGGATTGGAAGAGGGTGCCGAAGATTTCCGGCTTCACCATGGACCAATCGAAATCGGCGGCTTCGGCGAGGGTGGAGATTTCCGCCGGGGTGAGTTCAATGGGGTCGATGTTGGCGAAGAGCCCGCCATTGAAATACGGGACGCCTTGGAAGCGTCCGCCTCTCGCTGGTGCTTCGGTATTCATCTGGCGGAAGAGTCCGCCTAGCAGATCGTAGGCATTTCCTCCGGCATCGCGGCATTCGTTGACGAGCTTGGAAAAGATGTAGTCCGGCAGGAGGTGCATGTCCTCGGAGACAAGGGTGACGAGGATCTGGAGCACGAAGCGCTGGGCGCGTGCCTGCTCCTCGCCGCGCTGGCGGAGGGAGTTGAACAGCTCGGCGAGCTTGGCAGCGGCCTTGCGGGTGACTTCGACGCGGTTGTTGTTGAAGAGCGGTTTCCCGGCCTTGGGCAGGAGGAAGGCGAGGGCGCTGGCCCGCTGCGGGAGATCGGCGAGGGCGATCTTGTCAACGGGATCGAAGAGCTGCTGGTTGAAATCGTAGATCCAGAATTCGTCGAAGTTGCAGAGGATGACGTAGGGAGGGCGGTGCGGGACGATGTGCGTCCAGTAGTCGAAAATCTGGTCGTAGTGGCGCTCCAGCTTTTTGCCACGGGATTTCATCTCGAAGAGCACGCGCTCCGGCCAAAGGAGGTCGATGTAGTTTTTCCCTTTGCTGTCGCGGCCTTTCTTGGCGACCCGGTATTCGCGGGTGGCACCGGCTTCCTTGATGCCCGCATGGCCGAGGGCGCGGAAGAGGTGATCGAGGAAATCGGCGGCTTCGCCCTTTTCATCGCCTGTCAGGTGGGTGCCGACGTAGGTGACGAATTCGGCAAGCGCGGCGGCGGGATCGGACATGAGGAAACCCTACCTGCCGGACGTGCCCGATGGCAAGCAAAGCGGTGAAATGGCAGCGAGGGAGGCGGCAGAAACCCTTTTGCCGAAAATAATTTTCGCAGCCGGGGTGATGCACAACCCATTGACTATCAGATGTCGGAAAATCGGTTTTTCGCAAAATCCGGCGTTTTGTTCTGATTTGGTCACTGGCCGAAAACGCTCTAATCAACTTTCCTAATAGAATGGCACGCTGCTAGCAGCAGGCGGGTATGCTGATAGCTAATCGAATCGCCTGGCAGGTGCGCCCCGGTGAAATCACCGCAAACGACAGCGGTGGCAGGTGGCTGGAAGGAGTGACAGAAAACGGCGTTCCGGGGGATGAACGGTCCCGTGTCACGCGAGCAAAGCTCCCTCCCGCACCCGGGAAACACCTCAAGTGCCTGATGATCAGCTTCTTGAAGACCCACAATCAGTGGCCACTGGATGCAAGACTGGGCTACCCTGCATGCAGTGGCGGGGTGCCTTGCATGCAGGTGGGGGTAGCACTGGATGCAAGGCAGGGGTGGCCTGCATCCAGTGGTGGGGTGTCTTGCATGCAGGTGATGGTGGCACAGGGTGCAAGGCAGGGCGGCCCTACATACAGGATAGGGTTAGGCACGGTGCAGCCCATGGGTGCCCTGCATGGTGAACATGATCCACCTGTATCCAAGGCATGGCCGCGCTGGACGGAGGGCATGGTGACCTTGGATGCCGGGCAGGCAGCCACTGGACGTAGGCCACGGGTAGGAACCAATTTCGGCGCATGGGGTATGCAGCCACAGTGCCGGGCGATGAGAAGATAACCAAACTAATATTAGAACCATAACGACATGAACGAACTCAGTGTAGGATTCAGCCAGGACTCGGATACGAAGTTCTATAACAAGACATCCACCATTCATACGGCGCTCACCACGCAGCCCGGCTTGGGATACTTCCCGGTCACGGTGCCGACGATGGCGGCTTATAAAACCGCGATAGACGCCTATCAAGGAGCACTCAGCGGTGACGGAGCCGCGCCTAATGTGGCGGCACGCAAAAGCACGCGGGAGGCGCTGATGACGCTCACGCAGAAACTCGCGGCGGGACTGGAACTCAGCGCGGACGGGGATCTGGTGAAACTGGCGGGCACGGGCTTTGAAACCAAAGCAAAGCCCACCCGCAGTAGCGGCCCACTGCCCGCGCCGGAAAACCTGCGGGTGAAGACGACGGGCACCGCCGGAGAGGCGGTCTGCAAATGCGCTGCAGTGCCACTGGGGCTAACCTACGAGGCGAGCCACACGCTGGACCCAATCAATGGCCCATGGACATTCATCCCGCCGGTCACCAACTCACAATCCATCCTTTTTACAAGTCTATCACGCGGGAAGGATTATTATTTCCGCGTGCGCGCCATCGGCGCGACCGGCCCCAGCGGCTGGAGCGATGTGGCGACGATGATGGTGGTGTGAGGTGATAGAGTGATTTGCAAAAAAGGCCGCATCGCTTTCCAGCGGTGCGGCCTTCATTGGTTTCTACTGCTAGACAGGTGACTCAATGGAAAAACGCATCCAACCATGGTGCGATGCGGTCTGCCAGATCCGCAGCGAACCATGCGGCGAAGGCTCCGGTGATGACGTCCATGGTGTAGTGGGCGCGCAGGACCAACACGATCACCGCCTCGCCGATGGCGATGCAAACGGCGATGGCACCCAGCCACCAGGGAGCCATGTGGCAGACCTCGATGGCGCCTAACACGGCAAGCGCGGTGTGGCCGGAGAAGAAAAAATCGTTACCCACGCCATAGGTGACGAGCACGGTCGGAAAACCGGGATCGCGCCAGATGATGCCGGGCGGCGGCGGCAGGGTGCAGCAAAGTTGGGAAATCTGGCGCAGGCTGAAAACGATGAGGATGCCGATGAAGGGCGCGAAACTTTTCCCGAAAACCGCCGCCGCGATGAGTGATAGGCCGAGCACATCGATGCAGAAGGAACTGAGGATGAGCGCGCGGTTCGCGGGCTTTTCATGCTCGGAAAAATAACGGTGCCAGCGGGCGGTGAGCCGGTGCACGCCATCGCCGATGGTTTCCATGTCATCGCTTTTGGAGGCGATGAGTTTCTGCGTCCAGAACCAGACGGCGATTGCCGCCCCGATGCAGACGATGCGCAGGAAAATGAGGGTCATGAGATTTCTGTGCCGGTGGGATTGATCCTGCGATCCGCTTTGGTGGATTCCAACAGCTCCTCGATCCGACTGCGGATTTCCACGGTGAGCGGATCGTTTTCATGCGATTTGTCGCGGGTGGTGCTGACTTCGATGGCATCGCCCACGGTGATGATGGCGCGGATGGGCGGATGGGCGCGTGCAACATCGGTGAGGTCTTCCTCGTAGCGCTCGACGGTTTCGAGGATGCGCTCTGGCGTAGGGTGCTCGATGTAATCGCCGGGGTAACAATGGAGCTGTTGGACGAGATAACAATCGGCGAGGTGCCGCCAGCGGGTGGCGCGGTCCTCTTCGGTGAGCCCGCCGGTGACCATGTCCGGCAGGATGGAGGAACGCAGGCGTTTCACGCGGGCCATCACATCCCCATCGTGGCGGCTGGCACACCACTGGATTTCAAGAGGAGTGAGCAAATGATCGATCATGCGTTGCAGCCGCTCGCGGAAGGTGCCGGGCTGCGGGGCTTGGAAGTATTCGATTTCCTTGAGTGATAGAAGCCCGCCACCGATCTTCTGGATGCGCTCGCGCAAGGGCAGTTGAAGTTGCGGCTGCCAAGAAAAACGCCGTTCGATTTCCTCGATGACGGGGGTGACGGTCTTCCGCAGATCGCCCTCGAAGAAGTAGCGGATGAAGACCGGATGAACGACGACTTTTCCCTGCTTCCGTTGTTTCGCCGCCGTCCGCGCCATGAAGGCGGGGCCTTCCATGAAGTTCACCAGGCGGTCATTGCAGCGGGTGATGATGCCCTCGGCGAAGATGACCAGCGGAAATTTTCCATCCGCCACGATCTTCACCGCGCATTTGAGGGACTCCCGGTCCATGCCTTCCCGATAGACGCTGAACCCGCCCATCCGTGGTAGCAGAAAGCGCTGGACCCAGCTCGTCATGAAGACGTGCCAGCTGGCGATGACGTTGAACGGGCGCTTCACTTCGGCGGCGAGGTAATCGAGCACCATCGGATCGCAAGGGCGGCAGTGGTTTCCGACGATCATGATGCCATGGCCGGCGTCTAGCGAGGCGCGCAGCTTTTCCGCGCCGATGCAATCCACGGCCGTGATGCCGAATTCCTTGCGCAGGTTTCCCGGCAGGATCCGCCTAACTACCCAGTGCCAGAAGCGGCTGTAGCGCGGCGGAATGAAGGTGTATGGTTTATCGATGACGACGCTTTGCATGAAGGTGTGTTAGCTTGAATTCAGCGTCTGCTCCAGCGGGTCAGCATCTCGGGCACGGCCTTGGGCCGGGAGAGGCTGACGAAGACACCGGCCAATCCGGCCACCGCGCCGCAAACCCAGAAGATCTGGCCGTAGCTGAGGTGCACGGTGGAGGCGAGCAGGTTCTGCGTGATAGCGGCAGCGGCGATGCCGACCCACGACAGCCAGCTCACCGCGCCCTGGACCGCGCCTTTTGTTTGTGGCGACGGGCGGTGCTGGAGAACAGAGACGATGGGCACGATGAACAGCCCGCCACCCAGGCCTAGCAGCCCGAGCGCCCATGCGAATGCGGCTTCCGTGATCCCCGGCCAGCCGAGGACGTAAGCCGCCAAGGCCATCATTCCCGCGCCAAACGGGATCAGTCCGTATTCGATGCGGCCCCGTGACAGGCGACCCGCTAACATACTTCCCATGCCGATGCCGAGACTGAGTGCGGCCTGGAGACCTGCTTGCTCGGTGGGCTTCAGGTGGAATACCTTCTGGGCGAAAAGCGCGAGATTGATCTGCACCAGCGTGGCGACGAAGAAGAACGCGGTGTTCCCCCAGTTCGCGCGCCACAGGTCACGATCGGCCTTCATCACGCTCAGGTTGCTCCAGATTTCCCCGATGATGTTAGGATTGAATTTTTTACCGGGATCGGCGGCGGGGACCTTGGCGATGCCGAGGCTGGTGATCAGACCGATCGCCGCCAACCCGGCTAACATGACACCGGACCACACTTCACGGTGTACCAGCCCCTCGGCCAGCCAGCCGCCGGCGAAGGTGCCGAGGATGATGCCGATGAAGGTGAGGAGCTCGAGAATGCCATTTCCAGCGGAGAGCTTTGAGGTGGGTAGGACCTCGGGCATGACTCCATATTTCGCCGGGGCGAAGATGGTGCTGTGCAGGCCCATCAGGCAGATCGCGGCGAGCTGGAGGGACTGACGCTCGAGCTGCAGCGCAAACGCGGCGAAGAGCATGATCGCGATTTCACCCGCTTTCACGCCGATCATCACCGAGCGTTTGCTAAAACGGTCCGCCATCCAACCGCCGACGGTGGCGAAGAGTAGAAATGGAATGGCGAACAACAACGAGGCGTGACCGGCAAAGTTTTCCTTATCCGTCTCGCTCAAGGTGACGGATGCGAGCACGGGGAAGATGACCAGCCAGCGCAGTGCGTTATCCGAGAACGCGCCCT
>JBDTNJ010000124.1:0-5878 GCA_039933825.1 Luteolibacter sp.
GAAGGGCTGGGTTCCATTTTTGAGCTCGGCAACACTGTAGTAGGCCGACTTTACCTCGTCCTCACTTGATAGGAATTTAACGGATTGCACCTCTCCGATGGCTTCCCCCCGAGTGCTGTCTGCCGGATTCTTGATGCGGGCGGCATCTTCCAGCGAGACGAAGTAATTGTAGTTCCCGTTGCCAAATGCCTGGAACGTCGTCTGGGTTTCATCGTTCGGTTGCACCACATAGCTGAACCCTTCAGCTGAATTGCCAGGTTTCATCGGAATGGCAATACCACCCTTGATGTTCATTTCCGATATGTCGTTCACCGCACGCAGACGGACCGTGCGCTGGGCGTTAGACCCCTTGCGAACAAAGTCCACTGGCGTGTTGGAAGCGGGGACGAACAGCCGGACTTCACCGGGCTCGAAATGGATTGGCTTGCTGATGTTACCGTTGCCGTCCGCAGTGATCTCACAGAAAAAATAGGGATTGATGGAGCGGCCTTGTCCCGAGAACTGTTTGGCCATAATGGCCGACAATGGGCCGTATTTTTTGGAGGTTCCGGCTGCGTTCTTGAAATACCAGTTCACCCGGAAGGGTGCATCCATCCATTGGAAAGCAACCGCCCCTTCGGATTCGAGGGCCACGTTGTAGGGGTTCCAAAGCGAGATGGCCGGAGTCATGATCAGGCGGACTTCACCATCCGCGCCTAGTGCCGAACCGAGCAGATAGACCACGCGGTCGAGCACCGGCCGGATTGCCAGTTTTGATTCAGCCGCCGTGGGTGGATTGGAAGGTGACAGATAGGAACCGCTACTTGCGGCCGCGACCTTGATGGCCACATGGCCGGCACCGCGTTCCGCCACTACCGGGCTGCTGCCGCCGTAAAGATGGCGGGGAATGCGGTAAAACGAGCGGAGGTGGTCAAACGTCGGCACACCTGCGGCAAAAAAGCGATTGTCGAGTGTCGCGGGTGAGTAGCTCAGTGTGTTCGCTACGATCGGATTGTCAGTCAGCGGTTTGAACAACGGCTGCTGCCCTTTGTAGGTGCTGGGAGAAACGACTCCGGAATTCGTGCCGACAGACCGGAACGGGTTTTTCGTTGCGCCCCACGAGTCTAAGGCGAAGTCCGAATCGCTCATTTCAAAGCCCAGATTCAGATCGGTTTTGAGCCCACCTTTCACCACATCCGCGAGGAGTCCCTGCGAATGGGGGGTGTAACTTCCACCCTCGGCACGGAAAGCGGTCGGGTCGGGGCAGAGATCCTTATCCAGTTGGATCTGGTTAAAAGAAAGCAAGCGGCTCGCCCTCTTGTTCCAGCCGTCGGTGAGATCCTTCAGAGATTTCGATTGGGAAAGTGACGGCCGTGCCTGAGCCTGGAGTCCGATGTTTCCCGTGGTCGGGCTCGCGTCGGGACCGGCGATGTTTACTTTTGCCTTCGTGCCCTCTTGTGAGACAGCCCATGCGAATGATCCGTTCGCAATCGGGACGCGCTGCGCACTGAGGGCGAAACCATCTCGACTGTTGGAAAACAGCCGGACCGCATCACTGCCAAGCGCTTTGTCGGCCCAATTCGGGTCTTTTGAGGCTGCTGGATCGGGCGACGAGCTGAGCCAGGAGCGGAAGTGAGCTGTTTTTTCCTTTGAATAATCAGGTCCGGCTTGATCTGGAGTGACTGCTAGATTGGGTGACCATGATGTCCAAGCCCCTACCATGTGGGATTGGACTGCGGTGGTGAAAATCGAGGCGTCCGCCGTGATTCGCCGGTCGTCGCCGGTGTGATTTTGCAATTCGCCAAGAGCCATCATCATGGCCATCCGAGCGTTGGCATAAGCCCGCCCGTTCACCTCCGCCGCGCTTGCGGTGCGGAGGGAGATGGCGCTCAGCGATAGTAATCCCACCGCGACGACTGTGAGCAGGATCATCAGGCTAAGGGTGACAATGAGGGCGAAACCTCGTTGTCGCGCTTTGGATTGGATGCTGGGTTTCACGGGATGGGTTGATGGTTCTGAAACACGCTCGGTTTTCGGAATTCGGCGGAAAAGTAACACGCAGCCGGGATTACTCAAGAATAAAATAAAGCATTGCCATAGCTATTGGCGTAGAGCTTTGGAAGCTCTACGCGTTGGCATCGAGCAAATCCCGGAACGCACCCTCTCGCGAGGACAGTTCGTTCCAAGTTCCCTCGCTCACGATGGCACCCTGTTGGAGCACGATGATTCGGTCCGCACTGCGGATGGTGCTCAAGCGGTGGGCGATAGTGATCGTTGTGCGGCCGTGGGAAAGGCGGTCGATCGCTTCCTGAACCAGCTTTTCGCTTTCGTAGTCGAGCGCACTCGTGGCTTCATCGAGGATCAGGATTTTCGGATTCCGGAGCAGCGCGCGCGCGATGGCGATCCGCTGCCTTTGGCCACCAGAGAGGCTGACGCCCCGTTCTCCCACTTTGGTTTCAAGTCCTTCCGGCAAGCGCTCGATGAACTCCACCGCGTTGGCAAGGCGGACCGCCTCCATCACTTCTTCGATTGTCGCCGAGGGTTTGCCAAAGCGGATGTTATCCAGCAGACTGCCGGAAAGCAGCAGGTTATCCTGCATCACCACCGCGCAGGACCGGCGGAAATCGCGGATTGCTAGGTTTCGCTGCGGAATGCCATCGACCAGAATCTCTCCGTGTGTCGGCGCATGGAATCCCAACAACAGGCCAACGAGGGTGCTTTTTCCGGACCCGCTGGGGCCGACGAATGCGACATGTTCGCCCGGGCGGATGGTCGTGCTGATGGACCGGATCGCCGGGACTTCAGTTCCGTCATACGAGAAACCTATCCCGTCAAAAACGATCTCGCCCCGCATCGGATTGAGAATTTCCGTGCCATTCCACTCCTCGACATAATCGGAATCGATCAGCTCCTTGATGCTGCGGTAGCTTTCCGCACCCACCAGATATTGCATGTTGAACTGGGTGATCATGTTCACCGGGTTCAGGCAGATCGAAAGCGCACCCACCAGCGCAACCATCGCGCCCACCGTCATCCGGTCGGTGATTACGAGGCAACTACAAAGAGCTACCGCAAAAAGCGAAATCGCGGTGACGATGGAGAACAGTGTGTAGCCCATTGTTTGGTCCAGCCCCAGTTGCAACCTGCGGCTTTTACTGTAGGCATCGCTGAGCTCGTTCATCTGGCGCTTGGTCTCGCTCTCCTGGCCGTAGCCGCGGATCAGCTTGATCGCCGAAATGAACTCGTTCGCCTGGCCTGTCATTTTCTCGCGGGCGATGCGAACCTTGCGGTTGTTCGCCTCGATCGGTTGAAAAAACCTGAGCCTCACAAACGCGAAAATCGGCAGACTGATTAGGACGATGAGCACCAGCCAGATATTGATGTAGGCGAGGGCCAGGATGAGCAGCACAGAGCGGAGCAGTTCAGGCAGGATGCTTGTCACGATCTGCAGCACCGTGGCTTCGATGTGATTGGTGTCGAAGGCGTATTTTGATAGAAGTCGGCCGGTTTGTATGGAGTCAAGGAAGCCGAAATGCATGAAGTTCAGTTTGTGAAACACGGCCGCCCGCAGGTCACGGAAAATTTCCTGGGAGTGGGCTGATAGGTAGCCGGCTCCGATTTTCATTGCGAGGAAATGCAACAGCAGCAGGCCGAGCGAAAGCCCCGTGTATTCCCAAACCTGTGCCAGATCTCGGTTAGGAATTGCTGTATCGACGATCCGCTGGGAAATCACCGGAAACGGTGTGATCGCCAGAATGCTAACCACTCGCCAGAAAATGTAGCTTCGCAGATACCTCCGTTGGCACCAGATATAGCGTTTCAGCGTGGGCTCGTGCAGGCCGTTCGAATACTCGGTATGCATAGGTATGGGCTCTAGCGAATGAAGCCGAGATTGCAACGCAGCCACTCCTCAAACTGTAGGTGCCAGCGGGACGCGGGAAATTCCGAGCGGCGGATGCCGTAGCCGTGCCCGCCTTCCGGGTAGAGGTGGAGCTCAGTAGGGATATTGGACTTGAAAAGCTCCAAATAGAACTGCGCTGCATTGTAGCTGCGGAGCATGTCGTTTTGCGCTGCACTCAGGAAGACCGGCGGAAAACCGTCGGGGCTGCGGAAGAGGGGATCGAGAGGCGAGGGGATTTCCTCATTGGCGAGATAGGCAGGGTAGATTGCGCCGACGAAATCTGGGCGGTTTTCCGCAGTGGCACCTGCTTCGTGAATCGAGGTGGATGCCAGAGCGAGGTGGGCACCAGCGGAAAATCCCAGCATGCCGATGCGGTCGGTTCTGATGCCAAGCGCGTCGGCATTTTCCCGAAGCCATGTGACCGCGTGCCGGCTGTCCTGGACGGGGCCGCGATGGAAATCCGCCTGACTCCGGCGGGGAACGCGGTAGGCGAGAATGGCGGCGGTGATCCCGAGCGTGTTGAGCCAGCAAGCGATTTCGGTGCCTTCCTTGTCGAAGGAGAGGAACTCGTAAGCCCCACCCGGGCAAATGATCACGGTCGTACCACACGAGATATTCGCTGGTGGGCGGAAGAGCGTGAGGTAGGGATTCGTGACGAATTTGACCAGATCAAGGTCGTCGCGGCTGAAATCGGCGGCCTTGAGAGCAGTGGGGTCCAGCGTTTCGTCGCCGGGCGGCACGCCGCCCCAGAGGCGGATGGTCGGGTGGGTGGATTGGAAATCGGGCTTCATGTGACGGGCTGTGCGATATGAATTTCTGCTAACACTTTGTTGATGCTATAGTCGAAAATGCCATAAGTGAAGGGAAAAAGGTGAAATTTGATCAACTGCGCTAGAAAAGTGCTTTACTCATGTTGGTTACTGCTATATATCGATTCCAGAGCTTTCGATTAATACTGTGAAATCCCCATTCGGACATTTTGATGACATCCGCCGCGAATACGTGGTGACCCGCCCCGACACGCCGCTACCATGGCTGAACTACCTCGGGCAGGACGATTTTTTCGGCCTCTGCACCAATACGGCCGGTGGCTACTCGTTCTGGAAGGACGCGAAGCTGCGGCGCCTTACCCGCTACCGCTATAACAACGTGCCGATGGACCTTGGCGGGCGTTACCTTTACATCAAGGATGGCGACACCGTTTGGAATCCGGGTTGGAAACCGGTGAAAACCGAACTGGACCACTACGAGTGCCGCGTGGGTCTAGGCTACAACCGGATCAAAGGCGCGAAAGACGGCATCGAGGTGGAGCAGCTCTGCTTCGTGCCGCGCGGCGAAACGCTGGAGCTTTGGAAAACCACTGTCCGCAACACCTCCGATCGCCCGCGGGAAATCACGTTGTTCTCCATGGTCGAGTTCTGCTTCTTCGAGGCGCTCAATGATATGACCAACTATCAGCGGACTTTTTCGATCGGTGAGGTCGAGGTCGAGGGCTCCGCGATCTATCACAAAACGGAATACCGCGAACGGCGCAACCATTACGCATTATTTGGCTGCACCCGTGAAATCGACGGGTTCGACACCTGCCGCGACCGATTCATCGGAGTGCACAATGGTTTTCACGAACCCGCGGCGGTTCTGAAAGGTGCCTGTACCAACAGCATCGCCCACGGTTGGAATCCGATAGGCGCGCATGAAATCAAGCTCACCCTTGCTCCCGGAGCAGTGGAGGAATTTGCATTTGTGCTGGCCTACGTGGATCAGGGCGATCTGCCGAAATTCGAGGCACCGATGGTGCTCAACAAGGAAAAAGGTCGGGCCCTGCTCGCGAAATACAGCGCTCCCGGGGCAGTGGATGCCGCCTTCGCGGAGTTGGCGGAATTCTGGGAAAGCCTGCTCTCGCGCTTCCAGGTCGAGTGTCCGGACAAGGACGCGCAACGCATGGCGAACTGCTGGAACCAATACCAGTGCATGGTCGCGTTCAATCTCTCGCGCTCG
>JBDTNJ010000125.1:0-14005 GCA_039933825.1 Luteolibacter sp.
CTGAATTTCTACACGATTCCCCCCCTGATGTCACTTTCAAAACCGATAGAAAACGGGCTCTTACAAAGAGCGCCGCAATTGCCCGCTCCTGTGGGGGCCGATCCGACGTATTTTCTGCCGAAAGTCGAGCCGGGTAGGCTGATGGGTATCTTGTTGCGGCGCGGATGGATTGTGATCCTAGCGACTCTGCTTGGAGCCGGTGCTATGTATTACTTTGCGAAAAAAATGCCCAACACCTATCAGGCTTTTGGCTCCGTTCTAGTGAACAGCCAGGCACCGCTGGTCATGGACATTCGCGCGGTAGCTCCCGAGCAGACACGCGATCTCGATGAAATGCGCTCGGTGGAGCAGGGGTTGAGCGCGACCACGCTTTTAATGAAAGTGGTCCAAGCGAATGGTTTGGACCGAGATCCAGCGTTTGTCCCAGCTGGAGCAGGCGAGCAGGCGCAGCTCGCAAAAATCTCCAGTCGAGTGAAAGTCGCACTCCGTCGTGGCACCCGGATTATTGATATTCAGGTCGATGACACGAACCCGGAACGCGCGAAGGTGCTGGTGGAATCATTGGTTACCGAGTATGAAAAATGGACGGATGAACGCCAGAAACTGATCACCCGGAAAGCCACCGACGGACTGACCCATGAGGAAGAGCGTCTCCGTGAGCGAATGGAAGACTCCGCTCGCAGGCTTCAGGAATTCAGGCAATCACACCCGGTCCCTGGTTTGGAAGGCGCGCAAGGGGGAACTCCAGTTCGTGATGAACTATCATCTTTGAATGCACAGCTGACAGTTGCCAAGTCGACCCGTCTTCGATTGGAATCCGAGTTCGAGGCATTTACAAAATTTGATTCCGCGAAGCCCGAAGCACTCGCCGGTTTGGACGCGTCCGAACGCGGGACTGAAGTGCTATCACAAGTGCGCGTGCTCCAATTGAAAGAAGCGGAATTCGGCCGCGTCAAGGAGCGCTATATGTACAAGCACCCGGTCTATAAGGAACTCTCCAATGAGATTGAAACTCTCAAAAAGAATCTGGCAGAAACCGTGCGCTCAGCCGGTGAGGCCTTGGAACAACGGTTCCGGATCGCCACGGAAAACGAAGTGAAACTCGAAGCGGCTGTGGAACTAGCCCGTGGCAGCGCCGTGGATGTCGAAGGGGTACGTGAGCAATTCCGAGGTATGAGCCGTGACGCCGATGCGGATCGGGCTTTGCATGATTCCGTTGCATTGAGACTTCGCGAGATCAGCCTTTCCGCATCCGCTCCTGCCTCCGTGCTACGGTGGCAGGATACTCCTCTGACGCCGGAATTTCCCAGCAGCCCGAAAAAACTCGTGTTCGCTGCGGTCGGAATGTTTTTCGGCCTGCTAGGCGGCCTGGTATTGCTGGTCGGTCTCGAACTGCGCGATGACAAGGTCCGTGACTCTGCTGCGGCTGCCCGCGCCTCTGGTGCACCGCTGCTGGCAACTTTGCCGGTAATCGAAAACTCCGGTGACGGCATGATCCTCATGTCTGATCCCGCTTCCGCCGGTGCCGAAGCCTTCCGCCGCTTGCGCGTCGTCCTCGCCCCGCCACCGGGCAGCAACACCGCCCGCACCGTCCTTTTCGCCAGCGCCAAGGCAGGTGAGGGGAAATCATTTTGTGCTCTCAATTATGCGACCGCTCTGGCCATGCAGGGCCACCGCACGCTATTGCTGGACGCCGATCTCAGGGCTTCAGGTCTGAGCAGCCAGCACTTGCTAGGTGGTATCGGGGAATCCGGTCTTGGTGCCTATCTGGCTGGAAAAATGGATCCTGCTGAGGCGTGTTTTTCAACCTCACTCCCAAATCTCTATTTGCTTTCGTCCGGCCCGATGCGCGCTGATGCGGCGGAATTGCTGGCCGGAACCCGTTTCCCATCACTTCTCGAAGAGGCCTACCGCTGGTTTGATCGGGTAGTGATCGACACTCCGCCGGTGCTTGCCGTCAGCGACATGCTGGCGGTTGCCCGCTATGCCGACCGCACTTGCCTGATGGTGCGTGATGGCTGCAGCGACGGCCGGGAAATCAAGCGAACCGCCGATTTAATCCGCTCCGCTGGCGGAAACCTCGTGGGTTTTGTCTGGAATGAATTGGCGAAAACCGGTTCAGGCTCTTCTTCATCCGGTCCCGGTGTCCCCGTCAATCGCCCCGGCATTGCAAGTCCGCAGCCGGTTGGCGTGACTGCTGCTTCACCCTCTTCGGATACCTACGCGATCACGCCAACTTTTGCCTAGTAAATCTCGATACTCTACGATAGACTTCCCGCCGTGCCCTTTCGGTGCACCATGCCATCTCCCCCGGTGGCCTTGATTCTTCCCCCCACCCCCCAGAAACATGAATTTGACATCCCCCTTGATTGAGGGTGAGTCCGTGCGGACTCGTCCCCGCGTTGCTGCCGCGCCGGCATCGACCGAACCTTCAGAATCCTACACTCTCAGACACCGCCAACGCCCATGGGTAGCTCACCAGAAACTGGTGGCTGTCAGTTTTCTGGGTGACACTGCGGTTGTTTTGCTGGCGATGATTCTGGCTTACGTGATTCGTTTTGAAACGGGCATGCGCGAAGTTGGAGTCGTGGACCCGGTCATCAACGTCTGGGGCTATTGTGGGCATGTGCTCCTAGGTAGCGTTTTCCTCATGTTCTTGTTGGCGAATTCCCGCCTGCACGATCCACGGCACTTCCTAGCCGTCCGTAAGACTTTTGCGACGATCGTGAAGTCCTGCGTGACTTGGGCCGCCGGCTTTCTGGCGATCGCTTTGGTTTTGAAAATAGAGCCTAACATCAGCCGGCTTTACTGTGTCATTGGCTGTCTGACGTCCATGGTTGCCTTGCTGAGCTGGCGCTGGGTGCTCTACTGCATCGCGCGCCGTGAGCCTTTCGCCTGTGCCCTCCGTCAAAAAGCCGTTTTCGTCGGGTGGAATGGCGAGTGTGATCGCGCGATGAAACGCTTGGGCAAAGGGCGGGCGAACCAAATTTCGATTATTGGAACCATCGCTCCCCCGCGCTATGCATTTGAAACGATGCCTCCAGCCGGAGTTCCTGTGCTTGGCACCTACGAAGGATTGCGCCCGATTCTCCGAGCCACCGGTGCTGATGTGGTGATGGTGGTGGACGGAACATTGGAACGCCACCAAATGCTCGAACTCGCAGAAACCTGCGGCCGGGAATTCATCGACTTCAAGTTGATACCCAGTTGCTTCCAGATTCTTGTTTCCAATCTCCAGCTTGAAAGTATCCATGGCATGCCAGTCCTCGGGATTGGCAGAATGCCGCTGCACCATGCGTTCAACAATGCCGTCAAGCGCAGCATTGATATCTTGGGTAGTCTTGCCGGAATGGTGATTTTCGCCCCAATCGTGGCGGTGTTTGCCACCCTTGTTTACCTGGAGTCTCCCGGCAGCGTGATCTATCGCCAGCGCCGCATCGGCCTCAACGGTCGTCCTTTTAACATCTACAAGATCCGCAGCATGAAACTCGATGCGGAGGTGAAGGGCAAACCCGGATGGACCGTGAAGGACGACCCGCGCCGCCTCAGGATCGGTGGGCTAATGCGCGCTTGGAATATCGATGAACTGCCGCAGTTCTGGAATGTCCTGCGTGGTGAAATGAGCCTGGTCGGGCCACGCCCGGAGCGTCCGGAACTCATTGAGGATTTCAAAGAGGACATCCCGCACTACAACGTCCGCCACAACATCAAGCCCGGCGTCACTGGCTGGGCCCAGGTCAATGGCCTGCGCGGAGATACCTGCCTGCGCGAGCGTGTGAGGTTCGACCTCGATTACATCGAAAACTGGAATTTCGGCCTAGATCTGCAAATCATGTTCATGACCCTCTACAAACGCGGTGGCGCATGTTAAGCGTGCCTTCCACCGAACGCATGTCAGAGTTTTCAGCAGCAGATACCATCCGGCATCGTGACCGTTCCATCCGCTTGGCGGTGATTACCTCATTCGTGTCCAAGTTCGGCACGATCCTGCTTCAACTGCTCTCCATCCCCCTCGCAGTGCGGGTGTTAGGGCGGGCGGAATTCGGGCTTTACGCCACGGTCAATCTAACGTTGTCAACGATATCGCTTTTACAGGTGGGTGTCGGACCCGCTCTGACGCATGGTCTCACTCGCGCCCGCGCCGTTGGCGATGAAACGAAACAGCGGGAACTCGGTTCAACCGCGTTTTTCCTTATGGCCGGCATATCCCTGCTGGCAGTGCTGGTTTTAGCGGCGGTGCTGCTGACCATTCCCGTGCCCGTTTTGTTCGGTGACGCCTTCGCCGGGAAAGAATCCGCACTGCGGCCTGCCTTGTGGGTCGGTTTAGCTCTGTTCCTACTGCTTTTTGTCCTGAATCTCACCGAACGGATTCGCGAGGGACATTTGGAGGTCGCGTCTAATAATCTCTGGGGCGCGTCCGGAAATGTGATCGCCGCCACATCTGTAGCCGTCGGCGTCTGGTATTTCCCGCAAGTGTGGTTTCTCGTGCTCGCCGTGCATGGTTCGATGGTCGTTTCCAAACTCTGCAACACCATCACGTTATGGAGGAAACACCCGCTGATGGTCCCTTCCCTGAAATTTTTCCGTGTGGCGACCGCACGCCACCTTTTTTCGGATGGTATCGCGTTTTCCTCATGCTGTCTTGTCACCGGGATCATTGAATTCAACTTCTGCGGCTGGTTGGTCGGCCGGGCAGGGGGACCTGCCGCGATCGCTCTCTACGGGGTCTTTATTAATCTAACGATCATGCAGCTCGGCTTCGTCGTTATGCTCAGCACCCCAACCTGGCCTGCGGTCGCCGAAGCTTTGGCAAGAGGGGATCGCCCGTGGGCCCGAAAAGCGGCGAAACGGCTTTATCTCTGCGGCTCGGGCTTCGCTGTTTGCTCGGCGCTTGGCCTGTTTGCGCTCGGGCCATTCCTATTGCCACTCTGGCTCGGTAAGGACTTCTCGAATATCGGTCGGCCGCTGCTGGCCTGTTATGGATTGTATTTTATCGCCCACGTTTGGCGGCATCTCAATCACGCGATGATGATCGGCACCGGCCAAGTCGGAAAATTAGTGAGAATCCAATTGATTGAATCCACCCTGGTTGCGGTTGTCGGAGCCATTGCCCTTCATTACGGCGGAGTGGAATGGCTTCTTGGAACGATGGGTGTTGTGATTCTGGCGCTTACAGGCACCGCGCTGCCAAAGCAGGTTTACCGGGCACTGAGAAATTGATAGGTCACGTTTCACGCGGTGTCGGATCGAGCGAAATCCGGGGCGTGCGATGGCATTCTATCCGGCCTCGGCTGATTTCACCTGCCGGAAGACCCACAGGCTGGCGATGCTGACACCGATTGCTAACAGCCCAAGCTGGTCATAATGCAGCAGCTTGCCATTCGTACCTTCCACCACCACCATGCTGCCGAGGCCGGTGGTGAGTCCTGAAGCGAGATCACGGGAGCAGGCCACCAGACTCATGTAGGCACCGCGTCGCGCGGGTGGCACGGCCATCGAGATGGTCGCCTGGCTGGGGATGAAGCGCGCGCTCGCGAGCATGAAGAAAAATCCGGCGAGCACCAGCACCTGCCACTCCGGACGCGGGCCGGAAGATGTCAGCGTGCGGATGACAATGCTGGCACCGGCAACGAGAATGGAATACATGAAGAATTTTCCGTGTTTGTCTGCCAGTCGTCCGACTAAAGGCCCGGTGAAAACCGTCACCATGCCGCCTACCATATAAACAAGAAACAACTCCTTCTCCGCCATCCCCACATTTCTTACCAAAAACGGCGATAGAAACGGGATGATCGTGAAATGCCCGAACACCAGGGCCATCATCAGCGCCAGGCCTTTCCATGCATTCTTATCTTTCAGCAGCAGCAGGAAATCCCGCGTGGATCTCACTTGTCCGTCATCCAGATGACTCCGCACGGGCGGCAATATTCGGAACAACAGGGCCCATACCACGGCGGCAATCACGGCCACTGCTAGAAATGGGGCTTCCCACCGCAGCATCTGCGCCAGTTTCAAACCAAACGGCACACCCAACGCCGCAGCCATGGAAAACGCCGTCATAATGATACCCATCCCGCGCGCCCGGCGTTCCGATGGCACCACATCCGAAACGATCGCCATGATCGTCGCCCCGCTCACCCCGCCGAAGGCTCCGCAGACTGAGCGTGAAATCAATAGCATTTCCCATGTTTTCGAAAGCCCGCAAGCCAGAGTTCCGATTGTGAAACCGGCGTAAACGAAAAGTAGCAGATGCCGCCGGTCAAAGCGGTCGATAAACGGCGCGCTGGCCAAGCCGACGATACCCGCCGTTAGCGCAAACGAAGAAATCAAACTGCCGAATTGCTGGGGGGATATCACCAACTGTCGCATCAGCTGCGGTCCCAGCGGCATCATCACCATGAAGTCCATGATCTGTGTGAACTGCACCACCGCCAGCAACAGGAGCAGGTTTCGCTCGGAAAGGGCTTTGCCGACCGTGCTTTTCATGCCGTTGGATCTATCGCCCATATTCTCCGGCGACAGGAGTATCCGAGATTTTGAGAAAGTGTTCGAGCTGTTGCTCGATGAAAAGCGCGTGATCCGGATCGGTAAGCCCGCCGATCAGTGTCTCCCGGCGGTTTCCACGAAGCACCGCTTCCACTCGGTAACTTGCGGAGGAGCCGTTCTGTCCGCGGCTGATTTTCTCGATGCAGTAAAGCTGCTCCACCTCGGAGTTGGCTAGGAGTTTGTCTCCCTTCCATGGCATTGGTCTGGATTTGACTTCCAATGACTGATTGTTAGCCCGGACGACGGTGGAGTTCAGAAATAGGGCGAGAACGTAATAAATCAGGAAGATTCCAACACACGTGTGGAGTAGCCCGAATGCGGACATGAACCACAATCCCTGAGTCAGGCTGATCGTGTGCCACACTACCATGAAGGAGTTCCAGACGATCGCGAATAACAACAGGAAGAACGCGTGCGCGCCAAACCACCGGCGGCTGATGTCAAGTGATTGCGGGGTGCGCCGGATCTGGAACGATTTCGGCAATGCAACTTCGGGACGTGCAATCGCGCGATCTCCCGTCCCGGTGATGGCAAACAGCGCCTGACAGTGGGGACAACGTGCCGCCATCAGTTGCGGTGAGAAATCAGCAGGGGTAAGGTTGGAGCCACAGTTCTTGCATTTCAACTCGACGAGATTCGGAATGCGGTTGGGATTATCCATGGACGGGAGGGGGCGCTGCGGGATACTGAAGGGGAACCGGGTGTGCGGCAAGTCACTCCGCCGGAATGTGGGGCTCGAAGGTCATGGCACGTTCGTGCTCTCGTGCTTTCGCGGCTTTTCTGGCATTTTGATAGAAATGCTCCTGCACGCGGAAAGCTTTCTGGCCCTTGGCGCGGACGATGCGTTGCGAGCTGCCGTCGGGCATCAGCCGGGAAGCTTGGGTGTTGTCCTGAAAGTAGGCATCCAGAACTCTAACGAGCCGTCGTTTCAGGGTGGGCTCTTCGATAGGGATCATCAACTCGACGCGTTTTTCGAGATTGCGCGTCATCCAGTCCGCGGAGGAAATGTAAACTCCTCCGTCGCCGCCCTGATGGAAATAAAACAGTCGGGCGTGTTCGAGGTAGCGGTCGATCACGGAGATGACCTCGATGTTTTTCGAGTATTTCGGATCGCCCGGCTTGAGGCAGCAGATGCCGCGCACATTGAGGCGGATCTCGACGCCGGCCTGCGAGGCTTTATAAAGTGCACCGATGATTTCCGGATCCTGTAATGAGTTCACCTTACCGATGATGCGGGCGGGCAAGCCTTGTTTCGCGCGCTCGGCTTCTCCGGCGATCATGTCCAACAGCTCCGGCTTCATCGCGGTGGGCGCGGGGACTAGGCGTTGGAAACGCAGCAGTTTCGAGCGTCCGGTGACGGCGTTGAAGAACAGCGACGCGTCATTTCCATACTCGGGCTTGCACGTCAGATAAGAGAGATCGGTGTAAAGACGCGAAGTCGTTTCGTTATAGTTTCCGGTGCCGAGATGGACATAGCGGCGCAAGTGGCCGGACTCGCGGCGCACGATCAGACAGATTTTCGCATGGGTTTTGAGGCCTTTCACGCCGTAAACGATCTGCGCTCCGGCGCGCTGGAGCTCATCCGCGCGGTCGAGGTTGCGGGCTTCATCAAAGCGGGCCTTGAGCTCGACGAGCGCAGTGACGTGTTTGCCGTTTTCGGCTGCCTTGATGAGGGCGTCAATGATCCTGGATTTCCGCGCGGTGCGGTAGAGGACCTGTTTAATGGCGATCACTTCAGGGTCTTCAGCGGCTTCTTCGATGAGGCGCAGCACCGGTTCGAAGGATTCGTAAGGGTGGAAAAGCAGCACGTCCTTCGAGGCAATGGTTTCAAACATCGACGCACCCGGAGTGATGGCGGGGGAGGTCTGGCCCGGCCAATCGGCATCGCGCAGATGCTCGAAACCTGATAGAAATGCCAGTTCCATGAATGAGGCTAGCCCCGGCGGGCCATTGATCCGATAGATTTCCTGCGGCGTGACGGCGGTTACGATTTTGATCACGCGCGCCAGATCGCGCGGCGCGTCCGAGCGGATTTCCAAGCGGACGGTGTCGGCAAATCGGCGGGCGGTGAGCACGTCCTCCATTTCCCCGGCGAGGTCGATGGAATCGTCCTCCTGTACAGCGATATCGCCATTCCGGGTGACCCGGAAGGCGGTGGTGGCGGTGACCGTTTCACCCAGAAAAAGCTGGTCCGCGTGAGTGGCGACAAGATCTTCGATGAGTAGGAATGCGTGTTGATCTTCCGTCGTGATGACGTTCACCCGGCGGCCGAGAGTTTCCGGAATCGGAATGAGGGCGTGGCGTTGGGTTTGGGTTTCAGGATCGAACAATCGGCAGGCGACGATGATTTGCAGCGCCGGAATATTCGGCGGCGGCCCCTCGGAGTCGATGGCGAGCGGGGTAAGCAGCGGGAAGATGAGATCCTCGAATGTCGCGGCGACCTGCGCGGACTGCTCGACTGATAGATCGCTCGGTTGCAACGGGCGGATGCCTGCCTTTTCCAAGGCAGGGACGATCACTCCGGTGAGCAGGGAGTATTGATCGGCGCTCATTTTAAGCATGCGCTGGCGAAGTGCGGTGAGATTTTTCGCGGGTGTGAGACCGGACGCATCCGGAGTCTTCCAACCGCTACGTCGCATCAGCGTGAGCCCTCCGATTCGGACTTGGAAAAACTCGTCTAGGTTGGATGCGGTGATCGCGAGGAATTTCACCCGTTCCAGCAAGGGAAGATCGTCACGCAGGGCTTCATTAAGCACACGCTGGTTGAACTCGATCCAGGAGAGCTCGCGGTTGAGGTAAGGAATGGACATTGGGAGAAGTTGAGAGTGGATGGTTGATAGTTGATGGGAAGAATGAATCGATCATTTACGATCCACTATCCACAATCTGATTTCTAGTTATCCTCATCGATGACCACGCCGAGGCCGAAGACTTGTTCGAAGAGATCAGCCTTTGAAGCCATGGCGAGCCGCTCGACGGCGGCATCGGCAAGGCCGGGAAGGCGAAGGCGGAGTTTGTTCGACACGCGGCGGATTTCGAGTTGGGAAACGCGCTGCGCGTGCGTGCGTTCGAGCGCATCCGCGACACGCAGCAGCGCGGCGAGCTTTGAAACACGGATGCGGTCATCGGTGCTTAGCGCGCCGTATGCCGGGTGGTCCAGGCGTGGTCCGGAGTGGCGGTGGTAACGGGCGACGAGCGCGACGATAGTGACATCCAGCCGGTCCAGCCCGAAGACCTCCGAATTTAAAATGATATATTCCGAGTGCTTGTGGTGGGCGCGCGGACTAACGTAGGTGCCCACCTCATGCAGGATCGCGGCAACTTGTAACAGAAGCGCATCGTGCGGCGTGAGCTGATGGAGATCGGGCAGGGAATCGAAGAAGCGGGCGCAAAGATTGCCCACATGTTCACCGTGGCTGGGGTCCGACTGATAGCGTTCCGCCAGGATGCGCGCGGAGCGGAGGACTTCCTCGGCGAAGGCCCCGGTGAGTTCGCGGGAGACGAGCAGATCGTGCAGCAGCCCTTGTTCGTATTCGCTGGTGGGAATGTGGATTTCCTTGAGCTTGAGGGTTTCCGCGACGGCGAGGTTAATCTCTAGCGCGGGCAGCAGGGCCTCGGCGGTTTGATAGTCGAGCTGGAAGCGTTTCACGAGCTCTACATCGCTCATGTTAGCAACGTCTGCGGTGAACTGGCGGAAGCTTTTGAGCGAGCACGCCTGGCTCGCGGTGGTGATGGAGGAGGCGACGGATTGCAGCTCGTAGCCGATGACGATCAGGCCATCGATGGTAAATTCAGAGAAATCAAAGCGGAGCTGCGCGAGGTTTCCGTAGGCATGTTCGCGGATGACGCGGAGCATGGCGGATCCCTCTGCATGGGAGCCCTCGACGGCTTCACGCGTGCGGTGGGTGCCCATCCGGTAGCTGGTGTAGCGGGTGATGCGTCCGTTTTGAAAAAGCAGCGCACGCGTGTTGCCGGGGCCCACGTGGAGCACCAAGGTGGTGTCCTTCCGCATCGCTGGCAGATCCTGTAGGCGGCGCCGGGTTTTCAGATAGATGAGGCGCGTCATCTCGCCGTCATCGATGGTGCCGACCCGCAATCCGCAGGCGATGCGGATCCGGTTCATGACGGTCTCGTGATTGACGGCCTCGCTGAGAATGTTGGTAGCCACCGCGCGGGTTACGCCGTGGGGATCCAGACCGAGTTCGGCTAGAGATTTCTGATAACCCTTGATGATCGAGACGACGCGCTCGGTGGTGGAGGCGCTGACACTGCCGTTGCGGAAAATATCGCGGGCCACGGGAGCGGGCTGCTCTAGGAAATCAATGGGGGTGAGTGTGCCGTCGCCCGCACGCTCTGCGACCATCATGGAAACCGAGCTGGCACCGATGTGCAGCGCGGTGAAGAGATTTTCGGCAGCGTAGGAGTTTTTCTCGAATTTCTCAAGTTTCGGCATCGCAGAAAGACAACTTGCTGAGGCCGATCTTTCAATCCTCAAAATGTGACAAGGGCCATCTTGTCCGAGTCAGGGCTTGTCAGAGGGGCTGAATCGAAAGATAAACCTGCCATGCCAGTCAATGGAGCGTTGGAACGATATTGGGTGAAGCCTGGTGCTAAGATGGACTTTAATGCCTATGACAGCGGCGAGAAATCGCTGTTTCAAGGCAACAAGGACGAGCTTGAGACGCAGTTTGACGAACTCCAGCACCAGCTCCAGCAGCTTCAGAAGGTGCTCTACGCGCAGAACAAACACCGCATCCTCGTCGTGATGCAGGCGATGGACACCGGCGGCAAGGATGGCTGCATTAAGCACGTCTTTTCCCGCATCGATCCGCAGGGGATACACGTGCGGTCGTTCAAGAAACCGAGCGAGGAAGAGCTTTCCCATGATTTCCTCTGGCGCGTCCACTCGAAGGTGCCGAGCACGGGGCAGATGGTTATTTTTAACCGCAGCCACTACGAGGATATCATCGCCGTGCGGGTAAAGAAAATTTTCCCGGATGAGGTGTGGAAACGCCGTCAGCGGCATGTGATCGAATTCGAGCGCATGCTGGCAGAGGAGGGGACGACGATTGTGAAAATCTTCCTGCACATTTCTAAGGACGAACAAAAACGCCGACTCGAAGCGCGGCTCAACAATCCCGCGAAGCATTGGAAAATCAACCCGGACGATCTGACAGACCGTGCGCGCTGGGATGAGTTCATGAAAGCCTACGAGGACGTGATCGGGAAAACCTCTACCGAGTTCTCGCCGTGGTATGTGGTGCCTGCGGACCGCAAATGGTATAGGAATCTCTGCGTCGCGCGCATCATGTTGGACACGCTAAAGAAGCTGAATATGGAGTTTCCCGCGATTGATTGGGATCCTAGCAAACTCAAGATTGAGGATTAAAAAACCTTCGGATGGAAACTACTGTCAGATCGATCTGCCGTCCGTTGGCTGTTGTTTCAGCACTGGCCTTACTGGCGTTTTTCGTCTGGATCGTTGTCATTGCGGATGAGGGGAATGGGACTCCGTGGTGGTCGGTCATCATCGATCATCTCCCGTATGGCGACAAAGTGGGGCACTTTTGTCTGATGAGCACGATGTCGTTTCTCTGCAATCTGGCGTTTCCTTCGAACAAACCCGTGCGATTCATCACCGTGACCACGCTGATCCTGTTGATCGCCTTGTCGCTGGAGGAGCTTTCACAAGGATTCATCAAGAGCCGCCATCTCGATTTCTTCGATTGGCTCGCCGATCTGGCAGGTCTGGCTGTCGGGCAGTTCTGCGCGTTGCGCCTTCGCAAGGCAATTAAATCATCGTGACTACGGAGGCCTCGCGGCCGGGATTTCCTGGAAAACCGCGCCGACCCACACATGGGCATCGAAGATCCCGGGTTTCAACGCTGAATTTCCGAAGGTTGGCGAGATGGGGGCTTGCCTCCGGCTAGTTGTGCCTCAATAACACTCAGATTTACCCTGATTTCAACCTCACCCAACAATGAAGTAAATCGAAAGGAAGCCTTCGGGAATGTCTTGCGTGGCGACAACTGGCAACGGAAGGTATTTTGATAGAGAAGCTCCCTGCTGGCGAACCAGGAAGATGAGAGGCGATTGGGAGGAGTTGAGATCCAGAGCGGGACGCTGCGAGAACGGACTGCGGCAGGATTCCACAGCCACTCTATCTCAACAGATCCTCGGTGCATTGAGAATTCTTTGCTGTCCTTGGCGATTTTTGCTAGGCGCTTGCGCTGTCCAAAATTCGGAATCAAATCACCCGAAACCACCGCACTTTAAGGTGGCGGGATTTCAAGGTGATTCGAGAGTGTCGGATGATCCAGTTCCGAGCTAACACGTGAACAATATTTACGGCTTGGCAACGGCCTCTGGCACGGGCTGGGCCCAATTTCCCCGGGCCTTCGCAATCTGCGTTGCATCGAGGCCGAACGCCTCAAGCACGCCTGTCGCCATCATTTGGTTTCCCATGGCATTCATGTGGACGCCGTCCTTGGTCAGGATATTGCCCTTGCGGTCTGGACCCGCCTTGGCGAGTTCCGCCTGCATGGCGGCATTCAAATCTGCGAGAAGACACTTCTTCTCGGTGGCCAGCTCGTGCAAGAAGGCGTTGTAAGTAGCCAGCTTCACGTTGAGTTCATTGGCAGCATCCTCCTTGATCATGGTGGAAGTAAAAATCATCACCTTGATGCCCGCAGTCTGGCACTGATCGACGATCTTTGTGATATTCACCTTGTATTGATCGAGTGGCACGCCCTTCGCCCCGTGCCATACGTCGTTCACTCCGCAACTCAGGGTCATCCAATCCGGCTTCTTTCTCAAAACATCCTTCTCCAGACGGGCGAGCATCTGATCCGACTTGTGGCCGCTGATACCCGCCGGGATGGCGGTGGCCTTGACGCCGTTCGCTTCCAATCCGCGGATTACAAGAGTCACATACCCGCCGGGCTGGGCACCTTGCGCCGTGATGGAATCACCCAAAAAGGCAATTTTCTGCCCGCTTTTGACCGCCACTTCCGCATTCACCACGCCCAGCGCGCCCGTCAGCAGGGCCGCCACCATTGTCAATTTTCCGAGTTTGAACATCCGACCATTACCCGGCGGATTGCGTGAATCTTACGAGTTTTATTCGGAGTCCAATGAGCCGGATAGGGACTATATTAAATCACTCGCGACCAGAGCACCTTGAGGTAGCGGGATTCCGGGTAGTTCGAGAGCGTCGGATGATCCGGCCCGGCACCCGTGCGGTCGAAGGTCTGCAGGCGCTTGTTGCGGCGGTGGGCGGAGGAAATGACAATCTGTTCGAACTCACCCGCACCTAACATGCCAGAGCATGAGCAGGTCACGAACAGCCCTTCCGGCGCGACGAGTTGCAGCGCGAGCTTGTTCAAGTCCGCGTATTTGGCGGTGCCGATGTCGTCCTCGCGGCCGTGGATGAATTTCGGCGGGTCAGCGATGACAAGAT
>JBDTNJ010000126.1:0-16080 GCA_039933825.1 Luteolibacter sp.
CGGCGCCCGCTTCGTCCGTGGCCTTCTTCAAGAGCCCGGCGCGTTGCTGATCGAACTCCTCGTTCTTGTGCTGGAAGTCGTCACGCTCTTTTTGTGCGTCGGCTTTCTTTGCATCGGCATCCGCGAGTTCCGCTGCGATCTTCTTCTCCCGCGCATCGATTGCGCTGAGAATGGGTTTATACAAAAAACGCTTCATCAACCCCACCAAGATGAGGAAGTTGAGCGCTTGCGCCCCGACAGTGAACCAGTCGATCAGCATAGGTCTACTTTCCTGCCGCCTGGGTGGCCGCGGCGATGATGTGATTCCAAAACGGGTTGGCAAAAATCAGAATCATCGAGACCACAAAGCAGTAGATGGCCGTGGACTCGATCATTGCCAGACCGACGAAGAGGGTTCGCGTGATGGTGGCGGAGGCGTCGGGTTGTTGCGCCAGCGAAGTCAGTGCGGTCGCAACCGACCGACCTTCGGCCAGCGCTGGTCCTAAGCAGCCGAAACTGGTGGTGATGCCGGCGGTGACAATGGAGGCCACCGCGATAATTGTCATGCTGTCCATAATATGTGGTTTGGTTGATTCGCGTAGTTTCAGGGTTGAGGCACGGGCACGGGTTTGGGTTTGCGCGTGCGGGTAGCTGCCGCGATGTAAACGGCAGCGAGAATGCTAAAGATGTAGGCCTGCACCATGCCGGTGAGCAGGCCCAGCACAGTCATGACGATGGGAAAGAGGAAGGGCGTTACGGTTAGGAGAATGCCGATGATCATCGCCCCGCTCATCATGTTTCCGAACAAACGAACGGCCAGGGCAAGCGTGCGGGAAACTTCGCTGATGATATTGAACGGCAGCATGATGAATGTCGGCTCGATGTAAGATTTGAGGTAGCCTCCCACGCCCTGGTCCTCGATGCCGAACAACGGCACGGCTACCAACACGCAAAGCGCCAGCGCCGCTGTGGTCGAAAGCGATCCGGTCGGCGGTTCGTAGCCGGGAATAATGGTGCAAAGGCTCGCAAGTGCGACGAACAGGAAAAGCGTGCCCAGAAAGCCAATATACTTGTTAGGTGTCTGAAGACCGACTCCTTCGATTTGTTTCGCCATGCCGGTGACGACGATTTCCAAAAGATTCTGCCAGCGGGAACGCTTCAGGTCCGTGGACAGCTTGCGTGTGATCAGTTTTGCACCCACGGCCAGGACTAACATTAATCCCCAAGTGAACACAATTGTGCCGTTGAGTTTCAAAAAGCCATGCTGCCAGAATATCATCTGATCGGGGCTAAGACGCATGGCTCGCCTCCTTTACCACAGGGTTGTGGGGTTGGATCGTGATGCGGGTGAGTCGCATCACGACGACACGTGCGATGATAAAACCGACGAGACATGCCACGAGCCGCCGCCAACTACCCTTTCCGACCCAATAAAATCCCATTAGAACGATGCTCATCCGCAATAGCATGCTGCCAACAAACCAAAGCGCCGTTCGTGGAGACGCCATTCCCCGGCGCACCGTCCACCAAAGGCCGCCGAAGAAAATCGCTCCGAGCATTCCACCTGCCAGCCACGCCAGCGCCAGTTTCAGCGTTTCATTCATCGTGATCCTCCTGTTCTTCGCGCATCGCCTTGTCTTCTTTGGCCACCCAATGCCATGCATTCAGACAGCCGATCATCAAGCCGGCCACCAACAGCGCCAACGCCCAGGAATGGTTGCCCGGATACTTGCTATCAATCCAGAGACCGAGCGCCACACCGAGTAGTGTTGGAACGGCTACCGACCAGCCGATGAGCCCCATCATGCCAAGGCCAAACCAAACGCCAGAAGGGTTGCGTCGCGCCCTGAGCTTGCGCGCCGCCTTCGCGCCAACCTGGTTGCGGAAGGTGTCATCGTTTTGCAAAGGGGTCTTCGGGTTGTCACTCATGATGAAAGGTCGCGAAGCGATGTAGAAATCCGGTCTCCAATTTGTCCATGACCTGGCGCACGCTTTGCGCGTCTCGGTCAAGTGTTAGAAAATCCTTGTCCACCGCCTCCTGAAGTTGGCCAAGGTCCGTGCCACCCAAGGCGCGACGCACGGAAACGAGGACGTCCGGTCCCGTCTTGACCAGCACCCCTTCATCCACGGCCACGAACACTTCGCCATCTGCGGCGGTTTCGTAGATCAGAATCCCGGGCGTGAGCGCAGCCACGCAATCGAGCCGATGGGGCAGCAGTCCGAACGAGCCTTCCTGTGTCTCCGCCACAATGCGCAACACATCGGTTTTCTCGGCGAAGATCTGGAATGGCAGGAGCACTTTAAGATTCATGGCGGGTGGCGGCAGGTTCGACTTCCGATTCGGGTTTGGCCTCAGGTTTCGGCGGTGGTGCAACTGGATGCTTCGCAGCAGCTTCGGCGGCAGGTTTGGCCGCTGCCACGGGCGGGCCAGGTTTTGTTTTTCCCTTCGCCTCGCTGATCGGCCCGATCATATAGAGAGCGCTTTCTGGATAGTCCTTGAATTCGTCGTGCAGGATTCGTTCGCACCCATCCAAGGAATCCTCGAGGCTAACGAGTTTTCCGGCGAGACCGGTGAACTGTTCCGTCGTGAAAAACGGCTGTGTTAGAAAACGTTCCAAGCGGCGGGCGCGGGCGACCACGTTACGGTCTTCAGGTGAAAGCTGCTCCAGACCGAGCATGGCAATGATATCCTTGAGGTCCGCGTATTGTGCGAGCGTCCGGCGGGTATCCTGTGCGAGTTGATAGTGCCGTTCACCCACGATGCCCGGCGTGGCCATCTTGGAACTGGATTGCAATGGGTCGATGGCAGGATACAGGCCTTCGCTGGCCCGCTTGCGCGAGAGCACGATGGACGCGGAGAGATGCGAGAACGTATGGACTGCCGCCGGATCGGTGAAATCGTCCGCTGGCACATACACGGCCTGAATCGAAGTGATCGCACCCGTGTCGGTGTTGGCGATGCGTTCCTCCAAGCCTGAAAGCTCCGTGCCCATCGTCGGCTGATACCCGAGTCGCGACGGCATCTGCCCCATCAACCCGGACACCTCCATGCCGGCTTGGATGAAGCGGAAAATGTTGTCGATGAGCAGCAGCACATCGCGGTGCTCGTCGTCGCGGAAATACTCGGCCATCGTCAGCGCCGCATGTCCCACCCGAAACCGGCTGCCCGGCGGTTCGTTCATCTGGCCGAAGATCATCACCATGTCAGGCAATACCCCGGCGGCCTTCATGTCCCGGTAAAGTTCCTCGCCTTCGCGACACCGTTCACCAATGCCACAGAAGATGCTCACGCCTTGCTGGTGACCGATCATGTTGTGGATCATTTCGGTGAGCAACACCGTCTTGCCCACGCCCGCGCCGCCAAAGAGTCCCGCCTTGCCGCCGCGCTCCAATGGCACCAGCACGTCAATGGCCTTGATCCCCGTTTCAAAGATCTCCGACTTGGTGGAACGCCGGGCGAGTGGCGGCGGGGCGCGATGCACCGAACGCCATTGCACTTCGGTCAATGGCGCTTCGCGATCAATGGTGTTACCGAACACGTCAAACATCCGCGAGAGAATCCCTTTGCCTACCGGCGCTTTCAACGGCCCACCCGTGTCCTTCACCGGCATGCCGCGGGCAAGTCCCTGGGTGGGCGTCATCGCGATCCCCCGCACATGCCGTGAATCGCGCTGCGCCAGAACCTCTATGACGATTTGCTCATCCTCACCTGCATGCAACACCGAGTAAATTGGCGGCAAGCGGTGATCAAAGCGCATATCCACGACACTGCCGCGCACTGCAACCACGGAGCCTTGGTTAGATTCACTCATGCTACATCAATTTCCATAAGTTGGTCCGAAGCGGTTACCGAGTTAGAGTGATCATTTCATCGAGAATCAAGCGGCTGTGACTTCCTCTAACCACTTCCGGGCCTCGACAGCGTCGGCGTGATCGAAGTAGCGGACCGTTGCTTTCGTGAATGGTTTGCAGAAGGTCGCCATCCCTTCCTGCCATTTCTTCTCACCGACGACCGCCAGACGCTCGATGTCGTGGAAGTGATGCACTGCGAACTTCGTGTCCGCCCACAACGCGCCGGTCGTCCAGCCGTGAAAACCGGTCAAGTCGAACAACACGCGCAATTTCCCGTGCGCCCCCACAAGTCGCTCGAATTCGGGCACGAAGTGTTCGTAATCCGCCGCAGCCAACTTTCCGCTGACGTAAACGACAACCGTTTTTCCGCCTTCCTCTTCTTTGAGTTGAATTGGCATAATGGACTCCTTCCGTTGGTTTCGGATAGTACTACCCGAGAAACCTAAACCTTTAAACCTGTGATTTACCATGGGGTGTTGTCCCCATATCCGACTCCTCCCGTATTTGACCCCTTTGGTTGTGCGTGGGCATGAGTGATAAGGTGGCAGAAGAACGTCGGAGCAGGATGTCCCCGCTTCGCCATCGGTGTTTTCCGGCACACTGAAAATTCCGTTTCCGGCATGCAATCTGCGATAGGAATCCTGTCAGCTGTAATAGGTTCGGCCGATGACTTTTTCCTTGGGGGGAACGCATTTCCATCAACGTGCTACCATGGATCTTCTCTCATTACTAAAAATCGCCGCCGTCATTTCCCTCGTGTTTTTGGTCGCGGGAATCGGCTGGGCGGTAACGCACCTCGCAAGGATCAAACGCGAGATGATTGCGGATGCCGCGATGCCGAAGCCCGCGCCCGCGCGCAGGATTTTGATCCTCATTATCACCGTTCTTATCGCTTTCGTGGCGTTGCTGACCGGATTTTTGTTTTACCATCAGGGCGGATAGCGGCGGCCCTCGGATCCGGCGCGCTCGCTGCGAAAGAGAATCTTTCCCGAGCGAAATGTATTTGGGCCATTTGCTGAGATTTTTCTCTTGTCGGAGGAGTACTATGCTGCCGCCGGTCGCCCCAAACCAATTGAAATACAATGAACACGACCCATTCCGGCTATTCCGCGTGCATCGCTGCTTGTAACGCCTGCGCCGATGCTTGCGACCATTGTTCCTCGTCATTGTCTCTACGAGGAGGAGGTGCAAATGATGGCAAGTTGCATTGCCGCTGATATCGATTGTGCACGAATCTGCCCCACTTCGGCAGGGTTTATGGCCAGCGGCTCCGAGTTCTCCGCCGAAGTCTGTGACGTTTGCGCCAAGGTGTGCGAGCGCTGCGCCGAAATTTGCGGAAACCACGAGGCAGAGCACTCCAAAAAATGTGCGGAGCCCTGTCAAGAATGTGTGGAAGCCTGCCGTTCGATGTCGTAAAACACATACCCGTGCTGTGGAATCTTCCCGCAGCCCGCCATCTCGCCGCTGATTGAGCGGCTGAACCTCTTGGCAGACCGTGAAAATCCTCCCCGTTCTCGCTGTTCTAACCACTCTCTGTACATCTTCCCTCCTTGCGCGGGAAGTCGGCTACGACCTGACTATTGCCCGCCAGCAAGTGAATTTCACCGGCAAGCCGGTGCCTGCGATGACCCTCAACGGCGGCGTTCCCGGACCCACTCTGCGCTTCACGGAGGGCGATACCGCAGTGATTCGCGTCCACAATACGATGGACGTTCCTACCTCCGTCCATTGGCATGGTATGTTGGTGCCTAACGCCATGGACGGCGTGCCCTTCGTTACTTATCCACCCATACAGCCTGGCGCCATCTTTACCTATCGTTTCCCGATCCGGCAGAACGGGACCTACTGGTATCACTCGCACACGATGTTGCAGGAACAGCGCGGGGTCTTCGGTTCCATCGTCATTTTGCCGAAAGGCGGCGAGCGTGGAGCGGACATCGACCACGTCGTCGTCCTTTCCGATTGGACCAACCGCCACCCGCAGGAAATTCTCCGCAATCTGCATCGCGGGACCGAATACTACAGCATCGAAAAAGGAACCGCCCAGAGCATCCTCGGCGCGGCGAAGACCGGCAAGCTCGGGGACTATTTCAGCCGTGAGGCCATGCGCATGCCGGCGATGGATTTGGCCGATGTCTCCTACGATGCGTTTCTGGTCAACGGAAAGCGCGAGGAAGTCCTAACCGCCGCGCCCGGTCGGACAGTCCGGCTGCGAATCATCGACGGCTCGTCCAGTTCGTTTTTCCACCTCACCTACGCGGGTGGACCGATCACCATCGTTTCGGCCGACGGCCAGCAGGTCCAGCCATTGAAACTGATGAAACCGCTGCTCATCGGCGTGGCCGAGACCTATGACGTCCTGGTCCGGGTTCCCGCGCGTGGAGCGTATGAATTCCGCGCCACCACCCACGACGGCAGCGGCCATTCCTCGCTATGGATCGGCTCGGGCGAACGACATCCGGCAAGCGGTTTGCCGATGCCCTTCGTTTACGACACCATGATGGGCTTCAACGCGAAGAACGCCTTTTCCCTCACCCCGGCAGGCACCATGGGAATGCGGGACCGCGACGTGGAACAGGGGAAATTCGACTCTCCCGGCATGCACATGGACATGGGAGGCATGGCCCACGGAAAAATGAAAATGGCGATGGAGGGCATGGAGGGCATGGAGGGCATGGACATGTCCGGGATGGATCATTCGAAAATGGACCACTCCGGCATGAGCGGGATGATGGACATGGGCGTGAAACACAACCCGCCAGCTTGGTATGATTTCCTCCTTCTCGACGACGCGGCCCGCGCCCCGCGACTGGCCACCGATGGCATGATGTCGGTCGAGCGGCCCTTCGCCCCCTACAAGAAATTGCGGTCGGTGAAAAACACCTCCTATCCCGCCAGCGCGCCGCGCCGTGAATTCCGTCTCACGCTGGATGGTGATATGGAACGCTACGTCTGGATGATCAACAACCAGCCGGTCCGCCCGGAGAATGACATCCACATCCGCCAGGGCGAGGTCGTGCGATTCATCATGATCAACCGCACCATGATGCATCACCCGATGCACCTTCACGGGCATTTCTTCCGCGTCATCAACGGCCAGGGTGACCACTCGCCGCTCAAGCACACCGTGGACGTCGAGCCCATGTCCACCACCGTCATCGAGTTCATGGCGGACGAGCCGGGCGACTGGTTCTTCCACTGCCATCTGCTCTATCACATGATGAGCGGCATGGCGCGCGTGGTGGAATACGAGGGCTTCACCCCCGCGCCGGAAACCGCCGCCATCCGCGGCAAGGTCTATCAGGAAACCAATCCGTGGCTTTTTTACGGCATGGCGGATGTCCTCAGCAACGAAACCCAAGGCACGGTCGTTTATTCCAATCCCCTCAACATCCTCGCGCTCCGTTGGGAAGCGGGATGGGAAAACGTGGACGGCATCGAATGGGAAGGCGATTTCACCTATGCACGCTATTTGAACCGCTTCACCAGCCTGTTTGCCGGCGTCTATGCGGAAGGCAACAACTCCACCCGGGAGGAGGAGCGCCTGATCGCCGGACTGCACTATCTACTGCCGGGAAATTTTCACTCCCGCGTCTGGATCGACTCTGACGGCGGGGCCCGCGCCACACTCGACCGCGAATTCATGCTAACACCTCGCCTCGGTCTGTTCGGCGAAGTGGAATACGACACCCGCGACAAATGGTCGTCCCAGGCAGGCCTCAACTACATCCTCAACGGGTATCTGTCCGCCACCGTGCTCTGGGATTCAGACTACAGTTTCGGTGCCGGCTTCAGTTTTAAATTCTAGCCGTTTGCCTGCGGGAATTTGCCGAAAGATCATCTGCACGCCGGTACAAGCCGGAGGGGATTCCCGAGGTCTTCCTTCGGCAACTGATCCAATCATGACAGCCGCTCCGAGGCGAGCAAGGAAGAGTTGAGGAACAAGCGGATGGGAGTGAAGGGGAAGTTGGCGCTTGTGGATGGCGGGTTCGTCATGCTCTACACTTGGACGTTTTTGCTCGAAGCGTATTTTTCCAGCTTCATACGCTCGGCCTCCCCGAGCTTTGCGTATCCACTCTCCGTAGTCCCATACATGAGCTGATATTCGAGGCCGAATCCACCGACTGAATCTGGAATTTTGTTTTTGGATTTTTTGGCCCACCATCCCTGCCGAGGTGATTCGTCTGACGACACAAGATCGATTTGGTTCATGCCGGGGAGATCCGGCGTCTCTTCATTCTGAACGACAATGGGCTCGCCCGGTACCTTCGGTCTGACCTTCCCTTTTGTTACCTTGCACGGAGTGGGTTTCACCGCGCTTTCTGCGACTCGTGTCGGAGAGGTGGGAGAGCGCCCTGACGGGCTTTTCCTATTCCAGGACAGGTGCCGAGGAATGGCACTACCACCACGGCGGCGGTCGCACGTCAACCACCGCGGGTAAGTGCATACCGACGAGAAGTCGTTAAATACCTACAGGTGCATCAATGGAACTGTTCCCAATTTCGTTCCCATTTTTGCCAAATTACAACCCGGTGAGGTGTAAACCCTTGGAAATGAGGCTGGTGCACGCTGCAGGGTTCGAACCTGCGACCCCATCCGTGTGAAGGATGTGCTCTACCACTGAGCTAAGCATGCTTTGTCCCAAAAGGGTTACGAACTCGTAACCGGGCCGGAGAATTAAGGTTCCCGATGGCACTTGGCAAGCAATTCAGCGCTCGATGTGGATTTTATACTTTTTGGTGGCCCGCCCGGGATTACTCTCCGCCTACAGCAAGAACCGTGGCCCAGATTCCAAAAGAAAGTGTTGAGAAAGTGCTCGAAGCGACGGACATCGTCGATTTGATCGGTTCCTACATTCAGGTGAAGAAGGCGGGTTCGCAGTTCCGTGCAAATTGTCCGTTCCACAACGAAAAGACACCTTCTTTTTACATCACTCCGCACAGCCAGCGCTTCCATTGTTTCGGGTGTGGAAAAGGCGGTGACGCGATCTCCTTCGTTCGCGATTACGAAAATCTGCCGTTCACGGATGCCGTGAAGAAACTTGCCTCTCGCGCCGGGATCCACGTCATCGAGGAAAGCTCGGATCCGAACGCGGAGAAGGCCGGTCGCTCTCAAGGGCGCCTGAAGGATATTCATCGTGAGGCGGCGGCTTTCATGCACGAGCACTTGATGAAGAATCCAGCAGCACAACACGCCCGGGATTACATGAAATCACGCGGCTTCGGCAGTGAAATGGCGGCGGGTTGGTCGATCGGATGGATGCCTGACAATCCAAAACTGTTTCTCGATTGGGCCCGTTCTAGGAAATTCACCGGGCGTGAACTGGTCGATTCCGGGCTCACTGCCCTGCGTGAGGAAAGTCGGGCAAATTCCGGACTTTTCGTGCGCTTTCAGGATCGCCTGATGTTTCCTATCAGAAATGAAATCGGTGATGTGATCGCCTTCAGCGGACGGCAGCTTCGCGAAAATAAGAATACCGGGAAATACATCAACTCGCCCGAGACACCGATTTTTAAAAAATCCCGTGTGTTCTTTGGCTTGGACCGTGCCAAGAAGCCGATTCTCAAAGAGAAGGCGGCGCTGTTATGTGAAGGCCAGATTGATGCGATCTGCTGCCATGAATTGGGAATCGAGCACGCCATCGCGACTTGCGGGACTGCCTGCACACGGGAGCATGCGAAGCTCCTGCGCCGTTACACCAGCAACGTGCTGATCTGTTTTGATGCGGACAAGGCAGGGCTGGCTGCGACGGAGAAAGCCTATCGGGAACTCGCGCCCGAAGGTCTCGCCGTCCGGGTGGTGGAGATGCCGGCAGGAGATGATCCGGATACCTATCTGAAAGCCCATGGTGAGGCGGCATTCCGTGATTTGCTAGCCAACGCCAAGGAATTCTTCGATTTCAAACTCGAACGGGGCAAGGCGATCGGTCTATTCAATTCCGCTGCGGAACGTGCGGTGGCCCTCAGCGAATGTGCCGAAATGCTCTCGCTCATGACGGATTTCGCGGCGCGGGAAAATCAGATCAACATCGTTGCCACGCACTTGCAGACATCGTCCGTGGCGCTGCGGGAAGCCATTGCAAAGGTGAAGCTGAATCCGAAAAAGACCTATACAGATAAATCCGGGTCCCCACTCGAATCGCAATTTGTTGGCGAGCCGACACCACTTCACCGGATTGTCGCATTCCTCTGCCATCTCGCACTCACCTCGGGGCCGGCCCAGCGATTGTTAGGTGAGCAGTTTGAAACATTGCATGAGGCGAACCGTTGGCTGGAGGGAATTCCTCTGTTGGAGTTGATTCTAGCAGCGGCACCGGACCCGGCGTCGAATGCCGCAGTGAACACGTTCATGTCCGGTCTAGCGGAATCAGACCGTATGGCGCTCACGGTTGATGCGGCTGCGCTGGATGGCGTGACGTTGGATGGAATGCAGTCCGCGGAGCAGGCGCTGGCATTGCTTTCCGCCACCGTGCTGCAACGGAGAGACGCTGCGGTGAAGGCGGAGTTGAAAAAAGCTGGGCTTTCCAAGGAGCGACTTCTCGAATTGTTGGAGGATGCCAAGGAGATCAGCAGCTTGATGCGCGGAATCGGCCAGCGATCCGAATTCGCTGATGAACTCCCGGCATCCACATGGAAAGCCAAAGCACCACCATGGAAAAAGTGGGACGGAGCCGGGAAAAAGGCTTAGGACATTGCTTATGGCCGGTTTTGGGACCAGTTGGCCGGAAGTGGGACCCTTAATAACTTCCAAAACCTAAATTTCTGGATCATCTTACATCCAACGAAAGGCGACAGCGAACTACGGTGAACTGAAACCTTTCCAACATATCCTGTCTCGCGTAACTCTGCTCAAGGCAATATCGATCTCCGGGGGGAAGTCGATTTTGAAGCCAGCAGGGCGAAGCGGGATCTTTGGGGGGAAAAATGTGCAACTTCGGGCGCGGATCGGCAACGGTCCGCGCCCGCTTCTTTTGGAGCCAGAAAAGGCGAACGCCTTGTGATGGGCCGCTGGCACTGGGAGACCTGATTGAGTATCCGGTTCTATTTTCCTCTGTAGCACAAAAAATCCCGGCAGCGGAAAACCACTGCCGGGATAAAACAAATACCAATAACCAAAAAATCAATACTTCTGATCGCGCGTGTGGTCCCATCCGCCGTCGAAGCCCAATTCAGGCGGGAACTCGGAAAGACCGTCATGCACGTTCATTTGGATGCGATTGTCTTCACCGCAGCGCTCGTAAGGTTGCTTGAAAGTGCCGCGATAGGTCGGGCAGGTGAAGGTAAACAGTTCATAGAAACCGTAGCCTAGACGACGCATCGCACGGCTAGTTCCATCGACCGCACCATAGGTCCAACCTGCCTTGCGGCCGTACTGCTCATTCTTGCGAACAATTTGTTCGGGGATTTCAATGAAGCCATAGAGGATGTTACTGATGGCACGACCCAACTTTCGCGAAGAGGTGTAAGTTGAGGCTGGAGGTGCGTGGATATCGGCCACGACCAAGCCGCTGAGAGCGGCAAATGCGGTAGCTATGACGAGGAGTTTTTTCATGCTGCGAGGAGTCTAAGTATTCTCGATTCGGGTTGGCAACGGATTTTTCAAGATTCGTTGATTTTTTAAAGCTCAAAGCTCAGCACGCGGATGATGCCCGCTGTAGCACGGAGTTGCGCGAGGAGTTCGGCTGTGGGTTCGGTGTCCACTTCGATCACGGTGACGGCGCGCTTGCGGTCGCTGGTGCGGCTGAGGGCCATGTTCGCGATGTTCACGGATGCACTGCCGAGGGAGGTTCCGATGGTGCCGACAATGCCAGGGCGGTCGTCGTTTTCCACGAACAGGAATCTGCCTTTCGGGTTGGTCTCGACGTAGTGACCGGCGATATGGACGATGCGCGCGGATTTGCCGAAAAACGTTCCTGCGACGGTGCAAACCTCGTCTCCCTTGATCGCGGAAACTTCGATGAGCTCGGTGCAATTGGTGGCGAGTGCGACGGTTGACTCGGAGACTTGAATACCATGGGCTTTGGCGATGGCCGGGGCGTTGATCAGGTTCACCTGGGCCTCATGGTGAGCGGCTGCTAGGTAGCCGGTGAGCACCTTGCGGGTGATCAACTCTGTATCCAGCTCGGACACCGGGCCGAGATACGAAACGCGGATCCCATCGCACTGGGAAGGGGCGATTTTTGAGAGCAGCTTGCCGAGTGAATCAGCGAGATCGAGATAGGGTCCAACGCTTTCCAGCGTGCGACTATCGAGGTTCGGCATGTTTACGGCGTTGACGATTTCACCGGTCAGTAGGAAGTTTTTGACTTGGTGGGCCACTTCAATCCCGACGTTTTCCTGGGCTTCCGCAGTGGAGGCTCCGAGGTGCGGGGTGAATACGCATTTTTTCGCTGAAAATAAGGGGAAATCCGCAGGAGGGGGCTCCACTTCATAAACATCGAGGGCGATTCCGCCGAGGTGGCCGGCATCCATCGATGCCTTGGCTGCGGCTTCGTCCACAAGGCCGCCGCGGGCGCAGTTGATGATGAGCGCGCCAGGATTAAGGAGAGCGATGCGCTCGGCATTGAGCAGGTGTTTGGTTTCCGGTGTGAGGGGAATGTGCAGGGTGACGACGTCGGCGCCCTTGAGTGCTTCATCGGCGGTTTCCGCGAGTTCCACTTTGAGCGATTGTGCGCGGGCGGCGGTGAGGAAGGGATCGAACGCGACGACGATCATGCCAAAGGCCTGCGCCCGTTTAGCAAACTCGGTGCCGATGCGGCCCATGCCGACGATGGCGAGGCGTTTGCCAAACATTTCGACACCTTGAAGGGTTTTGCGGTCCCATTTTCCGGCGATCATCGAGCAATGCGCTTGGCCGATGTTACGGGCCAGCGAGAGCATCAAAGCGAATGCATGCTCGGCAGTGGAAATGGTATTGCCGCTGGGGGTGTTCATCACCACCACGCCATGGTCGGTGGCTGATGCGCGGTCGATGTTATCGACTCCGACTCCGGCGCGGCCGATTGCTTTGAGGTTCTTCGCCGCAGCGAAAACTTCGGGAGTAACCTTGGTTTCCGACCGGATGACGAGGCCATGATAGTCACCAATGATCTTAAGTAGCTCATCGGGCTTGAGGCCGGTGTTTACATCAACGGAGATTCCGGGGGCGGAGCGAAGCGCGTCCACGCCTTTTTCCGAAATTGGGTCAGAGACCAACACACGATAGGTTGTCATAGGGGCGGGGAGGTAACCCACCACCCCGGCGCTGGCAAGGGTTTGCGATAGGAAATTGCGACCCGGGCGTGGTTTTTTCAACCCGCTGCCGTTTACTTGATCTCCATGCCGCTCTTGGGCCAGATCCAGCGTTGCACTTTGCCACCCTTCAAGAGCGCCTTCGCTTGGATGGTCTTCACTCCAAAAATCGTCTCTGCCTTGTAGGAGGCGAGGCCTGTTTGATAGGTTTCGCCATCCACCGATTCATCGGAGCCTGCTTTCCAGTCCAGCACCTGCGTGAAGGTGAACTCTTTGATTTGGGCGGCCCGCACGCTTTCCTGCATGGCTTTTACGACATCGGTGCTGCCAGCGAGCGGGGCGGGTGTGGCTTCCGGTGGACTAGCTGGGGCGGGTTCTGGCATCGGTGCGACCTCGGGTGCGGGGCTAGGCTCAGGCGCTGGAGCTGGAGTCGGATCTGGAGCGGGAGCGGGAGCGGGCTCCTGCGAATCACCCGTCACGGGAGCGACCGGCTCTTGTGTCGGAGGAGCTGCTACGGGAGTTTCTGGAGCCGGGGCCACGGGGGAGGGGGGCTTGGCTGCGAGTTGCACCATCAAATCCGTATCGGAAATGGCGACTTTTCCGACAAACGGACCCTCTCCGGGGCTGATAATGAGGCTATCATTTTCGATTCTCACGAGTTTCACCCGGTTGCCCGCGTCGATCGTCATGACGACTCCAGACGCGGAATCCGCGACCTTGGCTTCGACATTCAGCAGAACTTTTTCAGGCAGTTGGCTTGTTGTCAGGCTGGCCAGATCGATTTTCGGGGTCGGGTCTTGCGCTGTCTGGGCGGGCACTTCGACCACGACCGTCTCGTGAATGATCTCAGACTCGGGCTGCACACCGGTCAGCCGAAAGCGAAGGTCAGGCTCATACTTGTAGCCTAAAGCACCAACCGCCAAGATGCTGAGCAAATAGAGGATTTCTTTCATGTGTTGGTTGATACGTAACGAGGGGCGGATTTCTTGAAAAGGATTTTCAAAATGACATTTATCCTGCAGACGGGCTCTCCAAGTGGGCGAGCGCTTTTTGAAAACTGGAATTCGCCAAATAGTGTCGGAGTTGTGGATCGACTTCACCACGATGGGCCTTGGTCCACGCGGAAAGCTTTTCGGAAACGTCCTTCAGGGCTTCCAGGTGCCCTTCGGGATCGCGGTCTCTCCATCCGTGGTCGGCGATGACGGAAACCCGAAGGTGGAGAAGTTTGATGAGTTCGTGGGTCATGGGCTGGGGGAAATAGATCACAGGTTCATCTCCATCGCCAGCGTTCACTTGTCGAAAAGGAGATGCGGCAACGCGGACGGGTCTGCGCGTCAAAGCGCAGTTCTGAATCTCCTTGTTACCTCTTGAGTTTGTTAGAATTCAGTGTCCCGGGCACCAGGTGCCGCTTCAGCGGGAACGGCGACGGATTCTATCAACTGATCCAGACCGTCGAGGATGTTGGAAAGCCCGTCGGCCCAGCGCTGGTGCTCCCATGCGGGGCTTGCGAGTTCCAGCAGGTGATCGAGCGCTTCTGTTTTGATAAAGGTTTCGAGCCCATATCCTAGAATGATCGCCGATTCGCCGCGGGTCGGATCGAGTGCGATTAACAGCGCATGGTTGTCTTTTCCGCGGCGGCCATCGCCGGCGAAGTTTCCGGCGTTGAAAAGCCAGAAGACATGCATGGAAAACGGATGCTCATTGGGAAACTGGTGCATCACCACCTGCAGCACGAGTTGGGGAAAACGCCGCTGCATTTTCTCAATGCGTGCTTTCAGTTTCCCTTGCTCGGCGGCACTGAGTGAACGCGTCGTATCCGCCACCACCGGAGCCAGCCGGGGCAGCGCTCCGACCAGCGCGCTGGTGCGTGGGAACGTGATTCTGCAGGCTGGACACTCGGATGCGGCGGCTTGCTGAAGGGTCTGGCAGTAAGGGCACTGCATGGCTGGAGCCTATGCATCCATTCACCCGATCACAAAGCGAAAAGCGCTGGATTTGTTAGCTTCCGACCACCACCCGCCAGGTGGCGAAAAGCGTGAGCAGGGCTCCGGCGATTTCCATGGGGTGGAATGACTCTCCGAAAAAGGCGTACCCGCCGATTGCCGTGACCAGTGGCAGCAGCATCTGCAATGATGACCCGCGCGAAACCGACATGAATTGATAGGCGCGCGTCATGATCAATTGGGCGAAGGTTACAATCACGGCTCCTCCCGCCAGACCCCACCATGCCATGTGAGGCAGTTCGTGGATGTGTCCTGCGGTGGGAGCTGCGATGAGGAGGCTGAAGACGGACTGGGACGCATAGATCGTCGCCGGGTGTTCCTCATGACGCAGCCGCCGGATGATCACGACCACCCAACCCGCTCCCATGGCACCGGCGAGAGCCAGCAAATCGTAGGTCGATGGGCGCAGAAGCTGCCCGTCGTCGCTCAGAAATACGACGAGCCCCAGAAATCCGACGAACATCCAAGCCATCGCAGCGCGCTTGATTTTTTCCTTCAGCCACATCGATGCGATGATCGTCGCGAAAATCGGATAGGTCAGGTTCAGGATCACCGCGCGGGCGGCCCCGAGTTTCACAATGGTCACGTAAAACCCGATAGTGGCGAGCGCTCCGACGATGCCCCGCGTGGTGACGAGGCGGCTGGAAAATAGGCGCGACGGCACCAGCCCGCGACCCCAGCCGAACATCGCGAAGACCACCAGCGTCCCTACGGCACCACGGAAAACAATCGCGACCCAACCGTTTGCCGCCGGGGCGTGGATCGCCACCGCACGGACCAGCAGCGTGTTCGTCGCGAAAAGAAAGACCGAGGCCAGCATGAGCATCACGCTGCGGCGGTCGAAGGAGTCATCGTTTTTCAAGTGCATTTCGGTTTCGGTGAAACCGGAACGTCCGGGCGACGGGCGGGACCCACTTGTTGGAATCCCCGGAACCAGCCACAGATGGCGCGTTCCGGAGAGTGGGGAAAATGTTTCCGCTCAGACTCCGCACGCCAACCCATGCCACCAAATCATG
>JBDTNJ010000127.1:0-2678 GCA_039933825.1 Luteolibacter sp.
TACGCCAGCGTTTTCAAAGGCCGCGGCATGGACTTCGACCGGGTGCGGAATTACGTGCCCGGCGATGACGTCCGCACGATCGACTGGAATGTCACGGCGCGCACGGGGGATCCGCATGTGAAGCTTTTCACAGAGGAAAGGGAGCTGACGATCCTGTTGATGATCGACGTCAGCGCATCATCGGATTTCGGCTCGGTTCCCGATTCAAAACGCGAGCTCGCCGCCGAGGCCGCCGGAGTGTTAGCCGCCTCGGCGATCCGCAACCGGGACAAGGTCGGGCTGATTCTTTTCAGTGATGGAGTGGAGTTATACATCCCGCCAGGAAAAGGCCGGATGCACATCATGCGGATCATACGCGAAACCCTTTATTTTCAACCGGAACGCGCCGGAACCGACATCGCCCAGGCTTTGGACTTTGCCAACCAGGTGATCCACCGGAAATCGGTGATCTTCCTCGTTTCGGATTTCTGCCTCGGCACACCCTTTGAAGAACGTCTGGCAAAACTGCGCAACAAGCTTCAAGTCACGAGCCGCCGCCACGATGTGATTGCTGTTTCCGTGACGGATCCCCGTGAGGAGTCGCTACCGGATGTCGGCCGCATCCGCGTGCAGGACGCAGAAAGCGGGAAGGTGGTGGAGCTCGATACCGGTAGCAGAAAAGTGCGCGAGGCTTACGAGAAACAATCCCGCGCCCGCCGCGAACTCACCGCCGCACGGATCCGTTCGCTGGGCGTAAACCTGTTGGAGTTTGTGAATGGTGAAAACTGGATGCCGGAACTGATGGCGTTTTTCCGATCCCGCCGCCAGCGTTCGGGCTGAGATTGTATTTTTGAGTCATGGTAGATTTTTGTTTCATGTTTCGATTTCGGAAATTAGGTCGCGCCCTTATGTGCGCTGCGCTGCTTTGTGTTCTTATGGCCGGAACTGCCGATTTATCGGCCCAGGCTCCAGCAACACCCGTGGCCGAGGATATTCGCGGGCCACGAGGACCGGTGGAAATACCGGTGCCCGAGAAGCCGCCGATCGCGCTGTGGTCAGGCATCGGCGCAGGTTTGTTAGCGGTCGCGGTCGCTTGGTTTCTGATAAAGAGATTTGAACGTGACAAGCAGCGGAAGAGTCCGCTTGTGGTCGCCTTAGGTGCTTTGAACGAACTTGCCGGGACCCGCGAATCGTTGGCTGCCGAGGCCTTTGCCAATCGCGCGGCACAAACAGTCCGCCAATACATCTCTGAACAATTCGGCCTCGCCGCGCCACGCCGGACGACCGAGGAGTTCCTCCGCGATCTGGCGAAGAACGATTCCTCGCCGCTTATTGCTGAGAGCGATCACCTTCGAGTGTTCTTGAAATCCTGCGACCTCGCGAAATTCGCCGGATCGAACCTCAACATGAATCAACGTGACGATCTTCTCCATGCAGCACGCGGTTTCATCGAAACGACTTCCGCGCCTGTGTTGAAGCCCAATTCTGAAGGAGGTGCGCCATGACCGAGAGTTTCCAATTCCTTCATCCGGAGCTGTTATTCCTGCTTCTCCTCCTGCCGGTGCTTGCGATCTGGAAAGGCCGCTGGGGCCAACCCGTAGCAATCAAGATCCCCAGCACCGATGACGCGTCCAGTATCGGGGCTCGCTCGAAATCCAAGATCGGTGGGTTTCTGGCATTCCTCGGCCTGCTTGGTCTCGCGTTGCTGATCGTCGCTCTAGCAAGACCGCGGCATGGCAAAGGCTCTTCAGAAATCGAGGCCAGTGGGATCGATATCATCCTTACCCTCGATGTTTCCGGTTCGATGGAGGCGCTTGATTTAGAGCTGGGAGGAAGGCCGGTGAGCCGCATCGACGTGGTGAAAAGCGTGATGGAGAAATTCGTAGGTCAACGGCCGAATGATAAACTTGGTATGGTCGCCTTTGCCGGTCGTCCCTATATGGTCAGCCCGATGACGATGGATCACGAGTGGTTGGCAAAACGGCTCAGCGAGGTGAAACTGGGACAGGTTGAAGACGGCACAGCGATTGGTTCCGCGATTGCATCCTCGGTGGATCATTTGCGTGATTCGCAGGCCAAATCACGCATCATCATCTTGCTAACAGACGGCGTGAACAACGCCGGAGCGGTGAATCCGTTGACTGCAGCGGAAGCGGCTAAAGCTTTGGGAATCAAGGTTTATACTATTGGCGTTGGAAAAGAAGGAGATGCCCCCATCCCGGTAAAAGATGCCTTTGGGCGCACTCATTTGCAGACGATGAAGGTTGAGATCGATGAAAAGATGCTGGACGAGGTTGCCAAAGCCACGGGTGGTCAGTCATTCCGGGCGCAGGATACGAATTCGTTGGAGCGCATTTACGAGGCCATCAACAAACTCGAGACGACCAGCCGAAAGCTGAAGAAATACCAGCACTATGATGAACTCTATCTCTACTTTCTCGTTCCCGGGTTGGTCATTCTTTTGCTGGAACTCGTGCTCAGCCAAACCCGCTTCCGCCGTTTGCCTTAAACTCTAACGAACCATGGAAAACAGCTCTCTGCAATTCGCCCAGCCCATCTGGATTCTGGTAGGTGTCGTGGTCTGCGCGGCCATCGTCGGCCTGTTCATACGCTTCGACCGCCGGCGTGAAACGGACCTCGCGAAGCTGGTCCATCCGCGTTTCCGGATGCGGCTCACCGAAGGATTTTCGCCAAAACTC
>JBDTNJ010000128.1:0-14753 GCA_039933825.1 Luteolibacter sp.
GGTGGTGAAACAAGTCCAACTGCGCGATCAAACCCGCGCGACCGGAGATGATCCGATGGTGAGGATGGAAAAGGAACGTCGCTTACGTGGCGCGGTGAGCATAGCCGAACGCAAGGAACGGCTTGGGCAATACTACACGCTGATTTGGAATGATCTCCAAGGCGCGAACCAAGGCGAAGTGACGGTGGTTTTTCAATACCAACAAGGCACCTCCGCCAGCTTGGTGAAACGCATGGTGAAAACGTTCCCGGCATCCGACACCAGAGGCATCGCGGAGTTCGCCGTGATTGGCGAAAATTACTTCAAAAACGGCAGGGTCCTAGCGTGGAAGGCCACACTCGAACGTGGCAAGCGGGTGCTTGGGACCCGCCAGTCATATCTATGGCAATGAGTTGGTGATTTCTCAGATGGATGGTTGACCTGTGGCCCGTCCGATTTTACACTCACCACCCCTCGCCGTTGAAATGACGGCCTTTTCTTCGTGACTACGGAATGCCCTATTTTAATCGGAATCTTCAATGGATTCAGCTGGATTCGCTGTGAAGGGAAAGGCTCGTTCTTAAACAGTCCCCTGATGAAAGCCTTTGGAGATGAACGAATCGCTGCCGGCGAAACCTGTCTGGTTGTGGACTTGGGCGGCTGCAGCGGAATGGATTCCACTTTCATGGGAACCTTGGCCGGGATGGCGGCGCGCCTTTCCAGCCACGATGGCGGCGTCCTCCAAATCGCGGATTCCGGCTCGCGGAACCGCCGATCCCTTGAGGATCTGGGTTTGGATTTTCTGCTAGAGATCGACCCACCGGCCGCCCCTTGGAGGGGAAATGTGGATTCGATCCGGAACAGCTTGAAGGAGCCTCAATCAGCGGACATCACCGGCTCCCTGCAACGGACCCAACATGTTCTGGAGGCGCATCAGACGCTGGCGGGAACAAATGATCAGAATGCCCGCGAGTTTTCCAATGTCGTTAAACTTCTGGAAAACGAACTTGCGGAAAAACAGAAGCGACAGGAAAAATCCACGGATAGTTAGAACCATGACAACATCGCATCTGAAATCCTGATTCCCCCCCCGAGATGCAAGATCCCAAGACCATCGCACTGTGCTCGTTTGCCGTCGTCATCTGGGTGCTTTGGCTGGCCCTGCGGAACCAACGCCGCCGCAACCGGTTCATCCGCCAGAAGTTCAAGGATCTGGAAGGTGAGGAAGAGCGCATGTTTTCCTTCCTCCACGATTTGGGTCTAGCGATCGAGGGCGAACCTTCCCCATCCGTGCTTTCACGGATCATTGTGGACGGAATTGATAAAGTCGTCACTGCCCGTGGAGGAGCGATTTACTTCATCGGTGCGGATATCAATTATCTGAATCCATCCTATATCTCAGAAGAATGCCCGCCGCTCATCGGCATCCCGGTGGAGATCCGCAAAAAGGCCGAGCGCGATCCGCGGGCTCTCGAAAGCCACATCCGGCTGTCCCGCGTCGCAGTGCAGGAGGGAATCATCGGGCATTGCCTATCAGCCAGCGAGCCGGTCCATGTCAGGGATGTGAAGAACCACCCGGCATTCCGGGATGCCTTCATCCGCTACACGGACGATGTTTCCGCCTTGCTTGCGCCGCTCAGGCACGCCGGAAAGGATCTGGGAGTTCTGATCGTCGCCCGTCGCCATGAAGACGGCGCCTTCTCCGCGAACGATTTCTCCGTATTCCGCTCAGCCGCCGAGCAATCGTCATTTGCCATCGGCAACGCGCGCGTCCACCGCGAAGCCCATGAAAAACGGGCGATCGAAGGCGAGCTGAAAAATGCCCGTGAAGTGCAGCGCATTTTACTCCCGCAAGGCGATCCGGCGGTCTCCGGCTTCCGCATCAGCGGGACCAATCTTCCTGCCAGGATTATCAGCGGGGATTATTATGATTATATCGAACTGGGAGATCAGAAATTCGGCATCGTGATCGCCGATGTTTCCGGAAAAGGTGTCCCTGCCGGCATGTTGATGGCGATGTGCCGCAGTGCGCTGCGCTCGGTGGCTCCCGCCGAAACCTCCCCTTCCAAAGTTTTGGCGACGGTCAACCGCCAGCTCTTTCCGGACATCCGCGAAGACATGTTCATCAGCATGGCATACGGGATCCTGGATGAAACCAACGGCAAGCTCACCCTCTCACGAGCGGGACATGACCCGGCACTTTTGTATCGCCGCGAAACAGGTAAAGTGGAACTCCTGCGCTCGCCCGGACTCGCCCTGGGTATCGACAGCGGCAGCGTTTTCGAGCGCGTCACCCGCGATCAGGAGGTGATGCTTAATTCAGGCGATTGTGTGCTTTTTTACACTGATGGCGTGAAAGAGGCCGTCAACGGAAAGGATGAGGAGTTCGGGATGGAGCGCATGTCCGAGGCATTTCGGATGGCGGCCCCCTTGGGCTCGGAGGGCGTGCTCTCTAGCATGCAGGAAGAGCTCAAGCAGTTCACCGGAGAGGGGCCTCAAATGGATGACATCACGCTCGTGGCAATTGAAAAGCGTTAGGCGGAGCACCAACGTATTTCAATCAAACCCCACTCTCGACGGATCGACATCTTTCCATGACGATGTCCTCGCATGCAGATCAAGTCCGCCGTCTTTAACATGAGTGCCCGTAACCTCGAGTCCTGTCCGGACTGGAATCGGCCGGAATTCGCTTTCATCGGCCGGTCCAACGTCGGCAAGTCATCCATGATCAACATGCTGACTAACAAGGATGCGTTGGCCAAGGTCTCGGCCACCCCGGGAAAAACCCAGCTTCTCAATTTTTTCGTGATCAACGAAACTTGGAGCCTTGTGGACTTACCGGGCTATGGCTATGCGAAGGTGGCCAAGAGCGAGAAAATCAATTTCAACGAATCCGTCGGCGACTATATCGAGCAGCGGGAAAACCTCAGGCTGGTTTTCGTCCTGATCGACTCCCGTCTCCCGCCACAGCCGATCGATCTCGATTTCATCACCTGGCTGGCGGGTTGCGCCGTGCCGTTTACTTTGGTGTTCACCAAGGCTGACAAACAATCCGCCGGCAAAACCCAAGCAAATATCGCCGGCTTCATCGCAAGCGTTTCGGAATTTCTGAGCGAGGTCCCGCCTGTGATCACCAGCTCGTCCAAAACCCGCGACGGGCGCGTTGGAATCCTTAAGTCCATCGAGCAACATCTGCACGACTGAGTGGCGTCAGGCTCGCAGCTTCGAATAGGCTCTCAGGTAGCCCACGCATTGGGCGATTTCCGCTAGATTGGTTTTCCAGTTATGTTCGTATTCGATGGTGACATTGCCGGCGAAGCCGTGCTTGCGAGCTTCGTCAAGGATGGCGGGGAGGTCGATGATGCCTGTGCCGAACGGCTGGTCGTGGGTCCACCCGGTGATCGAAGCGCGGTCCTTCAGGTGAAAGGAGCGGACGCGTGGCGCGATTTTCCGCATGACCTCTAGCGGATCAAGACCGGAGCTGGCCCAGTGGCCGACGTCCGCGCAGAAACCGAGATTCTCGTGGCGGCCTTCTATCGCCTTCCGGACAGTGTCGGGATGCCAGAGGGCGGTGGGCTTCGGGTGGTTGTGGAAACAAACCTTGATGTCGTATTCACTGGCCAGGTTTTCAAGGACATCAAGCGAACCTAACGACTCAGTGGTAATGCCGTAGAGTTGGAGCTTGTTCGCGAGCTCGAAAATCTTGCGTGCTTCCCTCTCGTCTTTGGGAACCTCGACCACGCCGAAGTTCACAGCGGAAACGTGGTTTTTTTCGAGGTGTTCGAGAATGGCTAGCACCTTCTCGTCCGGAAGGTTTTCGCTGAAAACGAGATCCCCGTGATCCCCTCCGAGTTTTTGGCCTTTGTAAAATTCCACGCCACCCATCCCAGCAGCGGCAGCCATTTCGATGGATTCAAACAGCGTAAACTCCTTGAGCGACCAACATTGCAATGCGATCACAAACCCAGCTTCCGTGAAGGTGGCTTGGGCAATTGGCGCGCCTTTCGAACGCATGGCTAACAAAGCGGAAGCGGCGGGGATCAGGGTGAGCAGTGATTCGAGTTTCATGGCTTATAACGAATACAATGGCGGGGCTTTCACCGCATTTCAATCAGCGATTCAAGCCACAACGCCAGCCAGCCAGAGCGCGGCATGGATTTTGAAATCGATTAACATTCCCTCCGCCTCGCGCGCGGCAAGCCATTTGCGGAGATTAAGAACCGGCACATGGTGGACGGTAATGTTTTCCCCAGCCACGCCGCCGCCAGAGTGCTCGCGGACGAGATCTTTCGCGTGGAAAAGATGGACGTACTCCGAGCTCATCCCCGCCGAAGTGGGAGAGGCTATCAGTGGCGTGACAGATCCCGCGCGGTAGCCGGTTTCCTCCAACAACTCGCGACCGGCGGTAGTGGCGAGCGATTCGCCGAAGTGCTCGGGTTCATCGCCAACGATACCCGCCGGAATCTCAATCACCCGGCGCTGCATCGGAATGCGGAATTGCTCGACGAGGATGATTTCGTTTTCCGGCGTGATCGCAAGGATGCCCACGCAATTTTCGGACTGCGGGCGACGGACGAAATCCCAATGACCGATTCGATAGATTCCGAGCCATTGGGTTTCAAAGAGTTTTTCAGGAGTGGCCATGAGGTGAATTTGAAGGCAAGAAACGTTGGTAAGCGGTCGTAAACGAGGCTACTGCTTCCTCGCACTGATGTCCCGCTACGATTTCCAAATCCCCATTACCTTCAAGCACCGTATTGTTTTTACCCGGGATGCCTTTTCCCCGGAAAACACCCATCTGTCGCAAATTCTGGACGAAGGCGGGGGACGCCGAGCGATGGTTTTTCTTGAGGAATCCGTCGCTGCCGCATGGCCAGAACTGGCAGATCGGATTCAGACTTACTTTTTGGAGATCGATCTGGAGTTTCGTGGAACTTTCGTTTTTCCCGGCGGAGAATCGTCAAAAGCGGACGATCTGCTGGTTCGAGAAATCTGGACCGCCATTGATACCGCCCACCTCGACCGGCACTCCTACGTGCTCGTCATCGGAGGGGGGGCCTTCCTCGATGCCGTGGGATACGCGGCGGCAACGGCCCATCGCGGCGTTCGGTTAGTTAGATTCCCGACGACGACGCTCTCTCAGGATGATAGCGGGGTAGGCGTGAAATGTGCGATCAATGCCCACGGCAAAAAAAACTGGGTGGGCGCGTTTTCGGTGCCTTACGCGGTGATCAACGATTTCAGGTTTCTCCACACCCAGGACGAACAAACACGCCGGGCGGGCTTGATCGAGGCGGTGAAAGTCGCACTGGTGAAGGATCAGGAGTTCTTTGAATGGATCGAGGGGAATCTGGCGGCGCTCGCGGCACTGGAGCCGGAAGTCCTCGAAACTTGCGTGGAAAAGTCCGCGCTGCTCCACGTCCGGCACATCGCGACCGGGGGCGATCCATTTGAAACCGGCTCAAGCAGACCGCTCGATTTCGGCCACTGGGCGGCGCACAAGTTGGAGGCGATGACCCACTATCAGCTTTCGCACGCTCCGGCGGTCGGCATCGGACTGGCCCTGGACACCTTGTATTCTGCGCGCTCGGGCCTTTTGAAATTTTCCCTGGCGGATCGGATACTCGATGTGCTCGACGCGCTCCAACTCAGCATCTATCACCCGGCGCTCGATTGGCTTGACGAGAACGGACGGCGCAGGGTGCTCGACGGGCTGGATGAATTCCAGGAACACCTCGGCGGTGAACTCACCGTACTCCTGTTGGAGGATCTGGGGCAGGGGGTGGATATCCACCAGCTCGATGTGAACCTGCTGGGCGACTGCATCGCCGAGCTCCGAACCCGCTGGGAAAGCCGGGCCTGAGGGATTTTCATCGCACTTGCATTCCCCAGGAAATTTCGCGTAGTTTGGGGAATGCGCCTGCGCCCACTGAAACATCTGTTGCTTTTTTCAGCACTCACCCTCTCGTTAAATGCTGCCGTGCCGGCCGCGACTGATGCATCTGCAGCGGTCCCTGCCGCAGCAGAAGGCCCGGCCAAGGATGCCATGGAGGCCTTCAAGGCAGGTCGCCACGCAAAAGCCGTGGAACTCGCAAAACCCCTTGCGGATCAAGGAAATGCCGAGGCCCTCTATCTAATGGGATTCGCCAGTGAGTCCGGCCAAGGCATCGAGGCATCCAAGGATAAAGCCATCGAATATTACCGCAAGGCCGCCGCCTTGAAGCACAAAGACTCCATTTACCGCCTCTCCTTCATCTTGCTCGCCTCGGACAAGGAAGAAGAGCGCGATCAAGCCCGCGAGGCGCTGGAATCCGCCGCCAAGGACGACCCCACCGTCGCCGCCCGAATTCTCGGTGAAGCCTATCTTCGCGGCCGCCTCAGCCCCGTCGCCGATCCGGACAAAGCCATTTTCTGGTGGAAACACGCGGCCGATGCCGGTGACATCCCATCGCTCTTGCTGGTGGCCCGTTTTTATGAAGGTCAGTTCGGTTTCCCGGAATTGAAGGAGCCCAAAACCGCTCTTGCCTATTATGAAAAAGCCGCGGCCCTCGGTGACGCCGGAGCCATGGCCGCTCTCGGTTCCCGCCTCCTCAGTGGTGATGAAAAAAACCGCGACGAGAAAAAAGGCCGCGAGTGGCTCAAAAAAGCCATCGAAGCCAAGGAATACACCGCCTACCTCGCCCTCGGGGATTACGAGGAAAACGTGAAAAAAGACCTCAAGGCCGCCCTCGCCGAATATGAGCGCGGCAAGGACGCCGGGCAGATGGATTGCATCCTCCGCACTGCGGATTTTTACATCGAAGGAAAAGGCGTGGAAAAAGACAGCGCCCGCGGTTTGGCATTGCTTCAAAAAGCTGCGGAAGCCGGCAATCCGATTGCCAATTTCCGCCTCGCCGTCCAATCCCTCTCAGGCGACAAACCGGATCTGCTGGTCGGATACGGCCATCTCCTCAAAGCCGCCAGCGGCAACCTTGCGGAAGCGCAGAACGAACTCGGTCTGCTCTATCTCTCCGGTAAACTCGCCGCTGCAGACGGTGCTGCGGGTGTTGCCTGGCTTACCCGCGCAGCCCAAGGGGGTTTCGCCCAAGCCCAGAATAACCTCGCCACCCTCTATGAGCGCGGCGCAGCCGGCCTCAGTCAGAACATCGAAAACGCTGGCCAGCTCTATTCCGCGGCCGCAAACCAAGGTCATGGCCCTGCCACCCTCGCTCTTGCCCGCCTTCTGAACGAAGGCATCGGCACCAAGGCCAACCCTGAAAAAGCCTGGGCTCTCGCCACCCTCGCCTCCGAGCGTGGTGTCGAAGACGGTAAAAAACTGGCCACCGACATCGCCAGCAAGTTCGACGAAATACAACGCGCCGCCGCACAAAAGGAGCTCGATGACATCAAGTCCGGCAAAACCGCCGACACCGCTCCGAAGGATGCAAAGGCTCCCGCTCCAAAGCCAGCCGCTCCGAAGAAGGTTAAGTAATATAAGCGAACAGACTTCAAAAAACCCGTCGGATCGAAGTCCGGCGGGTTTTTTATTGGGGTTAGAGTCTAATCCATGGCATCACGGTCTGCCATCACTGTTACCCCCACCCGTGCGCCAGACGGTGTGGCCAACAATTTTCCGCCCTATCAGAATCAATACGTTATTTTTCACTCAAGCCCTTGATCCGTGCTAGACGGATGCCAGTCTGGTGCCGATACAATAAGCTAATTTTCCAAGGTGTGCTCTATGCCACAATAATGATGACAGAGGTTGCAGTGCCAAAAGACTACGCGGGCCCTTACCGGCCATATTCTGCTGATTTTGATGGTTATGACAGCGTCCTTAATGGGCTAGACGAGGCTGCTTACGGGAGAATGTCACTAGAAGACCCCATTTTAAAGCGTGCATATCGCGCCGTCTTCGGATCATCCATCAATGGTGTTTTTAACAATCTACCGCCTGAGGTTTCCGCAGCCCTCGTGGACTTGCGCAAGCGAGGGGACACGGTTACTCCAATGCTATTACAGCTCATGGAGAGGAATCAGGAAACTGGATTGGAATCATCAATCTTGGTTTCTATTGCCGCAGTCGGAACAATTCAGCTAGATCCATATCTTGACTACGCCCGAAACTTGCTGCGTAACCGAACTCAGACCATGAGTGGGGCCGCAGCAGAGTGTGCATCTAATTTGCTAGCAGAACATGGCACCAAGGAAGATGCCAAACTGATGAAATGGGTGATGGAGACGCACCCTTGGGAAGCAGATGGGATAACTCGGAAGTTGGACGAACTCAACCGCCGTCTCAACTTGCCAAAACAAGAACCGCGCCCACCGCTGAGAGGAACGCCGGCAACCAGCGATTTTCCCAACGTGGAATCTCGAAGCGTGAAACACCAAATTGCCCCCGTGAGTGAGAAAAAGAAAGAGGAAGTGACTCACTGGATCGTATGGCCTCTGGCAATCCTCGTTGCAGTCGGCCTGTTACGACTGGTGCTGAAAAAGCGGAAGTAGATACTCTTGGGGGCACTCCATTTGCACATACTTTTTCTCACGGGTGTCCGGTTAACGGGATTTTGCATTTTTAGAAAACTTTGTAGTTGGCGGATTTTCACTGTGGAAGCGAAGACACTGAAATTGAGCGCTTCAAAATTGTATATCGAGACCGTGACATTTCGAGAATGCTAACTGCGCGCAAACAGATACCCAGGGAAGGACTTCAGGTGGGAGATCCTTCGCTGGACTATGAGTATTCCGGGCGCGACAGATATATCCATGCCTTGGTAAAGAAACTGAATGAATTGGGCGTTCGCTGGAGCTTTCGGCTTGCTACTGGCTTTCTTCGGGGCGCGGAAAATAACCGAAACACCACGACGCAATAAAGATTGATAGAATTCAATGCCTTTCAAAAGGTACGGAGATCGGAATTAGATGACGTGGGTTACCGAGTTCCACAAATCGATTCCCCCCAGCGAGAATCGAAGATACGGAATTTTCCATACCGCCCCCATCAAAGTCAATGGGCCGCACCCTGCTGTTCTTGGATGTATTCCTGTTTCAAACCAAGGTCTTCTGGAGCGTGAAGGACTAACATTTTCATCCGGACATCTGCGGGGACAGTGGCGCGGGTGGCTTTCGATACCACGATCATCAGGCCAATGGACAAGGGCACGGACCAGATGGCCGGTTGCTCGCAAAGGATGCGCAGGAGTGGATGGAGCTTCCAAAAATCGTTGATCCCGCTGAACCCGATGAAAAGCTTGCCCATGGGGCCTTTGTCGAGGGCAAGGGTGCTGGCATTGACGATGGTGGCGGAAAGAAGCGCACACAACCCGCCGGTGAGCATGCCGCTGGCGGCACCCTTCATGGTCATGCCACGCCACCAGACACTCATGAACAGCAGCGGGAAATAACTGGCGGCGGCGATGGCGAAGGCTTGGCCGACCATGAAGTTGATTTCCAAGGGTTCGACCATGGAACCTAGCAACACAGAAACGCTACCGACTAGAATGGCACACCATTTGAACATTTTCATGCGGTCCTCGGGAGTGGCATCGGGACGAAGCATGCGGCCATAGACATCGTGGGCGAGTGCACCGGTCATGGACACCAACAGGCCGGAAAAAGTACTCATGAAAGCGGCAAAGGCTCCGGCGCAGGTGATGCCGCTGAGGATAGAACCCATGATTCCATATTTCTCACGGATCAAAGTGGGAAGCTCGAGCACCACCTTGTCAGGCCCCTTTGAACCGGTAGCAGCATAAAGTTCTGGCAGAAAATTGCGACCCAGCACACCGAAAACCGGAGGAAAGACATAAAATACACCAATGAGAATCATCACCCACATGGTGGTCTTCTTGGCCGCGACTCCATCCGGGTTGGTATAAAATCTAACGAGAATATGCGGCAATCCGGCGGTGCCACAGACAAGCGCGACGATCAGGGAGAAGGTATAGAGTAGCGAGTAGGGTTTCGCCTCCGCCGCCGTGAGTCCCGCAGCTTTGGCGGCCTTGGTGGTAAGAGGACCGAATGGGGCGATCCATGCCTCATCCTTGGGAGCCTTTTCCGGCAGCGCGTGGCGGTCCGTGATGGCATGATCCACGGTCTGAACAATGGCGGGCGGCGAGGTGACATCGGCTGCGGAATGGTTCTGCGATAGGTTTTTCCCATAGCCACCATAAACGGACAACAGCACGAAAACCGGCACCGAAATGGCGAATATCTTGATCCAATACTGCACGGCCTGGACGAGGGTAATGCCTTTCATCCCACCGAGCGCGACGTTAAGCGTGATAACTGCTCCGACCAGCGCGACGCCAACCCAATACGGCAGGCCGGGAAAAATGTAGGCAAGCGTGGTGCCCGCGCCTTTCATCTGTGGCATGGTGTAGAAAAAGCCGATGAAGAGCACGAAGCAGACGGCGATCTTACGAAACACCGGGGAATCATAGCGCCCCTCGGCGAAATCCGGAATCGTATATGCCCCGAAGCGGCGCAATGGCCCCGCGATGAACAATAGCAGAAACAGGTAGCCACAGGCATAACAGACAGGATACCAGAGCGCATCATAGCCCGACAACATGACCATGCCGGCGATGCCCATGAAACTGGCGGCACTAAGGTATTCACCGGAGATGGCGGAAGCATTCCACCCGACGGAGACGGAGCGGCCCGCGACAAAGAAGTCCGAGGCGGATTTGGAGGTTTTCGCCGAACGAAATCCCATCCAGATAGTCACAGCGACGGTGATGCCGGAACAGGCGAGAATCCAAAGATCGATTTTTGAGAAGTCCATGGGAAAATATTGTTAGGGTTGGCGTTTATTACCCTTGGCTGCGAGGCGGACTTCAGCGTTTTCCAAGGCCATCGAGCGGGTGATGAAAATGCGGGCGATGATCCAAACGTATGGGAAAAACAAAACGCCAAGAATCAGCCAAGCGAGGGTAAATCCCCCTACGCGCCGGGCCATGAACACTGGAGCGAAGTAATTCAACAAGGGCAGGCCGAATAACAAAACAAGGAACGCGGTGGCGCAGGTGATGGACAATTTGAGCTGGCGTTTCATCAAGGCATGTAGGAATTCCTCGCTGTGAATGAAATCGTCGTGATTGGGCGGGGTCGGTGTCATGTGGGGCTGGTTTGGGAATATTGCGGGGCACGCCCCGATTAGGAAGCATGAGAACAAAATCAGGACCGCCCTCCGTCAAGAACCAATTCCAAACGGGGGATCCAACATCGGGTGATTCAATCTCGCAAGTTCCACGTTTTCAACTCACGAATTTTGATTACCTTGCTGGCATGCCGCTGCTCGCACATTTTCTCGATCCAGCCACCGTCTCGCTGAAAATCTGTGGTGTAACGACTTGTGACGATGCGGATCAACTTGTCAGGCTCGGGGTGAACGCGCTGGGGGCGAATTTCTGGCCAAAGTCGAAGCGTTACCTTGCCCCGGAAGAAGCCGCGTGGCTGCACGATCTCGCAGGAAGGATTCTGCGGGTGGGGGTTTTCGTGAACGAAGGGAATGAACTTCCATTGCGATTATATAAAGAGGGATTGATCGACGTGATCCAACTGCATGGTGATGAAACTCCGGATGACGCCGCGCCATTTCGCAATGCGGGAATACCATTTATCAAAGCGATCGGCGTGAAAACGCGCGTGGATCTGGAACGTGCGGGAGAATTCGGAGCCTCCGCAATCCTGCTGGATGCGCATGCACCGGGTGTGTATGGCGGCACCGGCGAAGTGTTTGATTGGAATGTCGCCAAGGAATTCTGTCACCAGCATGCGGGCCTGCCGATCATCCTCGCAGGTGGAATCATTCCGGAAAATGCCTCGCTCGCTGCGGAGTCCGTGCGCCCTGCGGCACTGGACATTGCCTCAGGCGCGGAAATTTCGCCTGGCGTTAAGGACTTTAAGAAGGTCGCCGCTTTGATCGCTGCTTTAAAACCCTGATTCTCCCATGCTCACGGATTCCCACTGCCACCTTGCTTCGCATCAATTCCCAACAGGGGAAATACCAGACATCATCGCCCGCGGGCAGGCCGCGGGAGTAGGAAGTATGATCACCCTGTCGACCTGTCTGGAAAACATCCAGCAAAATCTAACTGCCGCCGATCATCCGGAGGTCCATGCCTGCGTCGGGATTCATCCATGCGACGTTCACCATGCGCCAGACGACGCGAATCTACGACTCGCAGAATTCACGGGTGATCCAAGGGTTTGCGGGATCGGCGAAACGGGATTGGACTATTATCATCTGGCACCCGAGGGCTGGGATGAAAAAAAATTCCGGGAAAGGCAGTGCGTTTTTCTCCACCGGCATTTCGAACTCGCAGCGGCGGCGAAACTCAACGTGGTCATCCACACGCGGGACCGCGAGGGATTCGCTTCGTTTGAAGACGCTCTCGCTATTTACGGCGACTATCATACTTCGGTGCGCGCGGTGTTTCACTGTTTCATCGGGCCTTGGGAAAATGCGAAGCGGGTGCTGGATCTTGGTGGTCTTGTTTCATTTGGTGGCGTCGCCACATTCAAAACGGCCCATCAGGTCCGCAACACGGCGAGACAGTGCCCGGCAGGGACTTTCATGATGGAAACCGATGCCCCCTACCTCGCGCCTGAACCTTATCGTGGAAAGCGCAACGAACCCGCATACGTCCGGCAAACCGCCGAGCGACTCGCGGAAGTTCGGGAGGAATCACTGGATGAACTCACACTCCATACGAACGCAAGTGCCGGAGGTTTTTTCCGATTCCGCTCCATCTCGCATGAATAAAACAAGTGGACTACGACGTTCTAGTTTACGTGCGACGGTAACCCACGTTCCGTCCTTCACAATTTGAAATCCAACCACTATACTCACACCATGACTCCGATCCGCATACTCGCGCCATCATTGCTAGTGATCGCCCTCGCTTCTTGCGCGGCACAAAAAGACAAATACGACACACCGAATGCTCCCCGCACTGCGGACACCAGCGGCGTGAACGCACCAATCAATGCCCCTGCAAACCCGGTCTATGACACGCCTGCCGCCTATGAGGAAAGCACGGGGACTGTCCCGCCAAGCGCCACTAATCCTAACATACCAGCCACCTCACCAGTTCACCCGACAGCCGCTGTCCCGTCGACAACTCCGAAACCTTCGGTAAATGGAGCGGCCATCATCCACACCGTCGTCGCCGGCGACACGCTTTCAGGCATCAGCGCGAAATACAAGATTCCCGCCGCCTCCATCAAACAAGCCAATGGCATGACAAAAGACACCGTCGTGCTCGGCAGAAAAATGGTGATTCCACCACACTGATTCAATCAACCCGCCGCCGTGAACCTCGTGTTCCCGGCGGCTTTCTTTTTCCAACCATGCGCTTCCTCACTATTTTTGCATTCCTGATCGCCGCAGCCCTTCCCACTCCCGCGGAAACCACCGGGGGACCTCCGGGAAAAACCGATGGAGCCACGGCAAGCCCGCGCGAAATCGCCCTCGACAATCTCCTCTCAGAACGTGAATCGGACAAGGCGCTGGATACTGCAATCGCAGACGCTCGTAAAAGCGGCATCAGCGAACAAGCTATTCTCGAGGCCCGTTTTCTCTATCACATAGACCGCCGTGAGGATGATGCGATTGCCGCAATGCTTCCAGAGTTTCTGAAACAGCGCGAGATTTTCAAGCTGGAGGACTCCCAGATTTTCAGCGTGAAGGAAGACTGGCTGGCGGTCCTCGAATACGTACAAGCCATCGACAGCCTTAAGAAGGGCGACAAATCCGCCTTCAAATCCCACATCACTGAAGCCTTCTGGCTGAGTCCGCGCCAGGCATCCGCCTTCGCGCCACACATTGATCGGATGCGCCTCGAAGAAGCGATGCGTGCGGTGAAAATCGATTTCACCACCAAACTCGTTCCGCTTGCCGCAGGAGACCCGATACCACTGGACAAGCTCGCGGCAGATAAGAAAGCCATGCTCCTTCACTTCTGGTCACCTCTGAGCCGTGAGTGTGAAACGAGCATGCCGGACTTCGTCACCACCGCCAAGGCCCTTGGCGAAAAAGGTATCGCCGTGGTTTCCCTGATATCGGATGACTCACCCAAACTCCTAACCGCCGCACGCGAAATGATTCATCCGCTGGGAGCGAATCCACCTGGCGCTTGGCTTATCGATTCAAAGGAAAACCCGCTCAGCCGCAATCTCCGCGTGCAGGGCCTGCCCTTGTTCGTGCTCGTCTCTAACGATGGACGGATCCTTTTCAATGGTGATCCGACCGATGATTCGTTCTGGGATGCGCTAACAAAACTTGATCCGCAGATCATCCGTCCGGCAAGTCACGAAGCCGGCGAGTGAGACGCGTCACCGGACTCTGGTTAGCAACGCGCCCGGAATAGGGTTGAAAAAATATTTAAGATTTATTGAAAATCGATACGTTTCAACTTGACGGAACATCAAACTACTAGTTTCATCGTCGCTAGCGAAGAGACAACGTTCCATGGCACGCCCGATCCATCCATCGAATCTCGAACTGCAAGCCCTATCGGTATTGTGGCACGAAGGCCCATCTACGGTAGCTGCCGTACATGAGACGCTCCCCGATAGGAAGGACCGGGCATACACCACGGTGCTCTCGGTCATGCAGAGTCTCGAACGCAAGAGTCTGGTGAAACGCGAGCGGGTGGGCAGGGCTCATGTCTATGCCGCATCCTACTCACAGGAAGTGATTGTGCAGCGCGCGACCCACGATTTCCTAACTAACGCTTTTGGAGGACGCCTCGGTGAGGCGCTCCTCGCTATCCTCTCCGCTGGCA
>JBDTNJ010000129.1:0-1837 GCA_039933825.1 Luteolibacter sp.
GCGAAACTGTCGCGCAGCGTCGCCTCGTCAGTCCACATCTGGATCTCCCGCATGCCGGGATTATCGATGAGCATGCCACCTGTCCGCAGCGGCACCAGTTCGCGGGAGGTGGTCGTGTGGCGGCCTTTCCCGGTCACGTCGTTGACCTCGCTGGTCCACTGCCAGTCCTCGCCATAGAGCTGATTGACGAGGGTGGATTTGCCCACTCCGCTGGAACCGACCATGCACATGGTGATGCCTTTTTTGAGGTATTTTTTCAGGACTTTCAGCCCCTGGCCATTCAGTGCGCTGGTCACGTGGACACTGGCACCTTCCCAAAGCGCGGCGATTTCTGCGGCGGCTTGTTCGCTTTGTTCGATCGGGAAAAGGTCGGATTTGTTCACCAGCACCACCGCCTTCGCGCCACTGCGGCCGATGAGCATGAAGTAACGCTCCATCCGGCGGATATTGAAATCCGACCCTGCATCCGTCACGACGGCGACCAAATCGATATTCGCGCCGATCACTTGCGCTTGTGAGCTGTTACCCGGCAGTTTCCGCGAAAAACAGGTACGCCGTGGCAGCATCGCGCGGATGACCGAGGGTTGGTTTTCATCCCCGAGCTCGACCATGACCCAGTCGCCGACTGCGGGCAGATCCGCATCGCAGGCGGCCTCGTGCCAGACACGACCGCACAGGATGACATCGATTTCCTCGCCATCTGCGAGGAACGCACCATAGTTGATGACCGTCTCACGGATCAAGCGCGCCGGAACCCAGCCCTTTCCGCTGTAGGCAGCCAAGGCGGTTTCCAAGTCGTCGTTCCATCCCAAATGCTTTAAAGTCATCCGCCGGAAATTTAGCGCAAGACGGGCGGCTGTCGATTCCCGTGTTTCAGCTTCCCGCCGTGGATTGCAAACGCTAGAAGAATTCCGTGGACGCTAGCATTCAGGTACGACTCGACGAATTCATCCGCCGCAAAGGGCTGCGGCGAACCGGGCAGCGTGAGACCATCGTCAAAGCGGCGTTTTCCAAGGACGAACATTTCACCGCCGACGAGCTGTTCGATCGTGCCCGCAAGCTCGACTCGGAAACCTCGCGCGCCACGGTTTACCGCACGCTCAGCCTGCTGGTCGAAGCTGACCTCCTTCGCGAGATCGACCTTGGGGAAAACCAAACCACCTACGATCCTAATTTCCTCGAAAAGCCTTCGCATAATCACCTCGTTTGCATCGATTGCGGGCGCGTGGTGGAATTCGAAGACTCCCATCTCGATCTGCTCAACGACTGCGTCACCCGCCGTTTGGGTTTCAAACCGGTCCGGCAGACGATCAAGATCGAGGCGAACTGCGAACAACTCCGGCTCAAAGGCCGCTGCCCGAATCTCATCGCCACCCGACTAACAGGGAAGCGCTTGCGGAAGAAGCGTTGAGGATCGAATGGAAGCGGGGACAGCTGGATTCCCAGTCATGATGGAAGAACCTTGACCACGCGCTGCAATGGTATTGCAAATGCGGTGCGCAATGGCCTTTCCCAAAGGATTTCTTTTCGGCACGGCGAACGCCGACCACCAGGTGGAGGCCCATGATCCGGCTTGTGAAGACGTGTGGGATCTTTGGGAACGCTGCCAGGGGCTGACGCCAAGAGGGCGGGCAACGGATTTTTGGAACCGCTATGAGGAAGATATCGCGGCGGCCGCAGCGATGGGGTGCAAACTCTTTCGCTTCTCGACGGCGTGGGCGCGGGTGGAGATATCTGAGGGGAATTTCGACGAGGCGGGGCTCGCGCATTACCGGAATGTGGCGGAGTGCGTGCGCGGGCATGGCATGAAGGTGATGGTGACACTGCATCACTTCGT
>JBDTNJ010000130.1:0-4489 GCA_039933825.1 Luteolibacter sp.
TCGAAAAAAGCTGAATACGCGCTGCGCGCCACGATCAACCTCGGCATTGCGACCGAAGTCGGGCGGAGCACCGTTTCGGGAGCAGAACTCGCCGAAGCGAACCGTCTGCCCCTGAAATTCGTCGAGCGCATCCTGCAGGAGCTTCGTGAAGCCGGCCTTGTGGAAACCCACCGGGGAAAGTTCGGCGGCTACGCGCTTGCCAAACCTGCCAGCGAAATCGGCATCGGCCAACTCGTGCGACTCATGGATGGTCGCCTCGCTCCGATCTGCTGCGCCAGCGAAAATGCCTATCAACCCTGCACCTGTCCCGACGAGGACCACTGCGGGTTGCGCATGCTGATGATCGATGTCCGGAACGCGATCGCGAACATTCTCGATCGCTATACGGTCGCCCAGGTCGTTGAAGTCACCCTGCGTAAAATGCGGCGCGACGGAATCGTTCCTCCCTTCGCCACCGCCGAAATTTTCGCTGCTGCCAACATCGCCCCGAAACGCAAGGCGGACCCCGCCGATGGATTTCTAGCAGGCCTATCCCAACTCGCAACACATCCCACCGACTCCAATGAGCACGATCATCTCTGAACACCCTTCTCCTGACGGTCCAACAACCGACTGGTTGGAAGTCGTTCGTCAGAAAGTAGCCAATCTCCGCTTTGGCTCGATCCAGATCACGGTCCACGAAGGCCGCGTGACCCAGGTCGAGAGCATCGAGAAAACCCGCTTCGTCGCTGCCCGCGATGAGGGGCCCAACAGTCAAAAGTAAATTCCACCTTAGCGAGCGATCCGCTCGCACCCAGCTTCAAGAGACCGACCGGACAACCGGAGGAATCCGAAAAGCGTAAACCGAAATGGTGCCAATCACACCTCCGGTCGCGCCTATCGATCCTCCGCCTCCGGCCGGTCTCTTTTTTTACAACTCTCTCATCCGCCCACCGCACTCCCGAGGGCAACTCAAACAAACCAACTGCGAACGCCCACCGGACCACCGGACGCGGACGCCCCGCAGACAACCATGAAAACAACACAACGATACCCACAAACTGAAATCCGTAATTCCAAGAACCTCCCGGCCGCCCTTGTTACCCTAACATTGATCCCGATGCTCGCAAGCGCTCAGGATTCATCCACCAAATTCCTAGAGCCCACCACATTTGACCAGCTCTGGAGTTACGCCACCCTCTATAAAAACGACATGAACCCCATCCTGGAGGAATTCAAACTCCGCGGTCGCTATCAGGGCCAGTTCCATTCGGTGGACTCCGCTCAAGGCAGCGATGATGCTTGGGAAGACCGTCGCTCGCGCTTCGGATTCGATGCCAAATTATTCGAGAAAAAAGTCGAAGTCCGCGTGGATGCCCAGAGCAACGACCAATTTCAAGACCTCTATGACGGACTCGTCGATGCCTATATCCGTTGGAAACCCAAATCATGGCTTAGCATCACGGCCGGCAAAACCAAGCCCTTGATCGGCCAATACGACTGGCTGGAATCTACCAACTCCCAACCCACCTTCGAGCGCAGCCAGATCTTCAATCAACTCGGCATCAACCGCGCCACCGCACTAACGGTTGAGGGCACCACGGACGAATTTTCATGGCGTGGCGGAATTTATTCGAACAGCACTCCGACAACCACCCGAGGAACCGGAGCCTTTGGCGATGGTGAATTCGGGGATCTTGATGGCGGCACCTCTTACTCCCTTGGGGTGGGATATGATTTTAAACATCTGCTGAATCTCGAAAAAGCCTCCCTCAACTTGGATTGGCTACATAGCAATCGCAAAGCCGGAGATTTAGTGTTAGGTAAATATGACGACATCATTTCCACCACCTTTGTCGCCAAGGAAGGCTACACCAATGTGATCCTAGAAGGCTTCTATGCCACGGGTTCGGATTACGTGCCGAAAGGCGGAGACAAAGGAAACGGAGATGTGTTCGGATTTTACATTCAACCCACCTATGACCTGATCCCATCGAAGCTGCAGCTCGTCGGCCGCTATTCCTATGCTACGGGTGATGGTGACAAAAGCCTGAGCGCCCAAACGCGTTATGAACAAACCGCGCCGGACATTGTCCCCTTTGGCAAAGCGAAGGGTGATCAATATCAAGCGCTTTACCTCGGTGCCCAATACTTCATCTACGGTGATAAACTCAAACTGATGGCTGGCGCGGAATACGCGCACCTCAATGGTGGCCCCTCGGCCGACGACTACGAAGGCGTCACCTATTTGGCGGGCGTGCGCTTTTCGTTCTAATCAAACCATTTCAACCCAAAGAAACATCTCACATGAAAACAATCAAACTTCTCACACTTCTATCATCACTCCTGGCGTCAAGCGTCTTCGCGGATGAACTGCTCAATGTCTCCTACGATCCCACCCGGGAGTTCTACCAGGAATTCAACGCCGCATTCGCCAAACAATGGAAACAACAAACCGGCAAATCCCTTACCGTCAAACAATCACACGGCGGATCCGGTAAGCAGGCGCGTTCCGTGATCGACGGTCTCAGCGCCGATGTGGTGACACTCGCCCTGTCCGGCGACATCGACGTGATCGCCCGGCAAGGAAACCTGCTCCCGCAGGACTGGCAGGCGAAGTTCCCGGACAACAGCTCGCCCTATACATCGACCATCGTGTTCGTAGTTAGAAAAGGCAATCCCCAGAGCGTCAAGGACTGGGGCGATCTGGTGCGGACCGGCATCAAAGTCATAACCCCGAATCCGAAAACCTCCGGCGGTGCCCGTTGGAACTACCTCGCCGCTTGGGCCTACGCGGATCACAAGTTCGGCGGCGACCAGGCGAAGGTGAAGGAATACATCCGCACGCTCTATCAAAACGTTCCCGTTCTGGATACCGGTGCCCGCGGTTCCACCACCACCTTCGCACAACGCGGCATAGGCGATGTGCTCCTGTCGTGGGAAAATGAAGCGCACTTGATCGAAAAAGAGTTTCCGGGCAAGACGCAGATCATCATTCCATCAATCAGCATTCTGGCCGAGCCGCCGGTAGCCGTTGTTGAAAAGAACGCGAAAAAGCATGGCACCGAAGAGCTGGCGAAAGCCTACCTCGCCTATCTTTACAGCGCGGAAGCCCAGGACATCGCGGGGAAAAACTTCTACCGCCCGCGCGATGCCAAGGCCCTCGCCAAATGGTCGGGCAACTTCCCCAAAATCAACCTCGTTACCATCGACAAGGAATTCGGCGGCTGGACCAAAGCGCAGAAGACGCACTTCGATGACGGCGGCACCTTCGACGAAATTTATAAGGGCCGCTGAAAAGGAATCAACGCTAACCGCCAATGTCAAAACGACGCGTCATCCCCGGATTCGGGCTGTCGATGGGATTCACCATCACCTATCTCAGCCTGATCATCCTCATCCCGCTGGCAGCCTTGTTTCTCAAGGCTGCCAAGCTGGGGGCAGCTGACTGGTGGGATATCCTCACCACGCCGCAGGTGACCGCGGCAGCCAAGCTGACATTCGGGGCCAGCGCGGCGGCAGCGGCGGTTAGCACGGTTTTCGGGCTCCTCGTCACCTGGGTTCTCGTGCGTTACCGATTCCCCGGGCGGAGATTTTTGGATGCAATGGTGGATCTGCCCTTCGCTTTGCCGACCGCTGTGGCCGGCATCACCCTCACGGCGATCTACGCGCCCAACGGCTGGATCGGGGAATACCTTTCCAAATGGGGAATCGAAGCGGCCTACAGTCCGTTAGGTGTTTTCATTGCCCTCACATTCATCGGATTTCCGTTTGTGGTCCGCACCTTGCAACCCGTGATGGAAGACGTTGGCAGCGAATATGAAGAAGCCGCCGCCACACTGGGTGCGGGGCGCTGGACGGTCTTCTGGCGGGTGATTTTCCCTATGTTCATCCCAGCCCTCATCACCGGCTTCACCCTCGCGTTTGCCAGAGCCATCGGCGAATACGGCTCGGTCATTTTCATTTCAGGAAACCTGCCGATGAAAACGGAAATCCTGCCACTGCTCGTTGTCGGAAAGTTAGAACAATTCAAGTATGAGGCCGCCGCAGTCATCGCTGCCGCCATGTTGATTGCCTCTTTCGTCCTGCTATTCCTCATCAATCTGCTTCAACGCCGGCTCAACTGGCAAAACCGCTGAAATTTCATGCCACAACGCTCCGTCACTACCGAGTCCGCTCCGGTCCGCATTCTTCTGATAGGGTCTGCCGTGCTGGTGCTTTCGCTCTTCCTCCTGCTGCCGCTGGCTGCCGTGTTTGTGGAAGCCTTCCGCAAGGGATGGGAAGTTTTCCTCGCTTCCCTGCATGAAGAGGCCGCACTTTCGGCGATCAAGCTCACGCTTATGGCGGCGGGAATTTCCGTGCCACTCAACACTCTGTTCGGGATCTCAGCCGCATGGCTGGTGACGAAATTCAAATTTCGGGGCCGCTCGTTGTTGGTTTCCCTGATCGACCTGCCGTTCGCCGTTTCCCCGGTCATCGCCGGGCTTGTGTGGGTCCTGTTATTCGGCGC
>JBDTNJ010000131.1:0-2081 GCA_039933825.1 Luteolibacter sp.
ACCTCACTTTGAATTTTCAACCGCGAATGGACGCCAATTGACGCGAATGAGGCCGAATTCACCCGGAGAAATGATTTCAGTCTGAAATCCCAAGCTTGCTCCAAAAGATTCGTGTCGATTCGCGTCCATTCGCGGTTAGTTTTCTTAAAGTGAGGTTTCCCTGCGGAATGAATGACTCCACACGCCGCCTCATGGGCAAATGTGCCGCACCGTGGGGAAATAGGTTTGGTAGCGGGCCTTGTCCCGCGTAAGTAGAGTGAATCCCTCGGCTTGCGCGTGTGCCCCGATGAAGAAGTCGGCCAAGGGCGCGGTTTTGGTGGCGCCGCGTTGACGATATTCGCAGTAGGCCTGCGAGGCTAGAAACAGCGCCTCCCTTGGCAACTCCCGGTAATGCAAACCAAGTGAAGCGAGGGTGGCTTCGACTTCCTCGATCAAGCCCGCCTGATAACAAAGCTCCGCGTAAATGAGCGGATTGATCACCAGTTGTTCGGGAAGCCAGCTCATCTGCTCCAGCGACCACTCAAGCCACTGGGAATCGGCACCGGTGACGTCGAGCAGGACGTTTGTATCGACCAGCACCTTCGATGACTCAGTCATCGCTCCGGAGTTCGCTCATGATCTCGTCCGTGGTTTTCCCCTCGGAACGGCCTTTCCAGATCCCCGTCACCGCCCGCAGGCGTTCCTTCATTTCCTCGACGGTTCGCGGTGGCGAAGGTTGTTGTTCCTCCACGGCCCGAGTTAGAATGTCCCGTGCCTCCGCCTCCATTGAGCGACCAAGGCTGGCCGCACGGATGCGCAGCTTTTGTTTCACCGGCTCGGCAAGGCCCCGGATGGTCAAGGTAGTGCTCATGGAAAAACCCTATGGGATGCAAGCATTGCGGTCAATGCCAGCGGCAGGCGCGGGATGTGGATGTAAGAGGGCGCCTGAAAAATGAGGAGCGTCGATATCTTATCGACTGTTTGAGCCCGACATCCTGTTTGGCGATCTGGGGATGCGCCGGCGGAAAGGATGTCCGCCGGAAACAGTGTTCAGAATGAACGCGCTCCTTCTGATTTTTCAGACCACCACTATGTGGCAGGTCCCATTCCGGAGGCGGATTGGTTCAACTCTCCAAAAAGCACCAACCTGCCCACTCCCTTTGGTTACACGCGTTGCTCACGGACGAGGGCTTGTCATGACAAATGCGCGAATCTATGGTGGTGCCACCATGAACGCCATCGTCCAAGACACCATCGACCGCTGCCGCGCCGCAGGGCTGCGCCGAACGAAGGCGCTGGAGGAAATGATCAAGACTCTGTTGGAAAACGAGCGGCCAATGACTCTTTCCGAACTCGTGGCATCAAACCAAGTGGCCGACCAATCCACCGTTTTCCGACTGCTCCAGCGGCTCACCGAGCACGGCGTGGTCCGCCGCCTGGGCCTGCACGAGCGCGCCGCCTACTTCACCTTGTTAGTCCCCGGCCGCCACAGTGACTATCTGATTTGCACCAGTTGCGGCAGCATTGAGCCGATCAAGGCCCCCTGCCCCGTGCATCAGCTTGAGGACGAGATCCGCGAAAAAACCGGTTTCCGGAATCTCTATCACGAACTGGAGTTTTTCGGCGTCTGCCCGAAATGCGCGTGAACCCGCCATGAGAATCGCGGTCATCGGCGCGGGTGGAAGCGGATCGTGCTGTGCTCCGGCCGCAGCGGACATGGGTTCAGATTCACCATTTTGTTAGGAAGGATGATCGCTGACATGGCCACCGGCACCAATCCCGCAGCCGCGCCCGAGCCATGGCGGCTGGGACGTTTTCCCCTTGTAGCGTCGGTCTGCGACCGTCGCTAACTGAGAAACGTTCGCCGGACAATCCCGCCCCAACCGCCATTGTCATTTTGCACCTCATTGGCATCGACGCTCGCAGAGCGCCGCTACAAGGCACCACCCGTTTTCCATTGCGAGGTTGACCGCCGTGAAAATCCCTGCCACACAGCCGCCGTCATGTTTCCTGTCGCCCGACTCCGAGTCAAACTTTCTGCTGCCATTATTTGGTGGCACGGGTTGGCGTGCGGAGTCTGAGCGGAAACATTTTCCCCACTC
>JBDTNJ010000132.1:0-5162 GCA_039933825.1 Luteolibacter sp.
CCAACATGGCCCAGTTGGTTAGCCTGAGCGAGCGCATCGGCATGCCGATGCGGGCGGTGAAACTCGCGAAGAACGAGACTATCCCGACTCCCTCGGTGGTCTATTGGAATCTCGGTCATTACTCCGCGATCACGGCGGTCGATTCAAATGGTTCCTACATCGTGGAGGATACCACATTTGCCCACCCCATCCATATCACGCCGGAGGTGATTCAGGCGGAATCCAGTGGCTACTATCTGGTTCTCAATGACGCCGTGAAGGATTCGCAGGCTCTCGTTTCCAACGCCCAAGCAGGCGGGATCTGGGGAAGAATGAGTCCACCCGCAAGTGACCCTGCCGATCTTGGGCCAGAGGCCCCCAACCCTTGCAAGGGCATGGCAGGTTGGTCTCTCGGCAAACTCAATACCAACTTACGCATCTCAGACACTCCTATCAGCTACTCTCCCCCCATTGGCCCGGAGGTTGCCTTCTCCGTCACGTTCAATGCCCGTGATTCATCTCAAAGCAGCATCCCGAATTATTCAAATCTCGGCCTACAGTGGACGTTCAATTGGCTGCAATTCATTGTGGATGATCCGGGGCAGCCGCTCTCCGATGTAAAGCGGCAGCGGGCTGGCGGTGGTCTTGAAACCTATCGGACCTTCAACTCCTCAACAGGTTACTATGCCCTGCAATCGAGATCCGCGACCAAGCTGCAGAAAACCAGCACGTCTTCTTATGTTCTATGGCACCCGGATGGGAGTAGGGAAGTGTTCGGGCAATCAGACGGAGTCCTTTCGGGATCACGCAGGATTTTTATCACCAAACAGATCGATGCCTCCGGGAACGAACTGAATTTCCAGTATGATGTTTCCAAGCGCTTAGTGAAACTCATCGATGCCAGCAACAAGCAAACCACCCTCGGCTATGGCTATTCAGCCGATCCGTTCCGCATCACCTCGGTGACCGATCCTTACGGGCGGATCTCCACGCTCACCTACAACCCGAGCGGGCGCTTGGCCTCCACTACGGATACGATTGGCATCCAATCGAAGTTCGTTTACGACGCTTCACTCGAGCTCACCGCGTTGCAGACACCTTATGGCAACACCTCCTTCCAGACCGTAAACGTCGCTGCCTCGCGGCAAGTCACGATCACCAACCCGCTCGGCTACCGCTCGCGCTATCAGACGGTGATCTATTCACCCGCCGCTGCTGGTTTGCCAGATGGCCTGACCGCTCAGGAAAATGTCAATCCCGAGGTGGCCGTGCCCACTACTGGCTACAGCACCCGTGTCACCTACTACTGGGGGGAAAAGGCCATGTATTTTTTCGAGGGGGATTACAGCAAGGCCACCCAGTATTTCTGGATGCAAAGTGCCGTGAGTTCCTTCGTGGGGACGGAAGTTCTCAAGGCGGTTCGCAAGCCATTCGTGAACATGACCTTTTTTCAATATCCAAACCAAACGGCTTCCTACCTTGCCGGTACGCTGGACAAGCCTATCACCACCGCCACCCGCCTGCCAGATGGCCAAGTCCAAATCTCCCGGGCCGAATACAATGCTTGGGGCGAGCCCACCAAACTCACCGACCCTCTCGGACGTGAAACCCTCATCGACTACGACCCCAACGGTCAACTCCCCGTTAAAGTCCGCCAGAAAGTCGCGGCGGGCTACGAAACCCTCTCTGAGATCCTTTCCTACAACGCCGCTTTCCAGCCTCTCCAAATCAAGGATGCAGCGGGAAAAATCTCCATCCTCACCTACAATTCTCGCGGCCAGGTCGCTACCATTACCGATTCCCTCGGTGAAATCATCACCACCACCTATCAGGAAACTCCAGCGGCACCAGGCTATGCCCGTCCCTTAAGCGTCGTCTCAAATCGCGGCCCGAGCACCACCTTCACTTACGATGCGCTGGATCGCCCGGTCACCTCCACCAATCAGGACGGCTACATGCTCGTTTATGAATACGATGCCTTTGACCGTCTTACCAAAACGACCTACCCGGATGCCACCACCGAGCGCTTCGAATACCGTTTTCTCGATCTGGTAAAAACCTACGACCGCGAGGGCAAGGTCAGCGAGTCCGGTTACAATTCACGCCGCCAGCTCGTCTGGTCGCGCGATTCCCTCAACCGCCTGACCCAATACGAATGGTGTCTCTGCGGGGCCTTGCAGAAACTCACCGACCCCGCCGGGAACGTGACCGCGTGGGACTGGAATATCATCGGCCAGAATCTATCGAAAACCTATGCGGACGGCCGCAAGTTCACCCACACCTATGACGCCGCCGGGCGGCACACCACTACGCTTGATCCCAAGGGCCAGACCACCCGCCTCACTTACAATCGCGACGGCTCGGTAGCCTCCAAAAATTATGACAATGCCGCCATCGCAACTCCATCTGTTAGCTACGCCTACGATCCCTACTACCGGAGACTGAACTCATGGACCGACGCCCTCGGCACCACCACGAATACTTACAAGCCCGCCGATGGAGTGACCAGCGGAGCCGGGGGCCTTGCCAGTGTGGACGGGCCATGGGCCAATGACACCATCGCCTATCTGCATGACGCCCAAGGCAGACCCACCGGCTACACCCTGCCCAGCGGCGGCGAGTCCTCCACCTACGATTCGCTGAATCGCATCGCCACCAGCACCTCGGTGATGGGTACCACGACCCGAACCTATCAGGGCAGTAGTTCGCGAGTGCTCTCCGCTGTTTCGACCGCTGGTCCGCAAACGCTGATGACCTACGGCACGGCGGCAGAGGATTTCCGCCTGAAGGAAATTTCCAATCAGACATCAGCCGGTGCGATCATCTCACAGCACAATTACACTTTCACCAAGGACGGCCAAATCTCCACTTGGCAGCGCAGTTACGGCGGCACCGCCGCGCCCGCTACGGAAACCTACAACTTTGGCTACGATGGAGCCGACCGTCTCACCAGCGGAGTCCTCAGAAATACCAGCACCAGCGAGATCCAGGCCGATCACCAATTCCTCTACGATCCTGCGGACAACCGCGTCTCCGTCCGCGAGCGGACCAGCCTGAAATCCGGCACATTCAACAACGCTAACCAACTCACCGCAGAGGCTGGCGGTGGCAAGGTGCGGATCACGGGTTCTATCAACAAATCTGGAGCCAGCGTAAGCGTCGCAGGGCAGTCCGCTGCCGTGCATCCGCAAGGGGGATTCGCGGTAGAAGTGCAGGCGGCACCCGGCGCGAACCACTTCCCGCTCGTCGTCACCGAGGCTGATGGCACAGTCACCTCCAAGCATATCGATCTGCTCGTGGAAAATTCCGTGCCCATGATCCACAGCTACGATGCGAACGGAAACTTGGAATCCGTCGCCCCGCAGGGCACGCCTAGCAGCCCGACACGCGCCTACCAATGGGACGCGGCGAACCGCTTGGTCGGCATCACGCGCATCCTCAGCCCCACGGAAACGCGCAAGACCGAGTTCCTTTACAACGGCATGGGCGCACGCGTCGGGAAAAGGGAACTGGTAAACGGCGCGGTAGAAACAGACATCCGGTATCTCTACGGCGGCAGCGGCGTGTTGCAAGAACGCAGCTCAGACGGCGGGACTATCACAAAAACCTACACTCCACAAGGCGAGCAATCTTATCTAACTATCAACTCTCAACCATCAACTCTCAACCTCTTTTACACTCGCGATCACCTCGGCAGCGTGCGGGAAGTGGTGGCGGAGGATGGAACATTGGTTGCCCGCTACGATTACAAACCCTACGGCGAACGTGTCCTCGTTTCTGGCAGCTACGAGGCGGCGAAAGGCTACACCGGGCATGATTATGATGTCAGCTCTGGCCTCGTCCTGACGCTCTATCGCGCTTACGATCCTCAAACAGGCCGTTGGCTAAGTCCCGATTCGATAGAAGAGCAAGGAGGGATGAATTTGTATGGGTATGTGGCTGGAGACCCAATAAATGCTTGGGATCCGGATGGTCAATTCGCAATTCCTGCGGTCGCAATTTTACCTATAGCAATCGTGGCTGCTGGAATATATTTGTATTATCACTTTTATATTGAACCAAAAATACTACATCCTCCGTACCCTTTCTCTGGGCATTTTACCCCGACCCACCAACCTCAGAGTTGTCCTGCTGACTTTGGATTGCCAAGACACGGACTTCCAGGAACAATTGTAACGCCCGGTCAAACAAGGCGGTACAGGGATGATGGATGGGCGGAGGTAGATCGAGACTTTCCTCATGGCGGAGGACCTAAAGGAGGATTAGAGACGGGAGATCATGTGCATGACTGGGAGGGGCCTCCAGGTGGGCCAACAGAGCGTGGACCAGCTAGGCTACCTAAACCTGGTGATCCCCCACCTCCTCCTGGGTATCCAAAACCTTGATGCTTCTAATTTATGAATGGTAATAACTTTTTGGAGGAGAGTGGGCTTGTTTGTGGGTTTGATTACCACGATAGAGTTCTTAAGGAGATTTTCGCAGATAGCACAGCATTTTCCATGTCTGTAATAGGATATGATGGAAATGAATCGCATTTGGTATTTTCTGGAATTTACTGTTGCACGATTGAAAATTTTTTTCCGAGTTCAATTATTTTGTCTATTTTTATTTGGAAGATCGAAGAAGTTCCCGACTGGATTAGAAATAATGAGATGTATCAGAAATGCCTCGCTGAAGGCCCCATTGTTTCCAGGTTTATTTGTTTTATGGATTCGAGTTTCGGTGCAATTATCATGATTTTCTTCAATTCTCTAAATCTAAATGGAGTGGGAATTGAATTATGAAAGTTCACAGCCGTTCCACAGGAATGCATAAATCACTTGTTCGGGCGTAGTCACGCACGGGTGCTCCGCTTACTCGGCGAGGTCAGTCCCAAATAACAGACATTGCTCAGGAAAATAGGTGAATCGGGACTCTCTATTTAACATGATCGGAGGCAGAGAGATTCATGGATTTCGATGTCCAACTTGGATTTTAGGCTTCAATCGCTGAAATCGCGTGTCTTTTGAATCGCGGATTTTCGAGGGTTTCCTGATAGCCACCACTGGCCAGAGCTTAAGTTCCCCTGATGCAGTGCGACTGACGAAGGTGGGTGGCTGATTGTTGATAGAAAGACTCGGTAACTTTCATCGCTGGTCCTCCATGAGCCGGGAATCAATGCTTATTCAGTGATATTGCGCGTG
>JBDTNJ010000133.1:0-10362 GCA_039933825.1 Luteolibacter sp.
AACCGATCTCACGCTTGGCATCGGGATTTTCAGGATCCACAGCGAGCACGCCTTCCAGAAGAGTGCGGGCTTCGGCGTATTTGCCAACCTTGCGGTCCTGCATGGCCAGCGCCACACTCGCATCACTCAGGTGCGCGATGTAGCTTTCACGGCGATCCGATACCATCGGTGCGGCAGGAAGGCGGTCGAGAGCTTGTTTGTATTTGTCGACCGCTTGCTGATAGTCGCCTTTCGCATAGGCGGCGCGGCCTTCAGCGAGCAGCTTATCCCCTTCCGAGACTGCATTCTGACGGCGGATCATTTCACGCTCGGCAAGGCCGCTCAGGCCTGAACTGCCTTCACCGGCATTCACTACCGAAACGATAAGTGGGGTGGAAGATGCCACGGCCATCAACGCGAGGGCGGTGCGACTGGATCGGTAGATTGGCGTTTTTTGCATAGTAGGCTGAGGTTTTCTGGCGATGTTTTCTAGATTTGGAAAGTGTTTTTTCACAGGAATTACTAAGGTGTAATTGTAGGTAACGTGCCCTTGTCAATTGAGACGGTCTTTTTGGCACCGGATGCGTCGGGGTATTCGACTTCGATGGCGTTGTCGGTGACTTTCAAGACCTTGTAATCCTTTTTACCCGAACCCGGAGGCAGGGCGAACGTGGTATTCTCCTCCACCTTGAATTCCTTGCCCTTGAAGCCCAGGGCCTCAAGCGAAAGGATGGCGGTCCGATCATATTGGAGATGTTCATTCTTCCGCTGTTCGGCAAGTGGTGCGGGAATCTCGTAAATGGTGCCTTTTTTATTCTGACGTTGATCCTCGACACGCACCACCGTCACATCGACATCGATGTTGATCTTCGGATTGTGCTCCTTGCGCACCTCAAAGCCTAGCAGCTTGAAGCGATTCAGCATCGGGGCTTTCGGGAAGAACAAAGCGTTCGGAGCCACTGCTTCCGCACCGGTCTTATTGGTCTGGTGGGTCGAATCCTCGTAGGTGAATGGAAATGACCCATCGGCGTTAAATCCGGGGCGGAGCACCCAGATCAGACTCTCGACTTTTACAAACATCAGCTTGGCAATCAACGAAGGGAACTTCTTGGCGTCATTGGGATCTGTTTTCGCGTTGAACTCATCGAGATTCGAAAAACCGTCCTGATCGGGATCGCGATTCGGAGAGTCGCCAAAGCCAGGATCCAAGCGATTTTCAATCCACCAGCTATTTGGGATCGGCGGGTGCACCGGGGCTTCCGTCTTGTTGAGAAGATCGACCGGGGTATCCGGGTTCTTGCTGGAGACGAACAGCGGGATTCCGGTGAACAGATCCACTGGCCTGCCAGCGAGGTCCGCTTGGGTCCACGATTGATCGCGCTTGCCGGATGCCAAGGCCTTGGGGATGAGATCTGCCCCGTTAACGGCGGTGTTGCTGTTCCCCTTTCCTTTCAGACCGGCACCGAAATCCGCTTGAACGGAATCAAACTTGGCCCAGCCAAGATAGACCGTGCCTAACGCAAGCGCAACGGCTCCGCCAAGAGCAGCTTTTTCGTAATTTTTTGAAAACCAGGACATGGTTGGAAAATGGGCGGTTGTCGGGGTTAAGGAAGCTTCTTCACCGGAAGAAATTCAAGGATATCGAGCCGAACGAAGACTTGCACCTGTTCGTTTCCAAGGACCTGCGCCAGAATCTTGCTGGAGTCCCCGGCGGCAGGAGCAGTCGGGGTAGCGGCAGCCTTTTCAGGTGTGCCGGCCGCTGGTTGGGCATCATCACCGGGGAGGACAAAGCCTCCGCCAAAAGCAGTATCCGCAGCGGCAGGCTTCGCCGCAGCGGGTTTATCGAACTGGGCGTCCGCAGCCTTCGGCGGCTCTTTTTTGGTATTGGTAATGCGCAAGGCACGGATCACCACATACTGGTTCGCTGGCTTGATAATGGTAGAGAGGAACTCACGGGCGCTCTTCTCAGGTCCCACGAAGGTAATTTCCAAAGGGAGCGGGCGGACCACGGCGTTGGCCTGAGGTGCGAAGGTCTGACCGTCTTCTTCGGGCAGGTTAGGACGATAAAGGTTCCGGAACTCGGAGGGCTTGGCTTTTGCCAATTCCAGCAGGATGGTCCTGATGGCTTTGAGCTGGTAGTTGAGCATGCCCGTCGCATTGGGTCGGGCGAGGGATGCTTTATATCCTTCAAAACCTGCGAAAAACGCTTCAGGAACCGTAGTTCCCGCCTCCTCAAAGGCCTTGCGGATTTCCCCGTTCGTCTCCTTCAACTGGTTGGTGAAATCCTGCGGAGAGACATCCTTGATATCCGTGGGACGAAATTTTTCAAAAGACGTCTGGATCGACTCCACCGATTTCCGATATTCATCGATCGCCTTTTGTTTACCATCGCGGTTCTGATTCGTCGGATAGAGCGGCAGGCTCTCGAATCCGGATGCCTGTGAAGCGGCTTCCTCATAGCTGGCCTTGGCGCTTTCATAACGCTTCTCCCCGCCAGAACCCACGTAAAAAAGCAAAGCCACCCCCGCGAGGGTTCCTCCGCCGAGGGCTACCATAAATTGATTATCCTTGATCCAACTCATAACTCAGATGGCAAATATTTGATGAATCTTACTTGATCGCGATTTCACGAGACAATGGGAGGGTAATTTCGAAAGGAAAACCCAGTTCGCCGCTCTTACCTGTTACGGCAATGTCTAAAATTTGGTTATCACCTAGATTGATATCCGCGCCCTTACCATCCTTCACGGAAAACCCGAAGGTAGTTGATTTATCCCGCAGGTTTTTCAGCAGCTCCGATACGACGTTCTGGCTCTTCGGGTTTTCCCGCCAAAAGCCTTTGATGCGCACGGCATTGGCGGTGACTGCGGCTGAAACTGGGGCCTGGCCGGGCTTCTTGGATTGCTGCACAGGGGCTTCAACCTTGATGTCGTTCAATGATGAAGTGCCATAGGCCGAGGCAGCAAATTCCGGCTTAATGACGGGTTTACCATTCTGAGCCTTGGCCTCGGACGCGCCTGCGCCGCCTTTCTTGCCGGCCAATGTCACATCGTAACCGTTGAGGAGTTCGAAATCAGTCAGCCATACCGCGTCACTGGCGAAGGCACCACGAACTTCCGCGAGCACGTCCATCCACGCCGAGTGGGCGGACTCTGCGTCTGTAAAGCCGCTAGCAATCTGACGGAGACCTTCCTCATTTTTCAAAAGACCATCGATTTTGGTCTTGAGAGGAGACAATGTATCGCGCGTGTCCCCCATCTTTTTCGCTTCTTCTTCAGCTTTGGAAGCTGCGAGATTTTGAAAAACGGCCCAAACACCGACACCTGCAATCAACACGGCTGCGGCGGCGATGAAAAAGGGTTTCCGCTTATCTGCGGCGCGAGATTGCTCCACCACCACCGGGACCAGATCGATATTGATCGTCGATTTCCCGATACCACGAAGACCCAGCCCGACGAGTTCACCCATCAGGTGGCCTTCGCGTTGCACGATGGCGGGATCGACTCCTTTTCCGATGCTCAAGCTACTTACCGGATTGAAATATTCGACCGGGAGATTGAGCTTCTCGTGGAAAAATTCTAGGGTGTAAGGGAGGTTCGCACCACCACCGGCAAGGAGCACACGGCGAGGAGCGCTGCCACCGTGTTGGCTGCGATAGTAGTTGGTGGTCCGCGCGATTTCCGCAGGGAGGCGGGTCAGTGCGTTGCGGATCACCATTGCCAGAGCGGCAACAGATTCATCCATCTGCTCGGTATGACCGCCACCGAGTGCGACAAGCCCGTTTGAAAGCTTCTGATGCTCGGCTTCGAGGAATGAAATTCCGTATTCTTTGGCGATGGAGGCGGTGACAGCCGCTCCGCCGATCGCGATGCTGCGGGTGAAAAACCGACGACCTTCGATGTAGAGGAGATTGCTGGTTTTCGCGCCAATGTCGATCAGCAGAATAGGCTCTTCAGGATTGCCGTAGGCGGCACGGAAAGCATTGTAGATCGCCATTGGTGCCACATCGACTTCGGAAGTTCCGAGACCGCCATCATTCACTGCTGCGTTGATTTCATCAAGGGCATCGGCTTTGATCGCCACAATAACGACTTCCTTTTCATCCGCACCTTCGATGAGTTCATAATCCCAAACCACTTCAGCCAAAGGGAAAGGCACATGCTGCTGCGCCTCGAAAGTGACGAGCTGGTCAATGTTATCCTCTTGCAGCGGCGGGAGTTTTACAAAGCGTGTGAAAACCGCTTGCCCGGCAATGGCGTAGCGGGCTTTGGTCTTGCCGACTTTCAGCCTCTGGGCGAGATCTGCGATCGCGACCCGGGTCTGCGAGATTTTCGAGGCTTCCAGCGCTGGATCGGCGACGATGGATTCGGAATCATAGGCCTTGAGGACGAGGCTGCCATTTTTCGAGACTTCGAAAACGGCCATACTGATGCGCTGGGATCCGATGTTGAGTGCGACGGTGCTCTGATTGTCAGCCATGATGCGAAGATAATTGAGAAAAGGCTTGAAGGGCTAAGCGGCGAAAATAGGAAAATCCGCTTTTGCTTTTGTTAGCGACGTTCCACCGCAACTTCCGCGTAACGATCCCACCAAGAGTTGGCGAATGGGGTTTCAGGCTTGGCGAGGAGAGGCACGGATTCGCTGCGGGAAATCTTGTCGGAGGCGGCATTCCACCAACCAGGCTGCCCCTTATTGGTCCCCTCTGCCTTCTTTTCGCCGTTGATCAGCACCTCATAGCCGACAAACTCGACCGCGCTTTTGCCACCCTTGTCAGAACCCGTGATGCGCTTGAGCGAACTGGGCGACAAGTAGATGGAGAAAAAAATCTGATCATCCTCCAAGGGAACATTCACATGGTCGACCTGCTTGGTGAGCAGGAGAAACGTGCCAGCCTTGTCAGGATTCTTGACAGCAACATACCACTTGATCGAAACTTTTTCGCAAGTTTTGGAAGGAGGCTCCGGGCTGATGGAAATTCTCAGGCTGGTCTCGATTTCAAGCCAATCCTTGGGTTTGAAGCTTTTTTGGCGACCACCAGAAAACTCGGGAGACTGGAGGTCATCGAAAGATGGCTTTTGGCCAACTACCTTGGATGCCTGTCCGTGAGCCGTGGTAGCGGAAAAAAGTGAGATGATAGCGGAAGCGGCGATGGAGACTGAGTAGCGTGACAAATAGTTCATACCGTCTGGGGTTTGAAGGAGGCTAGGGAATTGGCTTTCGGGTTGACCAGAGAAAACAACGATTTTGGTCAAAATTTAATCGGAAGTAAATACACACGAAGCTTGCAACCGTCACAAGCGGTTGACTAAGCAGCGCCTAATCCGCATCAATCGGCGATGGCGCATGCGAAATTCCAGCCCAATCACGGGCACCCACGAACCGTGGGAAGCTTTGGCAGCACGGTGGACTTGTGCGCAACCCGAGCTCCGGCCATCTTGGAATGCTGCGACATTGCAGAAATCCGCCTCGATATCGTGAGGGAAGAAAATGGTGGAGTTGACGCATCCCAATGGGCGCACCTATCAGAGATCCCCCTGCTATTCACCGCGCGGCGGATGGATGAGGGTGGCGCTGGTGAGCTCAGTGCAAAAGAGCGGATGGATTTGCTGCGCGTCTCGCTCGATCAGGCGGCGCTGGTCGATCTCGAGGTGGCGAGCATCGGCGAAATGGGCGATTTGCTCAAAGAACTGGAAGCGCGGCAAATCCCGTGGATCGGCTCATTCCATGATTTTGAAAAGCTTCCTGATCCGCGCGTTTTGAACGAAGCGGTCCAGCGTGCAAAGGACGCCGGGGCCGCGATTTTCAAGACGGCGGCGATGCTATCCGATCCAGCCGGCCTCGCCCGCCTAGCGGAATTCCAACTGGCGGATCATGGTATCCCGGTTGCCACGATGGGCATGGGGCCGCTGGCACCGGTCTCACGCTTGCTTTGTGCACAGTGCGGCAGCTTGCTCAACTATGGATACATCGGCAAAACACCGACCGCTCCGGGGCAATGGGATAGTTTATTACTGAAGCAGGCGATCTCCCGGTTAGCCCCGATCCATCGCTAACTAATAATCTCGACCGGCGCATCCGGCAACGCTTTGAGAAAAGCCTGGCCATAACGCTTGGTTAGAATCCGGTTATCGAGAATACAGACCAATCCTTTGTCGCTCTCGGTCCGGATCAAGCGGCCCACGCCCTGGCGCATCTTGAGAATCGCCTCCGGCACGGAATAATCCATGAAGGGATTGCCGCCTGCCGCCTGGATGGCTTCGAGGCGGGAGGCGACCAACGGATGATCTGGCACGGCGAACGGCAGGCGCGTGACAATCACATTGGATAGTGCTTCGCCCGGCACATCCACCCCCGTCCAGAAACTATCTGTTCCAAACAAAACACTGTGCACGTCCTTACGGAATTCCTCGATCATCCGGTGGCGCGGTAGTCCCTCGCCTTGCAGTAAAACCCGCCAGCCCTGGGTGCGGAAAAATTGCTCCAGCCGCTGCGCCGCATCGCGCATCGTCCGGTAACTCGTGAACAGCACGAATGCCCGGCCATCGCTTTCCAAAACCGACTGGCGGATCCCTTCGGCCAGTAATTCGTCGTAACGCGGCGTCCCGGGATCCGGCACGGATTTGTAAATCCGGATGCGCATCTGCCGTTGATAGTCGAAGGGGCTCCCAATGCAAAGGGCCCGCGCTTTTTCCGCGCCGACACGACCACGGAAGTAACCGAGTTTCGGATCACCGACGCCAAGCGTGGCGCTGGTTAGAACCATGCTTTTTTTGCCGGAAAAAAGCAAGGGGCGCAGGCGGTCGGCGACGTTCACCGGTGCGCCGTGGAGACTGTATTGGGTTTCATCGCGACCGCTCCGCTCGACCCAGTAAACGCTGTCTTCGGAAGCCTGATCGAGGAAAACGCCCACAGATCCGTGCGTCTCACGTAGACGGCGGGAGGCATCCTGAAGTTCCGCCCGGGTATTTTCCGATTCCACGTCCGCGGCGAGCGCGTCGATTTCCTGCCAGAGATTCCGGAGTGGGTCCGCTAGAGTGTTAGCCACCAGCTCGGGCTCGCGAATGCGGCACTCTTTGGAGAAATCCCCGAAGCTGGCAATGCCTCCGATGTCGTGGAAAAACCGGTCCGCCGCCATCAGCGCGTTTTCCACGGCCATCATTGCGGAGGCCTTGCGGAACGATTTGAGCAAACCCTTGCGGGTGCGCGGGTGATAGAGACGTTGCAGATCGAAACGCAGCCCAGCCTGGGAAACCCGCAGGCCTAACTGAACAGCGGCCACCTGTTCGATGGTGTGCGCTTCGTCCAATACCGCGAAGTCATTGGGAAACAGGAAGCCTCCGATCTTTTTCGCATCCTCTTCAGCGGGCTCGTCCTCGGTATTGAGCAGGGCGAAAAACAGCGTGTGATTCACCACGATCAACCGCGCGTCCGCAGCGGCTTTTCTGGCTTCTTGAAAAAAACAATCGCCCTTGGGCCCACAGTGCCTTGCGGTGCAGAGGTGTGCCTCGCTGCAAACCTGCAACCAGACCTTCATCTGCGGTTGGAAATTCAAATCGCTTAGGGTGCCATCACGCGTCGCCTCTGCCCACTGGCGGATCGCTTCGAGTTCGTCGTTTTCCGTTCCGGTGAAGAGGTCCGCCGCTTGTTCGCGGGCACGGCGCAATCGCAGCGGGCAAAGATAGTTCTGGCGGCCTTTCAAGAGCACGGCGGGCAGATCATCCCCGAGGATTTTCCGAACGATGGGAATGTCCTTGCGCACCAATTGCTCCTGAAGATTGATCGTATGCGTGGAAATAATGCCTTTGCGCCCGGTCTCGATGGCAAAGCGCGCGGCGGGCAACAAATAGGCCAGCGACTTTCCAACGCCGGTTCCGGCTTCCGCCACTAGTGGCGAAGCGTTGATCAAAGCCTCCGCCACCGCGACGGCGAGCTCCTGCTGCTGCGGGCGGTAGGCGAAATCGCGTGATTTCGCCAGGACGCCCTTGCGCGAAAACGCCTCGCGCACCGCATCACTGAATCCGGGCATTGGCTGGCCATCCGCAATCGAAATCATCTCCCGGCCATCGCATCCGGCATTTGGCTTCCTGCCAAGCCGCAACTTCGGCGTTTGCCCATATCGCACTCGACACCCCCTGCCTGCCGCCGCCACTCTCCGCGCCACGCGGCTTCTCATGCCTTTTTTTAGCAGCCACTTCTCCCGATTTTTACTGCCTCTCGCGCTTGCCGTGTTGGGTGCCGGACTGTGTGCCGTTCTGGTCCCTTCAGAGATGGTGGCAGTGAAACAGCAGCTGATCGGTTTCCCGGATTCCGATGTGCTCGCCCATAAAGCAAGGCCGTTGATCCTCGCAGTACTTTGCTTTTTGCCCGCGCTTGCCAGTTTGATCTATTGTTTCGGCGGCACGCTCGATCGTTACATCGCACGTGAGTTTGCAGGGATTTTCTGCATTTGTTTCATGGCACTGTTTTTAGTCTGGCTCTTGATTGACATGAGCGGATCGATCTCCGATTTCCGAGAGAGCAAGGATGTGCCGCACACCCTCCTCTTCTTTTATGGGACCCGTTCACCCGCTGTATTTTTGCTGCTGCTGCCTTACAGCCTGCTGCTTTCATTGCTTTACGCCTTGGGCAAACTTTCGACCCACCGGGAAATCATTGCGATGGTCCAAGCAGGCCGGGGAGTTTTCCGAATCACCCTGCCCCTCATCATTGCCGGGGTGTTTTTCAGCCTGACCAGCATGGGGCTGAACTACCACTGGGCACCGATCGCGGACGGTTCCTACGACGATATCCTCGCAGAAGCCTGTGGTAAACAAGCTACCGAAGCGACCAACGTGCTTTATCGTAACCCGTTGAACCGCCGCCTGTGGATGATCGGGGCGTTTCCTCACAATTACCAATTGGGACAGGCGCTTCTCAACGTGGAGATCACCACCACGCGTGAGGACGAGACCTTGGAAAGCCGCTTGTTCGCGAAACGTGCGTTGTGGGATCGAAAGACACGGACATGGACGTTTGAAGAGCCGGTGGTGAGTCATTTCCAACCCGGTCAACCTGCTGAATTCCAAGCGCTGAATGAGCCGCTTAAAGTCAAATTTTGGTCGGAAACACCCTGGCAACTCATCAAGCCAGGCCTGAGTGCCGCCTATCTGGGAATTCCAGACCTCAGCACCTGGCTGCGCCTGAATATTAGAAACAAGGAGTTCGCCGATGCCTCACCCTACCGCACTCAGTGGCATTATCGCTGGGCTCTGCCCTTCACCTGCCTGATCACGGTCCTTCTTGCGACTCCGCTCGCCATTCACTTTTCCCGGCGGGGTTCCGGTGGAGGAGTCTTCATTGCCGTGGTGCTTTCCGCGCTGATGCTTCTGTTCAGTAATATCTCGTTGGCAATGGGCGAAGCAGGTGCGCTCCGACCGGTTTACGCCGCTTGGCTGCCGAACGTGACGTTCGCGCTCCTCGGCATCTACCTGTTTCATCGCCGCCTTTCCGGCCGCCCGATCTATCGCTCGCTTCTTCGCTTTCTTCCTGGCAACGACTAACCCACCCATTTCAAACCTATGGCATTTGCTGAATCCTGGCATGTCCGCTCCCGCGGGCGTGAGTGCGCCGCCACCCAACGGGCATTTGTCGATGGAGAATCGATCATTACGGCGCTTTTCCCTGACCCTGAGTCCAGCGGCTACCTCCGCCGGGACTACTGCGTGGATGGTTGGAACGAACGGATGAACGCTGGTGAAAAACCCTTTTCCTTCTGGAAAACCCTTTTCGCCGCCCCGACTGGAAACGAGAATCCAGGCCCTGCGGAAAAACTCAGTGCTGAGGAAATACTCGTGCGTCTGGTAGAGGAGGATGAGGACCACACGGAAAACACCCGCTATATTCTCGCGGTGATGCTCGAAAGGCAAAAGCTCCTCCGCGAGACTGATAGCCAGCGCACGCCCAGCGGAATTCTGCGCGTATATGAACACCGGAAAACCGGGGAAGTCTATATCGTCAAAGACCCGGATATCCCTCTCAGCGAGGTCGAAGCTGTGCAAAACGAAGTTTTCATCCTGCTGGAGAACAATGGCCGCACCCCCACCCCGGAGGAAGTTTCACCCGATCCGCCAAACGAACCAACATCGGACGAAGCGGCCCATGAATCGATCCCGGAAAACCCGGAATAAACTCTGAAAATTGCCTCCTCCCCTTTGGTGAATCGCAAGCCTTGCGCCTGGCCCACTCCGCCACTACAAGCGCCGCCGTGGAAGCCATTCGCTATTTCAACCGCCATTCCGGAGCCCTCGAAACCGAGCAGGTTTACGGCGAGGGTTTCCTGCGTTGGTCGTATGGGAATCCACTGGGAAAAATCTCGCTGGAGGCGTTTGTCAAACGGCCGTTTTT
>JBDTNJ010000134.1:0-5290 GCA_039933825.1 Luteolibacter sp.
TCACCACGAAGCGCATGAACGCGGCGATGTCCTTGATGTGCGCCTGCTCGAAAAAGCGCAGCCCGCTGGTGATCCCGAACGGAATCCCGCGCACCGTCAGCTCCATCTGGATTTCCAAGCTCTGGAAATGCGCCCGATAAAGCACCGCCATTTCCTCCAGCGGAATCCCCTCCTCCCGCAGTTCCAACATCCGCTGCGCGACGAATGCCGCCTGTGCGCGCGGGTCTGCTAGGGCGACGAGCGCCGGTTTCACGCCGGGGCTTTCGCGGGAGGCGCGCAGGTCTTTTTCGAAACGACCGGAGTTCGCACGGATCGCGGCGTTTGATAGATCGAGGATTTCCGGGACGCTGCGGTAGTTCGTCTCGATGGTGAAAACGCGCGAGCCCTCATAGCGCTTCGGGAAACTGAGGATGTGATCCATGTCCGCGCCGCGCCACGAGTAGATCGACTGCGCGTCATCGCCCACGGCCATCAGGCTGTTTTTATCGCCGCAGAGCAGGTCGATCATCCGGCCCTGCACCGAGTTCGTGTCCTGATACTCGTCCACCAGAATGTGTTTGAAACGATTTTGATAGAGTTCCAGCACGTCCGGCTGCTCCTCGAACAGGCGCACGACCATGCAGAGCAAGTCATCGAAATCCATCGAGTTCGTTTCCAGCTTCTTGGCGATGTAACCCGCGCGGACGAGTTCGATTTTCTCCGTCCAATCGTAAAAATGATCGTAGCGCGCGGCGATGACCTCTTCCAGCGACGCGCCGGTGTTTTCAATCAGACTGAACATCGACGCCAGCACGTCGGCTTTGGGGAAACGGCGTTCTTTCGTATCGATGTCGCACTTCGCAATCACAGCGGAGAGCAGCGATTTCTGGTCATCGCGATCCAGAATGGAAAACGAGCGGGTGAATCCGAGATCCTCCGCGTGACGCCGCAGGATCCGGCTGCCGACCGAGTGGAAGGTGCCGGCCCAAAGGTCCGATGTGTCGTGCGGGACGAGTTCACGCACCCGCTCGGTCATTTCGCGGGCCGCCTTGTTAGTAAAGGTGAGCAGCAGGACTTGTTTCGAATCGATCCCATGATCCAGCAGCCAGGCCACGCGGTAAGTAAGCGTCCGCGTCTTGCCGGAGCCCGCACCGGCGATGACCAGCGCCTTTCCCGGTGGCGAGGAGACCGCCTCGTATTGCTCCGCGTTCAGCGCCGCCACGTAATCGATGCCAGAGGCCGCAGCCGCTTGCGGACGATGAAGAGTGTATTGACGAGCCATGGACGGGCGCATGCTTGCATTGAATTTGCGCTTGAGCAACCCGCACGGAGGCATGGGTTCAGAAATCACGATTCGGATAAGTGGTTGTTTCTTCGAAAAAAATTTGAAGAGTCCGCGCGTGCAAGATTTAAAATCGCATGGCGGCAATGAGGCGGAGGGTGGCCTCAGTGAGGAAGAAGTGAAACGACGCCATATCCTGCCAAAAGCTCTAGTAGTAGGGATCGTCTCAGGTTTGATCGCTTCCGCTTTCCGGCTCAGCCTAGATCACGCCGAACATTTTCGGGAGTCCACATTGTTGAAGCTACCGCCCTGGCTTGCATTGATCGTTGCCGTCGGCGGCGGAGCCTTGACCGGTGGCATCGGGCTTTGGTTAGTTCGCCGGTATGCGCCCGAGGCTGCGGGGAGCGGTATCCCACATTTGAAATCGGTGCTGCACGGAGAAGCGGAAATGCGCTGGAAACGACTGCTCCCCCTCAAATTCCTCGCTGGCTTACTAAGCATCGGCGGTGGTCTGGCGCTGGGCCGTGAGGGACCGACCGTCCAGATGGGCGGTGCTTCCGGGTTGATGATAGCCGGCTGGCTCAAAATCAAGACGGGTTTCGGAGAAAGAAAAGCTCTGATCAGCGCCGGTGCCGGTGCGGGACTGGCTGCGGCATTCAATGCCCCACTGGCGGGGTTTTTTTCGTATTAGAGGAGCTTCAGGGGAATTTTACCCCAGTCATTTTCGTCGCAGCATTCCTCGCCTCGGTCTCTGCCGATGTCGTTTCGAGGCTACTCGTGGGCACCGAACCTGTTTTTGACCTGCGTGCGATGGCGGGCAAAGCGATCAACGGGAGTTTTGTTTTAAGTATGATTCCGCTGCTATTGCCCGCAAGATTCGCGCTTACGATGATCTCTTACGGTTCCGGCTCCGCAGGAGGGATTTTTGCACCCATCTTGGTGATCGGGACGTTAGGAGGGCTGCTATTTGGGATGTCCTCGGAAGTGCTGCTACCATCGATGTTGGCACACCCGCAGACATTTGCCCTGCTGGGCATGGGCGCGCTTTTCACGTCCGTCGTCCGTGCACCTCTGACGGGGATAATCTTGATGGTCGAAATGACCGGACAATATGAGTTTATGTTGCCCCTGCTGGTATCATGCTTGACTGCGTATGGTGTGGCCGAGGCATTCCGCTCACCCGCCATCTATGAGGCCCTCCGCCACCGTCGGCCAGCGGCCAGCCGCTGACGCGCGGCTCTTTAAAACGGCCAAAACTTTGGGATGAGCCAAGAAGCTAGCGCGCATAACAGCAGATTCAACGGCAGGCCCACCTTGAAAAAATCGCTGAAGCGGTAACCGCCCGCGCCGTAAACCAAGGTATTGGTTTGGTAGCCGATCGGCGTAGCGAAACACGCGGAAGCGCCGAGTGCCACGGCGATGAGGAAAGGGCGCGGACTGACATGCATGGCCAGCGCCGCCTGCACCGCAACGGGTGTCAACAGGACGGCGACGGCGTTGTTGGAGAGAAAGTTGGTCAATATGGAGGTAAGCAGCACTACGGATGAAAGAACCACCATGGGCCCCCAGCCGCCGAGTCCGTGAATGATCGACGCCGCCACAAGATCCGCGCCTTTAGTTTTTTCCAACGCCATCCCCAGCGATAGCATGCCGAATATGAGGAAAATGATCTTCCAATCCACAGCGTCGTAAGCCTCTTCCACATCGATGCACCCCGTCACCACCACAGCGACCGCAGCCATCACCGCCAGAGCGGCGATCGGCAGGACGTTTAAGCTCGCGAGAGCGACGACCAATCCGATGGCACTCACCGCGAGCGCTTGCTTACGACGGCGTTTCACCGTTTCAGGGACGTCGAGGAGAAGCAGAAAATCGCGATGCCCGCGCAGTCCATTCACCACCGACTCCGAGCCTTCCACCAAGAGCGTATCACCATAGTGCAACTTCACGTCTGCGAAATCTTCACGCAGGTTTATCCCCTGCCGGTGCACTGCCAACACCAGCACGCCATAGCGGCCACGGAAATTAAGCTGGCGGATGCTCTGCCCAACGATGCTAGAGCGCGGCCCAATGACACATTCAACAACGGTCGCTTTTTGCGTGCCGACGAGTTCCAGCCCGAGCGTGGCCTTCGGCAATAATTCCACTCCTTTGAGTGTGTTAAGCTCAAGCACGGAAGAACGGCCGGTGGCAAGGCGCAGGCGGTCACCAAGTTCCAAAATAATGTCACCAAGCGGGATGGAGACGTATTCCCCATTGCGGATGATTTGCAACAACCGCGCATGCGGTTGGTTTACCAGCGGGGTCTCTTCCAAACGCTTGCCGATGAGTGGCGATTCCTCCGAAATCACAACTTCAGTTAGATACTGCTTGCTGTCGGTGGTTTGGAGGATTGAGGCCAGTGTGTCGCGATTCGGCAACATCTTGCGACCGATGGTGAGCAGATAGAGTAAACCTACCACCGCCAGCATCCAGCCAACCCTGCCGGTTTCAAACATTCCTAAAGGCTGCTGGCCGAGCTCTTGCGCCGAAGCACTTACCAAAATATTTGTCGAGGTCCCGATGAGCGTGCACATCCCACCAAAGATCGAGGCAAACGACAGCGGAATGAGCAATTTCGACGGCTTCACTCCACGCGATGCGGCCAGCGAAATCATGATCGGCATGAACACCACCACCACCGGCGTGTTGTTGATGAATGCAGACAGCAAGGCGACAATAGGCAGCATCACGATGAGCACCGACCAATCGCTCCGGCCCACCGCCAGGTTCAACCGGTGGGCAATGGTTTCGATGACGCCCGTGCGCTCCAATGCCGCGCTGAGAATGAACATGCATGCCACGGTGATGGCAGCTTCGTTGCTGAATACCTTGAAGGCCTCCGCCGGAGTCAGGATGCCCGCTGCTAGCAAAGAGCAGAACGCCAGCATGGCCACGATATCGACTGATATCTTTTCCTGCACCATCAACCCAAAGGTGATAGCCAGCACGGCGAATACGTAAATCATTTCCCAGTTCATTCTATTTCAGGACTTCAGGGTATGTGCCGCATCTGGAGTCGCGTCAACTCACATCACCCACTCTTTTGGATAGGTTTTTTAACGTCCGGAGCAGTGAATTTTAATCGCGTTCAAGTTTCCATCGTAGTCTGCCGCTATCCGCCGCCACGTAGTCGATGCCAGAGGCCGCAGCCGCTTGCGGACGATGAAGGGTGTATTGACGAGCCATGGACGCCGGGAGATTGGCAGCCCGGCATGAGCAGGGCAACACTCATGAACAAAAGTGCCTAGCCTCAGAATTTCCGGATGACCGTATCATGGCAGAGGCGATCTTCGGAATTCGGGTGATCCAGCGTGTAGTGGAGCCCGCGTGATTCCTTGCGGCGCGCGGCGCACTCGACAATGAGGCCGGCGGCGGCCACGAGGTTGCGGAGTTCCAGGATATCTGCATTGACGCGGTGGCCCCAATAGAACTCGCGTACTTCCTTTTTTAAATTCCGCAAACGCGCAGTGGCGCGGCGCAGGCGATTATCCGTCCGGACGATGGAAACATAATCCCACATCAGGCGGCGGATCTCATCCCAGTTATGATAGATAACCACCAGTTCATCCGGCTCGGCAGTGTCGCCATATTCCCACTCGGGAATCGGTGGAGGATCCATGACATCCTTGCCCGGCGGATGAAGGCGGAGCATTGCATCGAGCGCGCGGCGGGCGATGACGTTGCCCTCCAACAGTGAGTTGGAAGCCAGACGATTGGCTCCATGGAGGCCCGTGCAGCCTACTTCACCGACGGCATAAAGTCCGCGAACGGAAGTCTTGCCGTTAACATCAGTGAGGACGCCACCACATTGGTAATGGGCGGCGGGAACTACGGGGATGGGCTGAGTTTCGCAATCGAGTCCAAATTTCAGCAGTGTCTCGTAGATATAAGGAAAACGCTCCTTCATGAAACCCTTGGGCTTGTGGGTGACATCCAGATAGACGCAGGTGGCACCCGTGCGTTTGATTTCCCGGTCGATGGCGCGGG
>JBDTNJ010000135.1:0-20228 GCA_039933825.1 Luteolibacter sp.
GCGATGAATTCACTGGCCACCAGTTATTCACGGGATTTCCACTTCCGCTGGTTCAAGACGCCGGACGACGATCAAGCACGCGTGCGCATCATCAAGCTCAGCACAGTGGCTTTCGCGCTGGTGCTGATTTTCGTCGGACTTGCGACAGCTTTCGTCAAGGCTCACAACCCCGGTCTGAGCATCATCGGAATCATCCTCGGGAGTTTCGGCTACACCTACGGATCACTGTTAGGAATTTTCATGGTGGGACTGTTTACGAAAACACGTGGCAGCGAGGGGGGAAATCTGATCGCGATGATGGCCGGCATCATCGGCGTGGCCTACCTGAGCAATCTACCCAACGACATTTGGAAAATGACCACCGGCACTGCCCTTTATACCAATTTTCCATGGCTGCCAGTGATCGAGTTCCCATGGCGGATCATGGCTGGTACGCTGATCACCGTAGGAGTGGCTGTCTGCTTTGGAAAGCCAGCGGCTCATGGCACAAGCGCATCATGATCCATGAGACTACGTATTTGATTGGATTTCAGCCGTCCCAATGGTGCGGCGCAGTACGATCCACACGATTTTTTCGGGACTGTGACGAAATATAACGAAATCGTCACACCGCGAATGCTTTGTTTTCAAAGGAATACGACGATTCGACCAAACCGGAACCACCGATACTTCACCAAGCCTAAGCAAATTGGAGGTCAAGTTTTTAAAAAATTGATCCGTGGAACCCTTGTGGAATACGGCATTCACCGATCAAATGTTAGATGGCCTGAAAAAGGTTTCCCATAAGCCTGAGTGGCCGTTCATCTTTTGTCCCTCGCGGCGTTGAGCCACTCGAAGGGGTGGCAGCGGAACGAGCAAAAACCAATTTTCAAAAAACTATCAAAAATGGAATCCGAGGAAGTGGCAGCGCAGGAGATGGTGAGCGAATTGGAAGAATTTTCGGCGGACGGCCGAGGCTGGACCGAGGTTTGTGAGGCATTGCGTGTCATGGTGAGTCCGGATGCTTTCCAGCGTTGGTTCGGCGCGGCTAACTGGATGGGCGTGGAAAATGATGTGGGATCAATTGCCGTTCCAGGTGAAATCCATCAGGTCTGGATCGAGACAAATTATCTGCCGGAGCTGACCATGGCCGTCAGTGGGATTTTCGAAGATGTGCGCGAAGTGCGCGTGACGGTTGGCGATAGCTTGTCCTCCACTGAAAATGGTGCCTCTCATCCCGGCAGCTCTCACTTTCGGCCCACCAAAGCGGCCACACTCGAAGGCGAGGCCCTCGACAAACGCATCAAAAGCGCCGGCCTGAATCCGGCGCATACCTTCGCCAGTTTTGTCGTCGGCGCAAACAGCCAGTTCGCCCACGCCGCCTGCGAAGCGGTCGCCAAAAAATCCGGAATCGGCTACAATCCGCTCTTCATCTACGGCGGTCCGGGACTCGGCAAAACCCACCTGATGCAGGCGATCGGCCACGAGCTTCTCCGCCGCCAGCCCGGCTCACGCGTGATCTATCTAACATGCGAGAAGTTCACCAACGAATTCATCGACGCCGTCCGCCGCGGCGACATCGAAAAATTCCGCCGCCGCTACCGCAGTTCGGATGTGTTGCTCATCGACGACGTGCAGTTTCTCGCCGGCAAGGAGCGCTCCCAGGAAGAATTTTTCCACACGTTCAACACTTTGTTGGATGGTCGCAACCAAGTCGTCCTCACCTGTGATCGCCCGGCCTGCGAAATCAAGAGCCTCGAACCCCGCCTGATCTCCCGTTTCGAGTGCGGGCTCACTGTGGAAATGCAACCGCCGCAGATGGAAACGCGGATGGCCATTCTCAAGAAAAAATCCCTCGATTGGAAAGTTCGCGTGGACGAATCCGTGCTGTGTTTCCTCGCTGAGAAAATCCGCACCAATGTCCGCCGCCTCGAGGGCGCCCTCATGCGGGTAGCCACCTACGCCTCGCTCGCCGGGGAAAGCGTGACTGTCGAAAAAGTCGAACACCTGCTGCGCGACCTCATCCGGGAAGAGGCGAGCCGCCAAGTCAGCATCGATTCCATCCAAAAGGTAGTGGCCGAGCATTTCGACGTCCGTCTGGCCGATATGACCAGCCGCCGCCGTCCGGCCAGCATCGCATTTCCACGCCAAATCGCCATGTTTCTCAGCCGCTCTCTCACCAAGGGCTCGCTCATGGAAATCGGTGAGGCATTCGGCGGACGGGATCATGGGACCGTCATCCATGCCTGCAAAAAAGTCGCCGAGCGGATTGGCGACGAGCCCGGATTAAAGGAATCCATCGCCCGAATCGAGTCCCAACTCCGGCGCTAACCAACATTCGGGTCACGAAACTTCACAGAAGGCTTGCCAAGGCGCAGTGAAAACGGAAACTCCATGGCAACAGCTATGAAGTTTCGCATCTCCAAGGAAGCATTTCTCGACGGCCTCCAAAAGGTCCAGCATGTGGTCAGCTCGCGCACCACCCTGCCGATTCTCTCAAACGTCCTGCTCGTGGCCAAGGATGGCCGCATCCAGTTCACCACCACGGACCTTGATGTCGGGATCACCGGCTCAGTCGAGGCCCAGGTCGAGAAAGAAGGAGCCACGACCCTTCCGGCAAAGCGCCTCGTGAGCATCATCCGCGAACTGCCAGCCAGTGAAGTGGAAGTTTCGGTGGATGCGAAAAACCACGCTTCCATCCGCTGCGGACCATCGTTTTTCAAAATCATCGGTCTCGGTGAAGCGGAATTCCCGCCACTCCCTGATTTCGAGGGAGCCAAGGTCTTCAAAATCCCTCAAGTCACCTTGCGCGACGGCCTCAAGAAAACCTCTTACGCCATTTCCACCGACGAGACACGCTATGTGCTCAACGGGATTTTCACCTCCTTCCGCGACGGCAAGATGACCCTCGTCGCCACTGACGGACGCCGCCTCGCGATGGTCGATGCAGACCTCGAATTCCCCGCTTCCCACGAGACCGACGTCATCATCCCGACCAAGGCCGTCCAGGAACTCCAGCGCCTCCTTGGTGATGCCGGCGATGTCATCGTCAAACTCAGTGACAGCCAGATCTCCTTCACCGTCGGTGACAGCTTGCTCGCCAGCAAGCTCATCGAAGGAAACTATCCGAACTACCGTCAGGTCATCCCGGGCGACAGCAACGAGCGAGTCGTGATTTCCCGCGAAGCCCTGCTGGAGACCGTCCGCCGCGTTTCACTTCTTTCCTCGGACAAGTCGAACTCCGTCAAACTCGTCTTTAGCGAGAACCACATCGAAGTCACCGCGAACTCTCCAGACGTCGGTGAGGCACAGGAATCGATGGACGTGATCTATCAAGGCCCGCCGATGCAAATCGCTTTCAACCCCGAATTCCTTCAGGCTCCACTCCGCGCCTTGGACACCGACGATGTCTATCTGGATCTCATCGATGAAATGAGCCCCGGTGTCCTCCGCATCGAAGGAACGTTCCTCTACGTCCTCATGCCCATGCGCGTGACGAACTGACTCAGGCGAATTTCGCTAAAAGCCTCCGCGCCCGACGGGCCGGAGGCTTTTTTATTGGAGTGCGCACTCATGCTGGAAATCCCCATCGCCCCACCGGTCACAAACGCTTCGAAAAAAATATGAAATAAAAATCCCCCTCCCCGCTCTGACATGCAGTCCGTCGGTAAAACAAAACCGAGGCCCTCAAACTAACAACACAAACTGGAAAAACAAATATCATGAAACTCGATCAATCCCTCATCGCCGCCGCCCTCGCAGGTCTTTTCGCTGCTGGAACCGTCACCGCGAACCCGACCTTCCAAGCCGGTGGTGTCACCGCCGCCGAGAAGGAAAAGGATAGCTGCAAGGGCAAGGAAGGCTGCCCAGGCAAGGATAAGGAAAAAAAAGAAGGCACTTTCTCCAATGAGGAAAAAGCCAAGGACAAGGACAGCTGCAAAGGCAAAGACGGCTGCTCAGGCAAGGAAAAGAAGGAAGGCACCATTCTTTGATCCTCCGCGATTTTTGATCCGGGCGGTCTCCAGCATCTCAGGAGACCGCCCTTCTTGTACCTATCAACCGACCCAATACCATGAAGCCAATCGCTCTCAAACTTCTCCACATCGCACAGTCCGCCGAGCCTTGCGCACAATCTGCCGTTCTGCTTTTCCTTCGTATCATGATCGGCTGGAGCTTTTTTCTAACAGGTCGCGGCAAACTTGCTAATTTCGACCGCACCACTCACTTCTTCGAGAGTCTCCACATTCCGGCACCCGCGTTCCACGCAGGCCTCGTCGGCGGCATTGAAATGGTCGGAGGACTTCTGCTCGTCGCAGGCCTCGCCACACGTCTCATTTCCGTTCCCCTGCTCGTTTCGATGATTGTGGCCTACCTTACGGCCGATCGTGAGGCCTTCGCCAGCATCAGCGATTTCACCGAAGCCGCACCGTTCATTTTTCTTTGTGTCACCCTTGTCACGCTGGCATTCGGTCCCGGAAAATTGTCCTTGGATGCGCTCATCGCCAGACGTTTTTCAAACAAGAATTGAAAATCCTGATGGTCCCTTCGCCGGGAAAAAGGTCACTCCCTGTTCAATTCATCCACCTGCTCATTGAGCGTGCAAAAATCATAGACCCAGCCGACGAGAAACAGGCCGCCGGTGAGGAGCCAGAGGATTCCGGTCCCGATCTTGCCCATGTAGAAACGGTGGACGCCGAAGATCCCGAAAAAGGTCTGGAAAATCCACGCCAGTGAATAGTCATACGTTCCCGCTGTGAAGCGGCGGTTTGCATTGCGATACATGCCGGGAATCAGGAACAGATCGATCAACCAGCCGAGTCCTAACAATCCACCGGTGAAAAGCCAGATTGTCCCGGTAATCGGCTTGCCAAAATAAAAACGGTGCGCACCGGTGAAGCCAAAGATCCACAATAGGTAGCCAATGGATTTGAGGTGCGTCTCCGCTTTCAATTCGCTCATGCGCGGAGTCTGCGAAATCAACTTACTTCATGCGATGACAATCCACCCCGTCGTTTGGAATGATCAAACGAAGCTGGCTACCAGTTTCACAGCCATGTCCTTGATGGCTGCGGATTGTACCGGATCGATCAACAGCCCGTCTTCAGAGAATGCCTCGTAAGCCTTCGCGACACTAACCTGCTCCGGAATGACTGTGACGTGGATGTTTTCCAAAAACGGGCGCAGCTGGACCAAACTGCGTGCTCCTCCATATCCACCAGGTGAGGCTGATAGAATGGCCGCCTTCTTTCCACTAAGCACCAACAGCGGTTTCTCATCCGGGGATGTGGCGCGTGACACCCAATCGATCGCGTTCTTCAAAGCTGCGGTGATCGTGCTGTTATATTCGGGCGATGCGATGATCAGCCCGTCATGGGAGGCAAAAAGGGCTTTCAATTTTTGAGCGGCTTCCGGCATTCCCGCCTCGGTTTCCAGATCCTCATCAAACAAAGGCATGCGGAAATCCCGAAGCGAGATCAGGGTGACGTCAGCACCCGCATCACGCGCGGCATTGGCGGCGATGGTGGCGAGTTTCTGATTGTATGATGCGGCGCGAAGGCTGCCGCTGAATGCGAGTATTCGTGGATGTTTCATCATCGTTCAGGCCGTTGTGGTTTCGAGAAATGGATAGTCCGTGTAGCCGCCCGGGCCATCGGCATAAAAAGTGGAAGGATCGGGGTCGTTCAATGGCGCTCCGGTTCTGAATCGTTCCACCAGATCCGGATTGGCGATGGCGGCCTTCCCCCAGGCTACCGCATCCACCGAGCCTGATCGAATGGCAGCACGGGCACTGTCTGCCGTGAAACTTTCGTTGGCAATATAAACACCGCCGAACGAATCCTTCAGAGATGGGCCGAGGGCCGGCTTTTCAAATGATTCACGGGCACAAATGAATGCGATTTTCCGTTTCCCGAGTTCGCTCGCGACATGATGAAAAACAGCGGAAATGCTCGAGTCTCCAACACCATGGGCATCGCCGCGGGGAGCGAGGTGCATTCCCACACGATCCCCACCCCAGACGGAGATGACGGCATCGGTCACTTCCAACATCAAACGGGCGCGGTTTTCGATGGAGCCACCATATTCATCGGTGCGGTGGTTGGAGGAGTCTTGCAGAAATTGGTCGAGCAGATAACCGTTCGCGCCGTGAATCTCGACACCGTCGAACCCGCCGGCTTTCGCATTCTCGGCAGCCCGGCGGTAATCCTCGATGATTCCGGGCAGTTCTTCCAATGACAACGCTCGGGGAGTGACGAAATTTTTCATCGGTCGGATCAAACTGACATGGCCTTCCGCCGCGATCGCGCTGGGTGCAACAGGGAGTTCCCCATTCAGGTAGACAGGATCCGAAATGCGGCCCACGTGCCAAAGCTGGAGCAGGATCTGTCCGCCGGCATCGTGGACGGCCCGGGTCACCAATTTCCACCCTTGCACCTGCTCGGCGGACCAGATGCCCGGAGTGTTTGGATAGCCGACGCCCTGCGGCGAAATGGAAGTCGCTTCCGAAAGAATCATTCCGAACGAACACCGCTGGGAATAGTACTCTGCCATCATCGCATTCGGGACCCGCCCGGCGGATGCCCGTGTCCGCGTGAGCGGAGCCATCACGATGCGGTTGGGGAACGTAAAGGCTCCGGCTTCAAGAGGTTGAAAAAGTGGATCAGTCATGGTGGGCTACTTTTGATCCGATTTACCTCAGGTCAAACAGAATTACCTGCGTATTTGCGCGAGGTCATAGGGAAGACCATTCCGGGTCTAATCATCCCCTCAATGGCTTGTTTGCACGCTCAATCCAGCAGATTTCCATAGTGCTTGCGGGCAAGCGCCATGGAAAGGTCGAGAATTCCCTGGCTGCGCGTGTGCCGCAAGGCTTCGTCCGACATGGCCGCACACTCGGCATAACTCAGTGATCGAATCGCTTGGCCGACCCGTGGCACTTGCTGGGGTCCCACCGATAACTCCTCAACTCCCAGACCGATGAGCAAGGGAGTCAGGCGGATGTCCCCTGCCATTTCACCACAGATCCCGGTCCAGATTCCGTTGTCCGTCGCGGCGTCGATGGTCCGCTTGATCAGCCGGATAACCGCCGGGTGGGTGGGGCGGTATAGGTCTGCGACGTGCGGATTCACGCGGTCTACGGCGACGGTGTATTGGATGAGATCGTTCGTTCCGATGGAAAAGAAATCCACTTCCGGTGCGAGAATATCCGCACAAAGGGCTGCGGCGGGAACCTCGATCATAATGCCGACGGGCAGATGTTCATCAAAGGCAACCCCTTCCTTTTCGAGCTCATCCATGCAACGCCGGACCATTTCCTTGCTTCGCCAAACCTCGGATAGACCTGAGATCATGGGAAACATCACTGCGACTCTACCAAAAGCACTGGCCCGCAGGATAGCGCGGATTTGTTCGCGAAACATGGCCGGGCGCGCTAACGAAACCCGAATGCCGCGCCAACCGAGGAAAGGGTTTGGCTCGGGATCGGTCAGCGGCTCCACCGGCAGTTTATCACCGCCCGCATCAAGGGTGCGGATAATGACAGTGTGTGGCTCCATTTCCGAAGCAACTCGGGAATAAACTTCGGTCTGACGTTTCTCGTCAGGCATGTCCTCGCCATTCAGGAGCAGGAACTCCGTCCGATAGAGCCCGATTCCTTTCGCCCCACTGCGTTTCACCAGGGGCAGTTCTTCGATGATCTCGATATTCGCCGAAACAGTTAGCCCGCGGCCATCCACCGTCGCCGTCGCCGCCCCGCGCATTGCCTCGAGAGAGCTGCGGACTTTCGCTTTGACGTCACTGAGGCTTTTATACCGCTCCAGCGTCTCAGCGGTGGGATGAAGAATGAGCTTACCAGTGTAGCCATCAAGGATCGCCGGAGCGAGCGCGATCACGTCGATAACCACTCCCTCAAGTCCTACGACCGCAGGAATTCCAAAAGCCCGCGCGAGAATCGCGGTGTGTGAATTCACGCTGCCTTGCTCGGTTGCGAATCCCAGCACGTGCTTGCGATTCATCGACGCGGTGTCCGAAGGGGCCAAATCGTAGGCCACGAGGATGTGCGAAACATCCGGGCCCTGGGGGCGGCTATCACCATCATCACTGAAATTCCTCAGCACCCGCTGGGCCACATCTTCAATATCCACAGTGCGCTCCCGCAGATAGGGATCCGGAATGCGCCTCATCGCTTCCAGGAAATTTTGCATCACCGCATAAAAGGCATATTCTGCATTCTGCTGGCGGCTGGCGATCGCGTTGTGCACCCGATCCACGACCGAGCGATCCTCCAAAATCATCACGTGAGCTTCGAAAATCCCGCCCTCATTGTCTCCTGCCAGATCCTCGAGACGACTTTGCAATTCGATCAACTGCCGCTTGGTCACCTCAAGCGCCGCTTTGAAGCGTTCCTGTTCGCGCCCGACCTCGGCCTCGGTGATTTCATAAACTTCAGGAGCCGTGAATCCCCGCGCCACGACATGAACCGGAGCGATGGCAATCCCGGGAGAGGCTGGGATTCCCTCGTAGATCACTTCTGGCTCAATTCCGGGTTTTGGCATGTCCTGAACACATAATGCTTCCGATTCGCGGCGGCGTTCAAGACACAATTTCCCGCAATTCACGAACCTTACCTCAGTCCGAGTGAGCTCAAACACCCACCTTTCCGGCAACTATGGGTTGCGTATCCCGGATATGATGCAACCTTCGGCGCAATGAAAAGCATCACCCAGATCCTTACCACGGTCTCCGCAGGAATTTTCTCCAGCGCCGCATTGGCCGAGCCGTTGGACGTCGGAGCCGCGCTTCCTACGGTGGAACAAAAGAACCAGGACGACCACGCGGTGAAACTTGCCGAAGTTGGAAGTGCCGGTTATCTGCTGGTTTATTTCTACCCGAAAGCCGACACCCCCGGCTGCACCAAACAGGCATGCAGCCTCCGCGATTCGTATGTCTCGCTGACCGACAAGGGAGTGAGGATCCTCGGGGTCAGCATGGACAAGGTTCCCGCCCAAAAAGCTTTCAAGGAAAAATACAAGCTGCCGTTCGACCTTCTCGCTGATTCGGATGGCATTGTCGTCAAGGCCTTTGGTGTGCCGAATGCGATGGGATTCTCCAAACGGCAGGCCTTCCTTTTCAAGGACGGGAAATTGGTCTGGCGTGATCTGAGTGCAGCCACCGACAAGCAGGCGGAGGATGTGCTCAAGATCCTCAGTGCCAAATAAGCGGTGAACACCGTTAGGCACGGACTACCGTTTCCCGGATCTCGCCATGGAATGTCGGGATATCTTCAGTTGGCAGCACGTTGGAGGGGGTCCCGCCCGCAAGGGTCCTGAGGAACTTCTCATACTCCACCAGTTCCATCCGACCATCATGGTGCTCGATGATTCCCGTCAGGCTTTCCACCCAGTCTCCGGAATTGAGGTAATGGATTTCCCCCACCTGCTTGTCCTCAGGCGTGTGGATGTGGCCGCAGATGATCCCATCGCATTTCTTGTGGCGGGCCAGATCCTGTAAAAGCTGCTCGTAGCGATCCACGAAGCTGACTGCGGATTTCACCTTCGCCTTCACCTGCTTGCTGAGAGAAAAGTATTCCTTCCCCCGCCACGCCCGCCACTGGTTATAAAAGCGGTTTACCTTCAGCAGGAAATCATAACCCACGGCACCCAGTGATGCCAGCCAGCGGTGATTGGTCGATACGCTGTCAAATCCATCGCCGTGGACCACCAGATAACGCTTCCCGGCAAACGTGGTGTGAATGTGCTCCTTGAATATCTTCAACTTCCCGAATGCCAGGGGCAAGAAACGTTCCAGGATATCATCATGGTTACCGCGCAGATAGATGACTTCCGTATTATCGCGTTCGATCATTTTCAGAATCTTGCGGATGACGCGACTGTGGCGTCCGCTCCATTTACCGCCACGGCGCAATGCCCAACCATCGATGATATCCCCATTCAGCACCAACTTTTCACAGCGGATGTGCTTGAGGAACTCCACCACCTCGCCTGCTTTGCTATCAGGCGTGCCGAGATGAATGTCTGATAGGAAAACCGTCCGGCAGGAAAACTTCGGCCGCTTTCCGAGCTTGTAGGACGGTGGCGCGTTCGACCGCCGGCTGATGGAGATATCCTCGAGCCGGTGCTCGAACTCCTTCACCACCTGATCCCACCCGAGCGCCTCAGCTGCTTCGCGCGCGGCCTGGCGCATGCCGTGGTGAGGGCGCAGGCCGAGCCCGGAAACCGCCAGCTTCACGAATTCCGCAGCATCTCCCTTGACCGCCTTGAATCCGTTTTCACCGGATTTCACGTGAACCGCGGACGCCGCATAATCATAACTTACCGTGACTAGGCCGCTGGCCATGCCCTCCAACAGCACATTCCCGAATGTCTCGGTTTCGCTAGGGAAAATCAGTACATCCGCAGACGCATAGTGCTGGGCCAATTCCTCTCCCAATTTGACACCTACGAAATGCACCCAGCCATATCTCCCGGCAAGCTTTTCTCTCAGCGGACCATCGCCGACCACCACACATTGCACATCAGGCACAGTCTGCCGCATTTGCTCGAAGGCGGCCATGGCAAGATCAAGGTTTTTCTCAGCCGCCACCCGACCGACGATCATGGCCACAGGTGCTCCAGTCCGCGCACCCCACTGGGAGCGGAGACTTTCACTGCGTTTCCCAGGGGCATATAACTCCGTGTCCACCCCCCTTCCCAATAAATACACTTTCTCAAATCCTTCGGCCACGAGTTTGTCCATCACATCGCGCGAAGGAGTGAGCGTGCAATCCGCGCGTTGATGGAATTTTTTCAGATAAGCCATCGCCACGGGTTGCAACCCGCCCATTCGGTATTGCTCCATGTATTGATGAAAATTCGTATGAAAGCCGGTAGCCACCGGAATACCGAGAGCATTGGCGGCCTTCAAAGCGGACTTCCCAAGCGGGCTTTCCGTCGCCACATAGATCGCATCCGGCCGCTTTTTCATCCAACGTGCCCGCAATTTGAAAGGCTCCGGCAATCCGACCCTAACTTCCTTGTAGCCCGGAAGCGGAACCGAGGGCGAACACGTCTCACCCTGCTTGGCGAAACCGCCGGTGTGGATCACATGCACGCGGTGGCCGCGTCTGCGCATGCCATCACACAGCCGCCCTAGAGTCATTGCCACTCCGTTCACATCCGGAGCAAAAGTATCTGTTACGACATCGATTTTCATCAGTTGTAGAAATTTTATAAACTTCAGCAACATGAAACATCATCCGTGCGCAATAAACACATCCGTTCTTGTGGCGATTTCGTCACATGAGAGTGGATACAAAACTCTCAGAAGTGGCGAACTATCAACGAGGATGTTCCGGATAAATCACCTCTTCGAGAAAAAGCCCGTCCGCAGGAGCGCAGAGCGGGGACTTTCCCAAGGGTAGGCCCGGTGGCTGGTCGAGCAATGCAGCGAAATCATCCAGCCGGATGCGGCCCTGGGCGGCGTGGACGGCACCGCCTGTCAGAAGCCTCACCATTTTATAAAGAAAGCCGTCTCCTTTATAGCTGATCTGATAGCCGTCCTGAAGTGTCGTGAGCTCCACGGATTCGATCGTCCGGCACCAATCGATATCCGGCGTCTCGTTTCCCCGATAGGCGGCAAAGGCGTGGAAATCATGGCACCCGATAAAAAGTGCCAGCGCATCCCACAGGACATCCGCATCGAGCTGCCTCGGAATGTGCCAGGCCAGCCCCGCCTTGAGCGGCGGCAGAATAGGATCCGTGCAGAGATCAAAATGATAGACTTTCCCAACGGCGGAAAAGCGGCTGTGGAAATCCACAGGCACTTCCTCGCAGGCCATCACACGGATGGTGGCGGGAAGCTTGCAATTGAGCGCGGGCACCCAGTTGAAGGGATTCATGGTGATTTCCGGCGGCGCGTCGAAATGGGCGATCTGCGCCAGCGCATGCACCCCGGTATCCGTACGGCCGGAGCCGTGAAGACGGACCGGTTGTTTTGCGACCTCCGCCATCGCTGCCTGGAGGATGTCCTGCACGGTGTTTCCGCCGACCTGAGATTGCCATCCGTTGTATGGGCGGCCGTCGTAGGCGATTGTTAGTTTCAAGCGCATGAGTTTTAAATCACAATGGTAGATAGATGATGTCCCTTCTTCCTTATTCTCCCATCCAGAGATTAAGAATTTCCACGGCAGCGGCTTGGTCGATGATATCTTTCTGCTGCTTCGCGTTGCGTCCGGCTTCGCGAAGTTTGGCAGAGGCGCCGTAGGTCGTTAGAGTTTCATCGACGAACACAATGGGGGTCGTCGGAATGCGCTTGCGCAGGAGATCAGCGAACGCACGCACTTTTGCAGCAGAGGTTCCTTCGCTGCCATCCAGGCGGATCGGCAGGCCGATGACGAGGGTTTTGATTTTCCGAAATTCAACCAGATGCGCGATGCGCTCGATGGTATTTCCCTTGCTCTGATCGATGGTCTCGACCGGATGCGCGAGGATGCCGAAATCGTCCGTCGCAGCGACACCGATGCGGGCGTCGCCATGATCGATGCCGAGTGCGGGGTGCGGGGAGGTTGAGTGTTGAGAGTTGATGGCTGAGAGTCAGGTGAGATATAGAGAAAGAATAAAGGCAGGGATGAGTCCCGCAGTCCGTTTTTTTGGATCTTGATTTTTCCCATCAATTCTCGACTATCACCTCTCAGCCCCTTCAAAGCAGTTCCGGTGGCAGCACATCCGAGAGCTTCTTAATCCCATCCGCCTGATGCCGATTGGCGATGAGGATGGCATCTCCTGTCTGCACGATGATGAGATCATCCACCCCTAACAAAGTAATCCGTGAGCCAGGACAGGCGTTGAACACAATGTTGTTTTTCGAACCAATCTCGGTAATCGGCTCGTTGGAACGGTTGTCGTCGCCGGTTCGATCGAGGTATTTCGCAACGGAAATCCAAGAACCGACGTCGTCCCAATCGAAGGTGGCCTCGATGTTGAGAACTCGGTCGGCCGTTTCCATCAGCGCGTAGTCGATGGAGATCGGAGTGAGCTTGGGAAACTGCGCGGCGACGGTGGCCGGAATGTCAGTGGATCTACGGAGTTCGGAAATAAAATTTGAGAGCTGCGGCGCGTGGCTAGTGAGTTGCTTAATCACCGTAGGGAGCGACCAAACAAACATGCCCGCGTTCCATGAGAAATTTCCCTGGGCGAGGAATTGTTCGGCGAGCTCGGGGTTGGGTTTTTCGCGGAAGCGGGTCACTTCCACCGGCGGGTGTTCGCATTGGAGGCCTGAAATGTTCGCCCGCCCGCCTCGTTCGATATAGCCGTATGAGGGACAAGGCCATGTCGGCTTGATGCCGATGGTGACGAGCCCGTCGGATTTCAGGGCAACAGCGAGAGCATCGCGCATGACCGAGTGATAGGCGGCGGTGTCCTGAATGAGCTGGTCAGCGGGTAGCACCATCATGAGCGCATCGGGATTCCGAGCGGCGATGAGGCCGATACCGAGGGCGACTGCGGGCGCTGTATCGCGCTTAGCGGGCTCGGAGAAGATGTTTTCCGGAGGCAGCATGGTGGCGATTTCACGGACACCATCGAGCTGTTGGGCGTTGGTGAGAATGAGGATATTTTCCATGGGAACCAGGCCATCAAGGCGCTTGATGGTTTGCTCCAGAAGGGTTCCGTTTCCGAAAAGATCGAGTAGCTGCTTCGGGCGCGCGTTGCGGCTCAGTGGCCAGAAGCGGGTCCCTGAGCCACCGGCAAGAATCAGTGCGTAGATGTTTTCAATAGCAGGCATACGCCGGGAGCTTGTCCCATTCGGGCGGATTGGAAAAGCGGTAATCTGTAACATTTTCCTTTTCCGTGGTTGTGGTTAGTTGAGGAAAAGACTAGGTTCATCCCATGGCAGACGAGTATTCTGAAATGACGGCTCCCGCGTGGGTCGAAAACAGCGCTCTCACCGCACCGGCATTGCTGGGCGCGGCGGCGGGTCTGTTGTTGGGAGATTTGATGCACCGCAGCGCACGCCGTGGCGTTGGAATCGGGCTGGGCGCTCTGGGAATCGCAGCGTTGCTGCCATTCGTCGTCGGCGGAGTGACGGGCTTGGTCACCGGTCCGCGCAGCAAATTCGGCGTGCGCCGGAATATTCAACGCATCCGCGACGCAGGGATCGTTTCTTCCGACTACGACGAAGTGGATCAGGAACTCCGCGAGCAAGGCCTGCTCTGAGCCATGCGGGTGGCGGTGACAGGAACCACCGGTCGTGTGGGGGCGGCTCTCGCCCGTCATTTGGCCGTGCGGCACGAGATCATTCCTCTGCCAAGGAACGATTGTGATTTGGATGATCCCGCTTCTCTCAAAACAGCGCTAACAACGCTGAAGTGCGATGTGTTGATCAATCCCGCAGGCATCACCAGCTTGGAAGCCTGCGAGGATAATCCGCAAATGGCGATGCGCGTGAACTCCGCCGCAGCGGGTAAAATGGCGGAATGGGCAGCGCAAAATGGCGTGCGGTTTTTCCATTTCAGCACGGATTATGTCTTCGCTGGCGAGACTTCCGGCCTGCGAACTGAAGCAGAAAAGCCGATTCCTCTCAGCGTTTACGGCCGCAGCAAACTCGCTGGCGAACGCGCCGCGCTCGCCCAACCGGGAACCTGTGTCATCCGCGTTTCATGGGTTTTCGGTCCGGAAAAACCATCCTTCATCGATCAGACTTTCGATGCCGCACTCGCAGGTCGTCCGCTTGCTGCCATTGCGGATAAATTTTCCCTGCCCGTTTTTACCGCCGATCTCGCGGAGTGGATGGAGATTCTTATCTCAAAAAAAACCGAAGGCATCCTCCACGCCTGCAATTCTGGGGAACCGGTCTCCTGGCACGGGATGGCCAGCGTGGTTGTGGAGGAAATGCTCGCCTGCGGAGCCATCCAATCACATCCGCAAATCGCCGCGCTTAAGCTCGAAAACGTAGCCGCGTTCCGCGCCGTGCGGCCGAGATTCACGGCGATGGATACTAGCCTCTTGGCCAAGGAAATCGGCAAGGTTCCACGCCCTTGGAGTGACGCCATCAAATCTTACGTACGGGACCGCTGCGCCCTACTCTGAGGGAAAAACCACCCTCGACATGACTGGAAAGTGGTCGGAAACCATCGGTTGATCTCCCGAGAGAATTTCCGCGTCCTCGATTTTCGCACCCTTGCTCACCAGAATATGATCCACCTTCAGGTTGCCCTCGGTGCTGGCAGTCCAGAAGTGCAGCGTCCGGCGGTTTTTCTCGCCCGGATGCAGCGCCTGAAACGTATCCAACAGCCCATTTTTCCACACCCACGCGGCTCCGGCCAGCGGCGTGGGTTTACCGACCAGATAGGCCATTCCCGCGTTCGATTCGTTCGAATTGAAGTCACCTAGCAAAACAACCGGCTGATCCGCATGTTTTCGCGCGTCGATTCTATCAGCAATCAGAATGGCCGCTTTTTCGCGTGACGCCTGGTTCTTGTGATCCCAGTGCGTGTTGAATGCATAGAATCCGCGCCCGGTCGAGCGATCCAGCAGATGCAGCCAGACAGCCACCCGCGGAATCTCGTTCCCCCAGGTTTTTGAACCCACGACTTCCGGGGTATCAGAGAGCCAGAACGTCCCGCAGTCCGAGGCATCCGCTTCAAAGCGGTCGCGCTGATAGAACAATCCGGAGTATTCTCCGGCCCTTTTTCCATCGTCGCGACCTACGCCGAAAAACTCGTATTCCGGGAGCGATGCCCACAGATCTGCAGCCTGTCCGTGAAGCGCTTCCTGCACTCCGAAGATGTCCGGGCTCCCGGCGCGCAACAGGTGCACGGAACCTAACACCCGCTGCCGCCACGCCCGGGAACCCGTGTCTCCGTCGTTTTCATAGCGTATGTTGAAACTCATCAGCCGCAGTTCCAGTGCCCCATCCGTCCTCACAGGCACCGCTTTCGGCAAGGCCATGCTGCGGCTGCGCTGGCAGTCGGATAGGCATGTCACCCAGAGAGATAGGAGGAGAAGATAAAGTGCGCGTCCCATGGGGCAAATCGCTTTACAGGAACCGGCGGTCACAGACATGCCGCTACATTTCACAACATAAAAAAGGCTGCCCCCGGATCGGAAGCAGCCTTTTAAAAATAATTACGCGCCAATCAATTTGCGGCAACTTCGGCAGGAACCACCACGTTCACGCGGCGGCCGTCCTTGTCGAAAAACACGCGTCCATCAACGAGAGCGAAAAGCGTGTGATCCTTGCCGATTCCGACGCCGAGGCCCGGATGCACTTTCGTGCCGCGCTGGCGGATGATGATGTTACCAGCGATGACGGCTTGGCTGCCGAATTTTTTCACGCCGAGGCGCTTGCTGCGTGAGTCGCGACCGTTCTTGACGGAACCTTGTCCTTTCTTATGGGCCATGGAAGTGGGTGGGTAGGTGGTTGAATCAGCCAGCGATCGAGGTGATCTCGAGCGTGGTCAGAGCACGGCGGAAGCCGATGGTTTTGTGAAAGCCCTTGCGGCGCTTGAACTTGAAGGCAACGCCCTTGGGTCCGCGGTATTGATTGATGACCTTGGCAGTCACGGAAGCACCTTCGACGAGAGGAGCACCGATTTTCACGGAGTCGCCTTCACCGACGATCAGCGCGTCAAATGTGATTGTGGAATCGACTTCGAGGTCGAGCTTCTCGACATCGAATTTGTCGCCTTCTTGGATGCGGTATTGTTTACCGCCGGTTTTGATCACTGCGTAGGCCATGGCCGTATGGGGAAATAAATGAATCCACCCAGTTGGGCGGGCGGGGAGAACACCACGACCTACCCCCCTGCGCAAGATTTTTTTACTCATATTGTATTTTTCTGAAAAAATCCCCGATTTCCGCTCCCAATGGCCGCAAATGCGTAAATTTCGGTGCTTTCAGTTTCTAGCAAACTCATTAACCTTTGCTTGAAATTGACATGACCGAACCAAGCGACTTCATCAGGGATCTCGAAAGCAGCATCGACAGTGAAGCGCGATATGGTCGGGAGAATGCCGAGCGCCAGTGGGCCAAGCCGCTGCCGGAACGCATGGAATCCGGCAGAGCCATCGGCAATTTGGAAATTGCGGAAATGGAATCGATCCGCGGCGGCAAGCTCGTGCATTTTCATCCGTCCATGCAAGACTGCGCCTCTTTCTATGAGGGAAACCCGCTGAGAATGAGCAGGAACGATCCGAGCGGGCGCGATTCCATCAAAGCGAGTTTTATCGGACTCACCCGCAAGGGACTCACCGTCAGTATTCCAGCCGGTAAATTCCCCGAGCCGAGCGGTGGTTGGTCACTGGACGAGGAGTTCATCGATCTTTCCGAGTTTTACCTGCGCGCCTTGGATGAATTGGCAAAAACCGCCCATGGCCGCGAGACTGTCCTACCGGTCCTGATGGGAGAATTCGATGAAGATCCCTTCCTTGAAGAACTCGATGAAGCCAAAGCAGGACTGGCCAGTGACTTGCTCGACGATTCCCAGCAAGACGCCGTGGCAAACTGCTTGGCAGCCGAGAGGTTTCACGTCGTGCAAGGTCCGCCGGGAACAGGGAAAACCCACGCGCTCGCCCAAGTCGTCAGCGAATTGGTTAAGCGCGGTAACCGCGTGCTCGTCACCGCGTTCACCCACAGGGCAATCCATCATGCGCTGCGGAAAATTCAGCCGCTGGTGGATTGTCCCGTTTTTAAAATCTCCATCCCATTTCCAAACGACGCCAAGGGGATCGAATTTCACGAGTATTTTTCAGGCACCGGGCTAATCGACCATCCCGGCCCGTACGTGATCGGCGCCACGCCCATCGCGCTTTTCACCCGGCGTGCCAGCGAGGCGCGTTTCGATGTCGCGGTGATCGACGAAACCAGCCAGATGCGCACCGAGGCCGCACTGATGCCGATGTTGCGGGCACAGCGATGGTTTTTCTTCGGCGATCACCAGCAGCTCCCTCCAGTTGTCCAGCGCCCGACCGCCGATCCTACGGAGGCCTCGGTTTTCAAGTCGCTCGCCCGTGGTGGTTGCCGGTCGATGCTGAAAACCACCTACCGGCTTAATTTTCCGCTCACCGAATGGCCGTCGGAAAACTTCTATCACGGCGAGCTACGCGCCGCTCCGGGAAACGCTGAGCACCGGTTCGCCATTAAGGCGAATTCTAACAATGATCCCCGCCTCGGCCCCGAGCCATCACTGGTGCGGGTGGAAATCCCCCATGAGGGCAACAAAGTGAAATCCGACGAAGAAGCCACAGAGGCTGCAGATCTCATTGAAAAACTTCTGCTTGGCGGCACCGCGCCCGGCGAGATCGGCATCGTTGTTCCATTTCGTGCGCAGGCCGCACGCATCCGCAGCCTGTTGCGGATGGAGCGGTTTGCGGAATATCCAGACTTGCACGAGCTCACGGTGGACACTGTCGAACGCTTCCAAGGACAGGAGCGCGAGGTGATGATTGTTAGTTTCGTAGTTTCCGATGATGCATTCATGGACCGCCTAGCCGGCTTCCTCACCCAACCGCAGCGGCTCAACGTGGCGATTACCCGCGCGAAAACCAAAATCATCCTCATCCATTCCACCCGCTTCAGGAAATGGCTAGAGACCCATTCGCAGGCGAATGAAAACGCCGCGCTCGCCCTCTCTCTGATCCAGCCCCAATCCTGAAATGGCCCGCCTCATCCCAGAAAAACTCCGCGGCAAACCCGGCAGCGCCCTGCACCACTTCCGTAAGGTGCTGAAACGCTTGCCCGACGATTTCACTGCTTGGTTTTCTATCGCCGCCGATGAAATCGAACGCCCGCAGGTCTTCCTCGTCTGGCGGGAGCGCCACGCCTTCCTCATCCAGATCGCGGAAACCTCGCAACAGCTCGCTGAAGCCGCGGTCAGCGGGGATCTTTTTTCTAACGACCTCATCATCCACCCGGAAGATCTAGGGCGCGAGGAATCCGGCGTGCTCGAAAAGTTCATCGCGAGCGCCAGCGATGAGTTCGGACCGCTCACCGGAGCGCTTCCCGTCAGGAAACTTGTCGTCTTTCCGAATGTCCACCAGCATACCATCGACGAAGTGATCATCAACCGGAAGGAAGAAGATGACATTTCCTACCTCGGCCTCCATCAGCTAGATGACAAGCGTTTCGCCCACCATCTCGAAGCCCTTGCTGTAGCCGCTCTCCCGGATCCCTCGCTTTTTCATCTGCGGGGGCTTTTCACTCCGGAGTCCATCATCCCTTCAGACTTCGACGCCCGCCGCAGCATCGACCGCAATACCCGCGCAAAGCTCGGCGGCGGCTTTCTCGACTTCGATCAGGAATGGTGCGTAAAAAACGATCTCGATCTACTCCCTGAGCAGCAAGAACTCGTCGATGAAAGCTCCGCCTCCGCCAGAACGCGCCTCGTCACTGGCGTCGCGGGTAGTGGCAAATCCCTCGTTCTACTCTACCGCGCGTTGCTTTCCGCTCGCCTCCATCCGAAGGCGAAGGTCCTCATCCTCACCCACAACCGCCCGCTCCGATTTGAACTCGAGCGCCGCTCCATGCACCTCGCGAAAATCCCTGCAAATCTCGACTGCTTCACGTTCTTCGAATGGGCGGCCAAATGCGTGGATTTCCGTGGCGAGACGTTGCACTACCCATCAGACATCGAGCGAACGTTGAAAAACCTAAGAACGGATTTCCCCTCCCTCGAAAAGCTCTCCACCTCCTTCCTCGCGGATGAAATCGGCTGGATCAAGGACAACAAGCTTCTCCCCAAGGATACCTATCTGAACGCGGATCGCCTAGGACGCGGCACACGCCTCACTGCCGACCAACGCGAGAAACTGTGGGAAATCTTCCGCGCCTATCAAAACAAACTCGTCGAACTCGGAGTCACGGACTGGCACAACATCGCCCTCCGATTCCACGAAACCGCCGTGGTCGAGCAGCGGCTAAAGCGCCATTACGACGCGATCTTTGTCGATGAAGCACAATTTTTCGCCAAGTCATGGTTTGAAATTGTCCGCGCCGCGCTCACACCCGGCGGCCATCTATTTCTAGCAGCAGACCCCACCCAGGGCTTTCTCCGGCGTCGGCAATCCTGGATCGCTGCGGGAGTAAACGTCCGGGGCCGCACCACGCGCCTGTCCCATGCCTATCGGAACACCCGCGCCATCCTCACCTTCGCAAGAGATTTCTACCAAGCCCGGCGAAATAGCGAGGAAGCGGAAATGGACCTGAGATTTTATGGCTGAAGCTCGTGGCGGGCGCAGCCTTGGAAAAAAGAGGTGGCG
>JBDTNJ010000136.1:0-8602 GCA_039933825.1 Luteolibacter sp.
AACGGCCGGGCTGCCGGAATCGATCACGACATAGATGTCGAGATTGCCCGCCTCGGCGTTGGGTAGAAGGTCTTCGAGGTCCACGCGGAAATAGAAATTTCCGTCGCCGCCGACCGTGGTGTTGCCGCCATCATGGGCATAGAACGCGGTGAGATCGCGCGACGAATCGTAGCCGTCGTTGGCATGATAAATATCGCCGCCCTGATTGTTGGTTCCCCCGCCATCGTATTCATCAAGGACCATCAAATCGTTTAGGCTCCAGTCGGTGAATTCCCGAATGTTAGTAACTCCGCCGACCACCACCGAACTTTGCGGTCCAATAATAATCGATCCGGGAGGTGGCGGTGCAATTGTGTTGGGCGTCTGCGGATCGGTGCCATTTTTGAGCTCGAGAATGTTAGTGTAAGGCACCTGCTGTCCGTCCACGAGAATTGTGTCGCCATCTGGATTTCCATTGGCGCCATTCACGGGGTTTCCCGCGCCACCCGTGCGCATACTCAGAGTACCATTGTCGAGGGGATCGAGGCCGTTGTTCACTTCCCAACCGTCTGGCAGACCGTCGCCATCGGTGTCAGCATTGATGGGATTGGTCTCAGTCCACATTTCACCAGAGTCGTAAGCGCGGTTTTTATTAGTGTCGCCGTCAATGAAGCCGTTGCCATTCTTGTCCTCGCCATAGCCGTCGAGCAGGCCATCGCCATCGGTGTCGGCGATGTTAGGATCGGTTTCTGTCCAGACCTCGTTTGGATCCATTTTCCCATTAGGCCATTTGCGACCAAGGTAGGGCAAAAAGTTGGTTGGGAGGATTTCTCCGTCGCCATCGACCCAACCGTTTTTATTGGCGTCTTCGACGCCGTCCATAATGCCGTCGTGGTCGGTATCGGGGTCATTCGGGTTGGTGGTGCTGCCGCCTTTGAGGGCCGCGCGGTCGCCGCCTTCGCTGGAGCTATTCACGCCGGGCACGCGTCCATAGTTGGAACTTGGGGTCTGACCCACGTAGTCCGTGCCCAGCGTGTTGAAGAATGGCGGGTCCAGATCGCCTACGAAATTTTTCACCCCGTCGCCGTTGGTGTCGGCAAGAGGATCGGTTGGCGGGTTCGTGGCAGTGCGCCAGCCAACTTCCAGACCGTCTGGCAGACCGTCACCATCAGTATCAGGGCTGAGCGGATTCGTATGGCCATAGGCGTAATAGACATGCACTTGTCCGTTCGTCCACGTTTCGGCATTGGTGGTCGGCAGAGCGGTCGTGGTGGTTTCATTGATGTCACCAAGTCCATCATCGTCGTCGTCCGCATCGTTAGGATCGCTAGCGACGACTTGGCGGAAAACGACCGTGGCATTGCGGTTGGCACTCACTGCCGAGCCGCTGGAAGGTTGGGCGGTGGCGGTAAACGTAAAATAACCGGGCGTCATGTTGGTCCAGAGGAACGTCCAGTTTTTCTTGGTCCCGGCGACGACCGGGTTCGGGTCGACACGATAGGCAGTGAGATTGCTCGCCGTGGCGCCGATGTAGTTAGAGTTGAGTGTGATGCTGGAGGCGGAGTTGATTGACGAAACGGTGTAGGAGGTGCCTCCGATTTTGATGGTGTTGCCAACGGAAAGATTCTGGTCGAATTGCGGTTGCAGGAATACAGGAACACCCGATGCAGGTATCGTCGCCGTGGTGGTGACGGTTAGCGTTGTCGCTGAATTCAAGGTAAGAACGGTAAAGGTCTCCGAGCCTACGTTGATGATGGCACCCACGGCGAGTTCAGTTGTGAACGCCGTGCCCACTCCTGTGATCGTCGAGCTTGCAGCCACGGTCGAGGCCGTGCCGGTGAGTTGTTTTTGCACGCCGGCCACACTGGCGCTGCCGTTGGTCACGGAGACAAAGGCTCTTAGTGCGGTTTCAGTCGATGCCGTCAAGGTGGCGGTTCCGGCGTTGCCGGCGAAGGTAATGTTCGTACTGGTGATGTCGGTGCTGGTTTCCACCGCAATCTGTGTCTGACGCTGCTCCGGTGTGGGGTTTGCAACATCGGGCAAAATGATCTCGTAGCGTTTTCCATCGGAATCGAATTCAGGCGGGCTTTTGATATTCACAAAGGTACCTTGAGCCGTTGGGTAGGCGCGCACCTGCCTGCTGGTGATTAGAGCCGAGTTGAGCGGACGCGTGAGACTCACTTGGATCGTGTGAATGAAATCAGTGACGCCGTTATAAAGATTCGGAATGGTGAACGCGAGGTCGTGATAGCCGGGCGATGAATTGTAGATAATTTGATAGGATGCGGTGCTCTGGGTGACAGGATTCGCCAGAGAGCCGGATTCGCTGCTGGCGATTTTAATAACGAAACGGCTTTTCAGCGTTTCCTCGTTGGTGCCATCGGCCAGATTGCTGCTGAATCTTACTTTCATGACGTAGCCCTCACCCACGGTTTGTCCGTCGGTCGAAGGATAGGCAACGTACATTCGCTGCGGATCACCGGCAGCGTTAAATGTGCGGGTAAGGGTTGTGAAATGACCCGTGGCGTCGGAAATGTCAGAGTTCCCAACTTCAAACAGCTTGGCGGATGAGGAGATTTCGCGAAGTCGCACTTTGATTGCACCGGCTCCGCTCGCTGCGATATTGCGATAGTCGAACCGCCATTCGCGGGGGTAGATGCTGTTGACGGATGCACTCGCAGTGCCTTCGCTCACTTTGATCCAAGCGGGCACGTTGTTATCCCAGACTCCGTTGCCGTTGAGGTCGGTGAAGGTCTCGCCGGTATCCCATGTGCCGTTATTGTTGCTATCCACAAACGGCTCGAAGCCGATCCCGTTGCCATTCGCGACGTGTGTGACGATATCATCGTTGCTCGGGTCGGAATCTGTATCATCGATGTGGACCCAGACATCCTTGACGCTCTGATCGGCGCGCACGACCACTCCATAGGTCTGGCCGGAGAGAGTAGAGCCGTCGGTAGCAGGGAACTTGATCTCACCCTGCGGCGTCTGTGCGTCGTAGTAAAAAGTCTGTGTGAACGTGTTGTAGATGGAGGCTTGACCGGGCCGTTTCAGGAACGCGCGGGCACGGAGAAAATGGAAGCCTTCGCTCAGTCCCGTGACGGTAGCCCCGTAGTCGTTATGGGGTTTGTAGGGAGCGGTCGTCGCGTTAAAGGTCGGAACTTTGAATACCGTCATCATGTTCTTTTTGCGAGATGCTTCAGTCGCACCTGACGGAAGAAGGCTCGAAATTGGGAACCCGTTGGACGTTTCCTTGTAGATGCCGATTTTGTATTTTAGCGTGCCGGAAGGTTTCGGAGTGATCTGGCCGCGCCACCAGTTGTCGCCACCTGAGGTGTTAGGAGAAAAGTAAAAGGACTCGACCGTTGTGCTGCCGTTGCCGACACCGCCCGCGCCCTCGGGGTTACTGCCATCCGTGGTGTAGTAGATGAACATGCGGAAGCCCAAGCCCACGGAGTTGGTCTTAGCCCAAATGGTGATGGAGGAGCCGTTATCCACATATTGCGTGGTGTCGGTGGTGCCGCTCCAGCCACTAAACCCAGCGGTTGGGTCATGATAAACAAAAGTGGCGGCATCGGCATCCTGCGGGTTGCTGCCAAATCCATTCACAGTGGCGGACCCTGCGGTGTAAGTTTCCGCTCCCGCCGAACCAAAAATGCAACGGGCCGTGTTGATCGCCGCGAACTTTTCAGCTCCCTGCCGGTGGTCGAACTGCATCTGCTCGTAGCCTAGAAAAGTATCGGTCGCGAAGCCGGGTGCATTATCCCGTCTGTCCCCCGTAGTCGGGCCAAGAGGGATTTGTGAATTGATGTCGACGCCGCCGTCCAATTCCATAAGAATGTTTTCCGCTGAACCATCTGCTCTAGCGATGAAGGAAAGGGCGGTTCCGTTAGTCACACGCGGGACGGTGATGGAATATTTGTAGTCCGTCGTATCAGTATCCGGTAGATTGTAGGGATTGAAGGCATTGTCTCCGTCGCGTCCGTCCTTACGATCGTAGGTCAGCGAACTGACGGGTTGGCCGTTATTTTGCAGAATGGTGATGGGTTTCCCTCCGCCATTGGCCCAAAGATTTGACGGATCAGGATTTTTCCAAGAAAAGGCAAAGTAACCGCCCGGTGGCACAACGACGGTGTTCAGTTCCGAGGCGTATTTGTAGAAACCGCCGCCATAGCTCGAGTAGTTGTAGAGATAGGCATTGTTCCCAAAAGCCGTCGCCGGAAAACTGGTGTTGACGGAACGCGCCAAGCCGTTGGCATAGTTATCATTCAGTAGAAAGAGGAGCGTTACGCCATCTGCATCCGACATCGATGGATTTTCCCGTTTGTCGATGCGCTCGTAGGCCACATAATCGGGATCCTGTGGATTATTGTTAGACTGGTAAGGCTGAAGTCCCTTTTGGTAGCCCCGTGCGAATTGGTTATGGATATATAGCAGATTGGGAACACGCGGGTCATTGTATTGACCGAGGAAATTTGTGTTGGCGTGACGGGGAAACGCCCCACCGCTTTCTCCAAGGGTCTCCGCCTGGTTGTTTCCATCTGTGTAGAGCAAGCCGAGACCGGCACGGGTGTAGTAAAAAGCCTGCTGCAATTCGGGACGGGCGGCATAATCGTTGTCGTGGCTTTGGGCGTGCATGACGCCGGTCTCGGGGGAAAAACCACCGGCACCCGGTTGATCATAGCCCTGCAAACCGCTGGAAGGATTGCCCAATTTGTCGTTCAAATTTTGACGGAGTGGGTTGTCCACCAGGCGCATCCCCGCATCCAGGTAATCGCCGTAACCGGGAGGTTCGCCCAAGTGTTCGCCGAAAAGCATCGCGTCGTCGCGTGGTTTTTCAGTATCAAAAAGGGTGTCTCGATGGTTGGGATCTGAAAATCCGCGGCTGAGGTTGAACTGCCTCTGGACCTGGCCGCCGAAGCCGTAGTCATCACTGTCCTTGTTAGCTCCATAAGTGGCCCCGAAAAAATCCGCGCGGACGTGTTTGACCGCATCCAGACGCATCCCATCGGCTTTAGTGCGGTCGATCAACCAGCGTGCGGCCCGATTCAGGAAATCCTCAACCCGCTCCGAATAGACATTCACGTTCGCCGGATCTGTCAGGATCGCGGTGGTGATGCCATTATTCGGCCCGAAACCGACGTAAGTGCCGTTTGGCAGATAGCAATAGTATTCCGGATTATTGGGCTGGCGGACAAATTTGATTTTGGGAAACGTATTCCCCTCTGCCGTGCCGAAGTTTTCATTGGTCGTCCCGGGTTCTTGGGCGATGTCGATCAAATCCGCCAAGCCCAAGTGCTGGACCTGCCAGGCATCACCCCAGTTTCGGGTGTTGTCCCATTTCCGGTAAAATCCCTCACTGGTAAGCTTCAGGTGAAAATCCTCCGGTACCATCCCGGGGTAAATATCAATCGGCGTGCCGGCGTCATAGCCGGGAATGTCGAAAGCGTTGTGGTTCATGATGGTGTCGAAATAAATTCGAATTCCAAAACGATGCGCAATCTCCATCAACCGCAGCAAATCATCCTCGGTGCCGTAGCGGGTACTGACCGTGTTGCGCTGGTCCTTACTCCCGAGGTCAAACCGATCCCAGAGGTCATACCCCACTGAAAGCCCACCGCTCCCTTTTGTGGGTGGTGGCACCCAAAGCGAATCATAGCCCGCCTCGGCCAACTCAGGCATCTTGTCAGCAATTTCCGCCCAACTGGTGTTGAAATACTGCAACATCGCCTCTCCCTGAACCGGATTCACGACGAGCAGTAGGGCGAGCAATGCACGCAAAAGAATGGGTTTCATATCGATACAGGGGGCCGCCGAAGGTGGATTAACGACCAATTCCCACGCTTTATATGTCACACCAAAACACGGGGTTTACAAGTATTTACACGGTAATATCTGGCGGAAATGTGTTGGTGCTCCCCAATTCCGCCATTATAGCCTCTGCAGATGAGCGAAGCCGCAAGTAAAACCAAAAAACCCCGGGTGAATGTCCGCCGCCCGGACGTCATGGAACGTGTGGCCGCGGAAGTCGCGATCCATTTCCACTCGACCATCGTTGAGAAGCTCCGCGACGGGGGCGGCAAGATGACTGTGGACCACACCACCCTGCTATTGGCTGAGCAATTCGGATTCTGTTACGGTGTCGAACGGGCGATCGATCTCGCTTATGCGTCCCGCAAGGTCTTTCCCGACAACCGTATTTTTCTCATCGGTGAGATCATCCACAATCCGGAGGTCAACCGCCAGCTGCGCGAGATGGGAATCACCTCACTCCCTTGGATGGAATTGACCGCGAACTACGATGATTTGACGGAAGATGATGTGGTCATCGTGCCCGCATTCGGCGCTCCGACCCGCTTCATGGACAAGGTCGAAGAACGCGGTTGCTACGTCGTGGATACCACCTGCGGCGATGTCATGAAGGTCTGGCGGCGGGTGCGCGGCTACGCCAAGGACGGCATCACCTCGATCATTCACGGCAAGTCCAATCACGAGGAAACACTTGCCACCTCGTCGCGCGCACTTGGAGAAAAGGGCGATGGCCACTTCCTCGTTGTGCTCACGGTGACCGACGTAGATTACCTCTGCAATTACATCCGCCACGGTGGCGACAAGGAGGAATTTCTCGCCTACTACATCGACCACTATTCGGAAGGATTTGATCCCGACATCCATCTCCAGCGGGTCGGCTTGGCCAACCAAACGACCATGCTACAGAGTGAGACCGAGGAAATCCAGCGCCGGATCCGCAAGGCTATCACTGACAGGGATGGAAACGACACCGCATTTCAAGTATTCGACACGATCTGCGGAGCCACCCAGGAGCGCCAGGATGCATTGTTTGAAATGCTCAAAAAGCCGATGGATCTGCTCTTGGTCGTCGGTGGCTATAACAGCTCGAACACCGCCCACCTAGTGGAAATCGCAGAGCCCGAACTGCCGACCTTTTTCATCCGGGACGCGTCATGCATTCAATCGCTGGAGAAAATCGTCCATTACGATCTTCATCACCGGGAGGAAAAAACGTCCGACTACTCCAAGCTGTTTTCCTCTGACCGCCCTGTGACGGTGGGCATCACCGCCGGCGCGTCATGCCCGAACAACTTGATTGAGGAAACCATCCTCAAGATCTTCGAGCTTCGCGGGATTGATCGGGCAGCGCTTGTTGAATGCTGAAGAATCAAGCGTATTTGATAAACGATGAGTAAACTTCCGAGGGGATGTCTAGCAGCGCATAGTCCTTCGAGGAAACAAATAGCAGGCTTTGCTTGCCCTTGCCGAGCAATTCGTTTTCCGAGCCAAAGATCTGGTGCTCCAGCGTGCAGAACTTGCGGTTGAACTCCGCCACCTTGATTTTCACCGTGATCGTGTCGAACTCGCGCGCCTCGCGGACGAACTTGTGCTCGAACGAGCGCGTGAGAATGAAGAATTTCGTCGTTTTCAGGTCGAAGTCCGGCATCGCGGTGTTGAAGAAAAGCTCGCGGGTTTTCCCTACATACATGCCATACATGCCGAAATACACATTGCCAACGGAGTTGGTGTCCGCGTAGGTCGCGATCATGGAATAGACGAACCATTTCCCCTCAAAATGCCCCGCTAGCGCATGATGGTCCTGCGGTGCGCTCACATCAAAACCAGTGGCGACGGTGGCGGTCCTAGCAATCGCCTTGATCGCCGGGATTTCCGACGCTGCCTCTATCACCTCCCCTGCCCTTTCCGTCACGACTCGCAACAGATCGGCGTTGAAGACCAACCAAATCACGTAGGCCAGTGGCAGGATGGCACCCAGAACTAACAATGATGTATTCTTATTGAGATAGCCAAACGCAAAAATCACCAGCGACATGCTCGCCATCGAAAACATCCGGATCTGCGGCAGCGGCTGTTGCGAGTTCGGCACAAAACAACGGGCGATGGCCAAGGCAGCATAACCGACAAAAAACGAAGCGTAGAAAACCATGAAATATTCCAGCTCAAGCCTCGCCACAATTCCCACCAGCGTCACGAAACCGACGATCAAAAATGTCGGAATGGGTGAGCCGAGGATTTGCTTGGGAATCAGCGAAATCAGCATATTCTCGCTCTTTTCCACGTTTTTTTCGAGGAACCATTTCAGTGCCACATAACCGCTATCAAGGGTCGTTAACGCACAGATGGCAAGAAACGAAAAATAGGCCAGCGGCATGATGGTCCCTGCCGCATAGGTCGAGGTGATGTATTTGGTGACGAGGTCATGCGCATACTGGAACCCATCAAGACCCTTGATCGAAGTTAGCTGATAGTCCTTCGTGCTCATCACCCACAAGGCGAGGCATCCGTGAAACAGCAGCATCAGGAAAAAAATCGCTCCACCAAAAAAGTAACTGGCGCGGATCGATGTCTTTTCGCGGTGAATCTGGATCGCCCGTTGCCAATGTTGGAGATCCAGCCACGGCCCCACCAGCAGTCCGATCACCAGTGGAATCGCATATCCGTAAAAATCAGGTCCTCCGACTTCTACCTTGGGGAACGATGCCGCCCAGACAAACTTGTCTGGCATCAATGGCGTTAGATTGAACAGGATCGCCACCACGCAGGCAAGCAGCAGGGCTCCCAGCATGGCATGGCTCAATTTAATCTTTTG
>JBDTNJ010000137.1:0-8444 GCA_039933825.1 Luteolibacter sp.
GGTTGGTAGTCGCCAACGACGGTGGACTTTCCGGCACGCCGAGCAACTCAGATGTTGGAGCCAATGCCTTTGTCGTGAGCGTTAAGGATGCTACCAACGTGACGGCAAGCGCTACACTCAACATTTCCGTCACCAACACCAACGATGCGCCGGTCGCGCTAGACCAGTCGATTTCGACAAACGAGGATGGCACAGCAAACATTACCCTCACCGGCACCGACGTCGATGGCGATCTTTTGACTTTTTCGATAGCGTCACAACCAGCGCACGGCACCGTCACTCTATTAGCCGGAACCGCAACATACACACCAGAGCCCAATTACAGTGGCTCGGACAGTTTCACCTTCACTGCCTATGACGGTATTGCCGTCTCAAGCCCGGCTGCGGTATCGATAACAATCACTCCAGGGACTGGTAATGATTTTACGGAATGGCTGGCAAGCTACGGTTTAATCGCATCTCCTAACAAAGATTCTGATCGTGACTCGATTAGCAATGCCGTCGAGTATATCATAGGTGGCAATCCAGCAGGTGGCAATGATGTCGCCCTTTTGCCATTTGTAATTCCGGTAACTGCGGACCCTGATCAAGACATGGTCAGCTCAAAGTATCTCCTATTTACCTACCGCCGGACAGACAGGGCAAAGAATGATCCGTCCACTGCGGTCAAAGTCGAATGGAATACCAACCTTTCCGGTCCTTGGACCAACGCCACTGGGACTATGGGCGTAGTGACAATTCAAGAAAATGACGGGTTCAGCCTAGGAGTGGACCGCGTGAAAGTTTACCTTCCGCTTTCCCTTGCGCAGAACGGCATGCTCTTCGCACGGCTCAATGTCTCCGTGAACGCGCCGATAGTGAATGATCCACCAGTGGCATCAGGCCAGGCAGTAGTAGTGAACGAGGACGGTTCGACCCCTGTCACACTCTCTGGAACTGACGCCGACGGTGATCCGCTGAGTTACCGCGTCATCACCGGACCGTCACACGGAACCCTAACTGGCACGGCAGCGCACTGGACTTACACGCCTTTCGCAAACTACTTTGGCTTCGATAGTTTCACATTCAAGGCAAATGATGGCATTGCGGACTCCGTTTTGGCAACTGTTGCTATCACCGTAAATCCACAAGAGGAGTTCACCCAATGGATGGCCACGTTCAGTCTCAACGCAGGCCCAATGGCTGATACGGATAAGGATTCAATCACCAACATCGTTGAATACGTGATTGGTGGAAACCCGGCAAATCCTACAGATTCGAACTTACTTCCAACCACTTCGCTCGTTAGTGCGAATTTGGACACCAACCCCGGCACTGAGGACTACCTGCTCTTCACCTATCGCCGGACCGATTTGGCAAACACCGACCCCAGTACGACAATCCGGGCTCAGTGGGCCACCAGTCTTTCCGGTTCTTGGACCGATGCCAGCGGAACCCCGGGGGTGTTTATCCAAGTAAACGATGGACCAGCTGTCGATATTGTCTCTGTCTATATACCCCGAACTTTAGCAGTAAATGGCAAACTCTTCGCCAGGCTCTCCGTATCCTCGGTGATACCATGATTGTTCGAGAGCATCCAGTAGTTGTGAAAACGCACCTTCAAAAAGAGTCTGATGTAATGTTGTTGGGCAGTGGTTGCCCTGCACATTCTTGTTCCGGCGCGTCACCGTTCTGGCTACGCCAAGCCTATCGAGACATCCGCAGTGGAATCCAATATCGGGTAAAATTATGGTGCTTGAATCGAGCGGGCTCTCAAGGGTTCGGCCGCCTTGCTGCTTGGATGGCTTGTTGGAAAACGCAACCTTATCACCATCGGGCCTATCTTGCCGACCTGACTCCCCGAGGATTAGTGGCACCGAGTGCTTCCTTGTCACACCCGTGTCTTCTGATGGGTAGCAATGTTTATGTGGGCGATCGAGTTAGTATAGCAGGTTGCGGCAAAGGCGACTCGGTTGAACTTGAGAACGAGGTTCACATTTATGGTGATAGTTTCCTGGCAACGGGTTCCAACACTCGGATTTTGATTGGTGCCCGCACCCATATACAGCCGGGTTGCCACCTGCATGCCCATGTTTCCAATATCGAAATCGGCGAATGTGTCGAGATCGCCGCCAATTGTGGATTCTTCTCCTACGATCACGGCGCTGTGCTTGGTAAGTTGATCATGGAACAGCCGCTCAGCAGCAAGGGAGACATCCGGATCGGCGACGGCGCGTGGCTGGGCTTTGGCGTCACCGTTTTACAAGGTGTCACGATCGGTGCAGGAGCGGTCATCGGTGCCGGATCAGTCGTCAGTCGGGACATACCGGATAACGCGATCGCCGCAGGTGTTCCTGCCAAGGTCATCAAATACCGCACGGCGGAAAATCCCTGAGTCGAATCATTCAAACACATTCAAGCAGTCGATCACAAATTATGAAGGTAGTCATTCTAGCAGGAGGTTTCGGGACACGGATCAGTGAGGAAAGCGCGATCAAGCCAAAGCCGATGATCGAAGTCGGCCACATGCCGATCCTCTGGCACATCATGAGCATCTACAGCCACTACGGTCTCAACGACTTCGTGATCTGTCTCGGCTACAAGGGCCACCTCATCAAGGAATTCTTCGCCAACTATTTCCTCAACCGTTCGGACGTGCGTTTCGACCTCAGGACCAACAAGGTCGAGTTCCTCAACAATGCCGCTGAGCCTTGGACCGTTACGCTCGTAGACACAGGTGAAGGAAGCCTAACTGGTGGTCGGCTCAAGCGCGTTGCGAAATACCTCGATGACGAAACCTTCTGCATGACCTACGGCGACGGAGTCAGCGACGTGAACATCCCGGAGAGCATCGAGTTTCACAAAAAGAACAAGGCGCTCTGCACGTTGACCGCCGTCCAGCCTCCGGGCCGGTTCGGTGCGTTTTCGCTGGGAGAAAACGATGCCAAGCTTTCTTCGTTCCATGAAAAACCCGTGGGCGACGGTGCTTGGATCAACGGCGGATTTTTCGTCCTTGAGCCCGAGGTTCTCGACTATATCGACGGCGACCTCACGACTTGGGAAAAGGAGCCGATGCAGAATCTCGCCAGCGAGGGCAAGCTCTGCGCCTTCAAGCATGCCGGCTTCTGGCAGAGCATGGACACGCTGCGTGACAAGATGGTGCTGGAGGAACATTGGGCTTCCGGAAAAGCACCGTGGAAACTTTGGTCCAAGTGACCCTGAACACTTAACAGGAATTTCCAGATGGCGACTTACGATTACGCGGTGATAGGTGGAGGCATTGTCGGCCTTTCCACGGCCATGCACGTGGGACAGAAATTCCCCGATGCCAGAGTGCTTCTGTTGGAAAAGGAATCGTCGCCCGCCCAGCACCAGACCGGCCGCAACTCCGGAGTCATTCATTCCGGCATCTATTACAAGCCCGGCAGCTTCAAGGCCCGCTTCGCCCATCTCGGTGCGGTGAGCATGGTGAAGTTCTGCCAGGACCACGACATCGACCACACCGTCTGCGGCAAGGTCATCGTCGCCACCAAGGAAAGCGAGCTCGCCCAGTTGGAAAACCTCTACAAGCGCGGATTGGAAAACAATGTGCCGGTGGAAAAGGTTTCCGCAGAGCGTGTCCGCGAAATCGAGCCGCATGTGAAATGCATTGCAGGCGTGCTGGTGAAATCGACCGGCAGTACCAGCTACAAGCAGGTCTGCCAGAAATACCTCGAAGTCGTCGAGGCCAACGGCGGCGTGGTGAAATTCAACACCGAGGCTCAGGATTTCCAGGACCGGGGTCCGCTCAAGATCATCGAAACCAACAACGGCGAATACAAGGCAAGGTTCGTCATCAATTGCGCCGGCCTCCACAGCGACCGCGTCGCCCGCGCATCGGGCACTGATCCGAAGGCGCAGATCGTTCCGTTCCGTGGTGAATACTACGAGCTCATCCTGGAGCGCCGCCATCTGGTGAACACGCTGATCTATCCGGTGCCGAATCCCGACTTCCCGTTCCTTGGCGTCCACTTCACCAAGATGATCGACGGCAGCGTCCACGCCGGACCTAACGCCGTGCTGGCGTTCGCCCGCGAGGGTTACTTCAAGAGCGATTTCAACGCCCGCGACTTTTCCGAAACGCTGATGTTCCCGGGCTTCTGGAAACTCATCAGCAAGAACCTCGGCGAGGGCATGAAGGAAATGCACCGCTCGTTCAGCAAGGCCGCCTTCACCCACAGTCTCCAACAGCTCATCCCGGAAGTTCGCTCCGAGGATCTTGTCGAATGCCACGCTGGCATCCGTGCCCAAGCCCTCACGAACGATGGCAAGCTTGTGGATGACTTTCTCATCATTCCTGGAAACCACGCGATGCATGTCTGCAACGCCCCTTCGCCCGCCGCGACCGCGTCGCTTGAGATCGGCAAGGAAGTCGCCCGCCAGGTGCCCGCCGTTGGCAATGCCGAGCGCGTGCTCGTCGCCGCCGGAGTCTGAAACCAATCACCCCCCCCAATAGAAAACATGAACATACTTGTCACAGGAACCGAAGGTTATCTCGGCGCTCTTCTCGCACCCGTGCTCATCGAGCGCGGCCACGGTGTCACCGGCGTGGATGTCGGCTACTACCGGTCCGGCTACCTTTACAATGCGAAAGGCGACCAGCCGAAAACCATCATCAAGGACATTCGCCATCTCACCCTGGAAGATCTCAAAGGTCACGACGCCGTCGTCCACATGGCGGAACTTTCCAACGATCCGACCGGAGAACTCGCGCCGCATATCACGTATGAGATCAACCACAAGGGTTCCGTGCGTCTCGCTAAACTCGCGAAGGAAGCCGGCGTCCGCCGTTTCGTATACATGTCTTCCTGCTCGGTTTACGGCGTGGCCAATGGAGACACCCCGGTGAACGAGGAAACTCCGACCAACCCGCAGACCGCCTACGCAATTTGCAAAACCCTCTGCGAACGCGATATCATGCCTCTAGCTGATGGAACGTTCTCTCCGGTGTTCTTCCGCAACTCGACTGCCTTCGGTGCCTCGCCCCGCCAGCGCTTCGATGTGGTGGTGAACAACCTAAGCGGCCTCGCTTGGACTACGAAGGAAATCAAGATGACCAGCGACGGCACGCCATGGCGTCCGCTTGTCCATGGTCTCGACATTGCCAAGGCGATCGCTTGCGCGCTGGAAGCCCCGACCGATGCGATCCACGGGGAAATCCTCAACATCGGCTCTGACTCCCAGAACTACCGGGTGAGGGAAATTGCTGAAATTGTTGCAAGTGCTTTTCCCGGCTGCGAGACGACTTTTGGCACGCAAGGTTCGGATAACCGCAGTTATCGTGTCAGCTTTGACAAACTTTCGAAACATCTCCCAGATTTCAAATGTGATTGGGACGTGCGACGGGGTGCCAGTCAGTTTCATGACCTGTTCAAGCAGATTGATTTCACCAAGGAGGATTTCGAGTCACGCGGCTTCACGCGCCTCAAACAGCTTCAATATCTCATCCGTACCGAGCAGATCGATAACGATTTCTTCTGGAAGACCAATTTCTAGAAATAGCAGGCTACTAATATTTACATAAAATTTTAATCATGATTCATTCCCCTGAATGCCGCTTCTGCGCCGAGCCACTCACTCATGTCATGTGCGATCTCGGCATGTCGCCCCTTGCAAACTCCTACGTCAAATTCGAAAACGCGCAAAACGCCGAGAAGTCCTACCCGCTTAAGGTTTGGGTTTGCGATAAGTGCTTGTTATCGCAGCTCGAAAGTTTCGAATCCCCCGATGCGATTTTCAGTGATTATCTGTATTTCAGCAGCTTTTCTACGAGCTGGGTGGAACATGCGCGCCGGTATTGTGAAATGATGACGGAACGTTTCGGTTTCAATGCGGATAGTCAAATTATTGAAATCGCAAGTAACGACGGTTATCTGCTCCAGCATTTCAAAGCCAAGGGAATACCTGTTCTTGGTGTCGAACCCGCAGCAAATGTCGCCAAGGTCGCGTGGGAGGAAAAAGGGATTCCAAGTGTTGTCAAATTTTTCGGAGTGGAGACTGCGAATGAATTGGTCGCAACCGGCAAATCCGCCGATCTTCTGATGGGAAACAATGTCATGGCGCACGTGCCAGATATCAATGACTTCGTCGGCGGCTTAAAAATCGCACTCAAGCCAAATGGTGTCATCACATTCGAATTCCCACATTTGCAGCGTTTGATCGATGAGAACCAGTTCGACACGATCTATCATGAGCATTTCTCCTATCTTTCCTTCCTCGCCGTTGAGAAGATCTTCAAGCATCACGGATTAACGCTTTTCGATGTGGAGGAGCTCCCCACGCACGGCGGATCACTGCGGATTTTCGCACGCCATACGGAAAATACGGGTGGGGTCGTTGCCATCACTGAGCGGGTCGAGGCGATGAGATTTCAGGAATCCGCATTCGGTCTAACTAACATGGAAACCTACACTTCATTCGGCGGAAAGGTGAGGGCCACCAAACGCAAGTTGCTGAGGTTTCTCATCGATGCAGTGGAGGCTGGTAAGTCGGTCGTTTGTTACGGAGCTGCGGCGAAGGGTGTGACATTGGTAAATTATTGCGGCGTGAGAGAAGATCTGGTGGACTACGTGGTGGACAAGAGTCCTCACAAACAAAACCACTTCATGCCGGGCGTAAGAATTCCAATATACGGACCTGAGAAAATCTTCGAAACGAAGCCCGATTACGTGCTCATTCTCCCTTGGAATCTGAAAAAGGAGATCAGCGGGGAAATGGCTGGTATCCGCGAATGGGGTGGGAAATTTGTGGTGCCGATTCCGGAAGTCACCGTCCTGGATTGAGCTTCTTGACGACAGTATACCAAGCGTGTCATGAATATGTCGGATAAAACGCCCATTGGCCACAAGATGCATGCCTTGGCATCGGACTTGTTCCCAATCTGCCGGAGCATTACAGGCGATGGCGTGCGTGAGACTCTCCGGCGCCTGATCGATGAAATTCCGTTGGAAATCCATGAGGTTCCAACTGGCACGCAGGTGTTTGATTGGACGGTACCCGAGGAGTGGAATATCAGAGAAGCTTGGATCAAGGATCCGCAAGGCCGGAAGGTTGTGGATTTTGCGAATCATAATCTGCATGTCGTTGGCTATAGCATGCCGGTGAGGGACAAGATGCCTTTGGCTGAATTGAGACCAAGGCTCTTCAGTCTTCCTGATCAGCCGGATCTAATTCCTTATCGGACGAGTTATTATAAAAAGACCTGGGGTTTCTGTCTTTCCAACAGTGATTTGGCGGCCCTCGAAGACGGTGAATACGAGGTATTCATCGATTCGACACTTGCCGATGGGAATCTTACCTATGGCGAATACTTCATTCCCGGGGCTACGGACGAAGAAGTGTTGATTTCCTGTCATACGTGCCACCCGTCACTGGCAAACGACAACCTGGCAGGTATTGCGGTGGGAGTTGCTCTGGCAAAACAACTTGCCAGCAGTCCTCAACGCATGTCCTACCGCTTTTTGTTTATTCCGGGAACGATTGGGTCGATCACTTGGCTGGCACTTCATCAGCCCGCAATTTCACGGATCAAACACGGACTTGTGCTTACCTGTGCCGGGGACGCCGGGACGGTGACTTACAAGAAGTCCCGCAAGGGAGATGCGTTGATCGATCGAGCAATGTGCCATGTCCTCGCATCCAGCGGCGCTGCACATCACGTGGCGGAATTTCATCCATATGGGTATGACGAAAGGCAGTATTGCTCGCCTGGGATCAATTTGCCGGTCGGCTGTTTGATGCGTTCGCCCCATGGCACTTTTCCAGAGTATCACACGAGTGCTGACAATCTTGATTTTATCAAACAGGAGTGTCTCGCTGACACACTGACCATGGTCCTCGAAACCGTTGAGGTGCTCGAACATAACGCGAGGTATCTGAATCTGAAACCCATGTGTGAACCACGACTCGGCAAGTATGGGCTGTATGGAGGGGGTGGTGGCCAACGGACCGGTGATTTTGATGAACTTGCATTGTTATGGGTGCTTAATCAATCCGATGGTGAAAACGATCTTCTCTCAATTGCCGAAATATCGGGGATGAGTTTTAGGAAAATCCTGATTGCGGCCAATGCTCTCGAAAAGGCGGGAATCCTGCGGAAGGAGCCAACATGAAACAATCACCATCCATGATCCAATTCTTCGAGGCATCCGGGTTTAGAAGAGCCGCTCAAGTATCAGTCTGAATTCATCCATGATTTTCAAGGAAACAAAACTTTCAGGTGCCTACATTGTCGAGTTCGAGAAAAAGGAAGACGAACGCGGCTTTTTTGGGCGGGCCTTTTGTGCGCATGAATTTGAGGAACACGGGCTCTGCTCCCGGTTGGTGCAGGCTAACATCTCCTATAATCATAAACGGGGAACATTGCGGGGGATGCACTATCAGGTTTCTCCTGCCAGTGAACCAAAATTCATCCGTTGCATCAGCGG
>JBDTNJ010000138.1:0-11428 GCA_039933825.1 Luteolibacter sp.
TAGCCAATGAACTGGGCTGCCGCACTTCAAACGGACTTTCCATGTTGATTCATCAAGGCAGCCTCGCCTTCCAACATTGGTTCCCCGGAACGAATCCACTGCCGGTGATGCGGCAGGCGATGGGTCATTTTTCGAGAGGTTGAGGCGCGGGTGACTCCGATACTTGGACTCCAGGTTCGTCGGATGAATACCAGTGGCAGGCGACGACCTTCTCAAGTTCAAAGCGACGCTCCATATTCTCCTCAATCCGCCTGACTTTCACCCGCAAGCGAATCAAGGACTCAGGATTGGTATTTTCAATTTTCACTCCAAATACCCGTTCTCCATTTTTCTCAAGTTTGAAAGCCGCATCGAGGAGCCGGCCGTTTTCAGTGTCGCGCTTGATGAGAAATTCAGGTGATTGCAGACCTGTATCGTTCAACGTGCCGAAGCGAGGGGCGTAGAGAACAATGCTGAGGGTGTCGGAGTTCTTCCGTTCATCAGCCAGTCGTTCGCGGGCGAGCAGTCTGAATTCCCCCTGAGGCTCCCCGCTTCCTGCTAGGAAAAGCGCCCATGGATAGTCGCTGAAACGCACGAAATGATCCCAGTCGAGCCGCCATTCATCACCCTCGTTGATGAACACGGCGTCTAGCTGGAGATCGTCTTTCGAAGTCCAGATAGTTTCCAGGGCTTTGCCGCTGGGTAAATTGAGCAGTGCGGTCTTTTGGAGGGTGAGCGTGGAGGGATCAATGTTAGTCATCGGGTTCAGGCTATAGAACCGTGCCATGCGGGATGCCGTATTGATAGGATCGAGAACAAATTGATTGCGCTCTTCGGGCGTGCCCGCATTCAGAAACCCGGCAAATGCCTGATTGCACAAGGGCGCGGTTTCGTTGATGAAATGGATTTCGTCCTGTCCAATGGCGGTTTTCACCTGTGATTCCGTGATCACAGGCTTCCGATTTTCAGAATTATCATGAAACTTCCAACGGGCCCCGTAGATAATCAAGACTAGCAGCGCAGACCATCCAAGCAACAATTTCAGCATGAAATAGTTCTTCTTCCGTCTGCGCAGGGAGTGTCTTTCGTGTGGCCTGCCGGGATCAAGTGCCGGATCCGAGTCCGACGGAGCAGGCGTCCGGGGCATGCTTGTAGGTGCCGGAAGCGCATCGAAACCCAGCGATGGATTGCGCCCGCATTCGGGACAGAGGCGGCCGCTGAGATCCCCTAACTGGGACTGGAACAGCACGCCGCAGCGGCCACAGTGGAACCAAGAGATATTATTTTCGCTCACGGGAATTATTCAGGGTGTGACCCAGTCGGATTGAAGCAGTTCACCGATCAACCATTGATTGGGGAGCGTCCCATCAGGTCCATGTTCGAGCCGGACGGTGACTTTTTGGCTGTTATTGTTTTCCTCAAGAATCTCTCCGTTTTGAAACAGGCTGGCACACGCATTGCCCGCCGCTTCGGTCCGCCGCGCATAGCACCAGATCGAGGTTTCGCCCACTGGAGCGAGCAGTTGATAACACTGGTATTCCTCCTCTGGCCAGACGGCCGTGTAGAAGCTGCTGCGGGAAATCAGGCCGCGGATCTCGGAGGCGTCCCCCTGGTTTTTTGAAAGTTCATTAAAAGCGGCCGTTCCAAATCCCGTGCTCGCCTTCCAATCCAGTTGGAGATCGCTGCCCCTTTTGACGAAATAAGCGCTGAATTTCGAAAAACCCGGCAGCCGGCCATCCAACAGGCCATAGGCGATTTTGTTGGCTTTTAATACCTGCCACGCGGTTTCCTGTGGTGGCACCCAATCGTGCGGGACTCCTAACGACCGCCAAGTCTTCCGGACGGTTTTCTCGACCGCCGCCGGATTCCGGAGCAGCCCGATCACATCATCCACAACAGCGGCACTGGCATAGGCGCTGAAAATCCGCTCGGCCTCGGGTTGCATCGTGAGCAAGGTATTGAGCGCATCGATTCCTTCCACTTTTTCTTCCTCGATCACTGTTAAATCACGCTCGGTATTCGTGGTTCGCACGGCATTCGATCGATTGATGAGTGGCAGCAAAACAAGGCATAAGATAATCACCGCTGCGCCTCCAAAGGTAATTCCAAAAATCCACTTGAGCGAAAACTTGTGAGCGATTCCCCAGTCATGATCTTCGCTGCGGGAATCTTTAGAATTTGCTTTTAGCGACCCTTTTTCTTGGAACACCACAGGCGTCACGGCCTTCAGTGACCACGACGGCGACGGTTGTTCCAAGCGGAAGACGCTGCTGCTGATTTCCTGCACGTCCAACTTCACCCTGTCATCGCTGGCTTCCCTGCGGGCGACGTTCGGCTCCAACCGCAGCCCGGACGGAAAATTTTCGACAGGCGCGAATCCCGCTCGATCAAGTGCTACCCGCCTCGGTGGCAAAACCGCAGCCGACACGGCGTCGTCCTGTGCGAATCCATCCGCATCATCCCAGTCATCGCCCGGAGAGACCTCCGGCGTGTGGTCGTTTGGATTGATCGAACTAGGCTTCACAGGTTGAAATCTTGAAATCAGAGGATGCCTGCGGATAGCGTCCCATGCAAGCGGGTTTGGTCCTATTCTCCGCCTAACCGCCGATCCAGCGCCGCGTCCAGCGCCTGCTCCACCAGACGGGCGGCGAGAGCCTCGGTGGCGGCATCGAGCCGCTGCACCGCTGCTTTCAGTGGATTTGCGGCACCTTGTTTGAGTGCGACCCTGACCGCGGCGGCGGCGGATTCAATTTCCCCGCGTTCGTCATCTTCGGCAAGCCCTTGGGCCAGAACCGCTTCCACGGCGGGCAGGAGTTCTTCAGCCTTCATTCTGGCCTCAGTGAAAACGCGTTCAGCCATGTCCTCGAACGCATGTTCCACCGACTCACTGATCATCGCTTCCACTGCCAAGTCATCGACATTGACGGCTGCGCTCTCGATCCGCACCACCGTGTCGATGCCGGTGGAAACATCGCGAGCCAAGGCTTCCAGAATGCCGTTTTCATCGATTTTAAACTGCACGCCTACCCGTGCCTGGCCTTTCGGCGATGGCGAAAATGCCACATCGAATTTCCCGAGCTCCCAATTGTCCTTCGCCATTTCCCGCTCGCCTTGCAGCACCCGCACTCGCATCGCGACTTGCCCATCGGCAGCGTTGGTGAACATTTCACCGGCTTTGCAGGGGATCGTCGTGTTGCGGGCAATCAGGACGTTCATCAGGCCGCCGAAGGTCTCGATGCCTAGGCTCAGTGGCGTGACGTCCAGCAATATCATCTGACGCAGCGCCCCGCTCATCACGCCGCCTTGGATCGTCGCCCCCAGTGCGATGGCTTCATCCGGGTGTTGTGAAATATCCGGCTCACGCGAAAAAAGCTCCGCCACCGCCCGCCGCACTGCCGGCATCCGGGTGCTGCCGCCGACGAGCACGATGGCATTCAGATCCTCCGGCTTCAATGCCGCATCCGCCATTGCCTGTTTGCAATGCCGCAACGTCTTGCTGATCCACGGTGCCGCCAGTTTTTCCAATTCCCCGCGGGTGATTGTTTCCTCCAAACTCCGACTGCCATCGTAAAAAGGCACCCGGAAAACCGCCTGCTCATCTGTTGAAAGCGCCAGTTTAACCCGCTCCGCCTCCGCCATCAGCCGGACCCTGGCTGCTCCGGAAACTTCCGTAAGACCCGTGCGCTCCATCACTTTTGTTAGGATCAAGGCATCGAGATCATCGCCACCCAAGCGGGTGTCGCCGTGGGTCGCTAACACTTGGAAAACCCCATCCTGCATTTCCAGAATGGATAGATCGAAGGTCCCTCCGCCCAGATCATAGACCGCGACTCGCGAGCGATCACCGAGTTTGTCCAGTCCATAGGCCAACGCGGCGGCCGTGGGTTCGTTCAAGATTCTAACAATCTCAAGGCCTGCAAGCTCGCCCGCGCGTTTGGTCGCCGCGCGTTGGGCATCGTGGAAATACGCCGGCACGGTGACCACCGCCTTGGTGATCACGCAGCCCATCCGCCACTCAGCGACGCGTTTCATTTCCTTCAAAATCTCGGCACTCAGCGCTTCGGGGGACATTCCTAACACTCTTGGAAACCCATCACCGCCCGCTTCCACCAGCACCGGGAAGTTTTCCTCCACCTCGTTCATCCGGCGGCCCATCAGCCGTTTGATGCTGGTCACCACCCGCTCCGGTTCCAGTGCCCGGCGGCGCAGCGCCTTTGCGCCCACTTCCACCGCTCCGTCGCTGCCCACATAAACCGCGCTCGGCGTGATCCTGCGGCCATCCTCGTTTGCCAACAAAATCGGAAACCCCGAATCCACAACCCCCACGGCCGAGTTCGTCGTCCCCAAATCAATCCCCAGTATCACCTCGCTCATTGCCGACAGCTTCGTGGTCACGGCGGATTCCGTCAACCATGGGCCGCGGTCTGCACGAGCTCCAGCCAACCACCGCCGCCACCCGTCATCCGCCCATCGTATTTCTCAGTCGGGATTCCTCTCGTGTCTGGATAGGCCGCGTGCTCTAGTCAGCGCCGATGAAATTTGTAATCGCCAGCGGAATGATCGCGCTCGCGTCAATGGCCGTGGGAGCCGTTCCGCGCTTGGTAGCGGACGTGAACCAACAGCCGTTTGGATCTGAGGTCTACCCGTCCGAGATGGTGGGGGCTGGCGGACGAGTATTTTTCAGGGGATACGACCGTGTTCATGGTGGGGAACTTTGGATGAGTGATGGCTCCGACTCCGGAACCAGATTGGTGAAGGATTTGCAGGTAGGCAACGTAGGTTCACAACCATACATGCTTCGGTCGGTGGGGACGCGTGTGTTCTTTTTTGCGGACGACGGCGAACACGGAGTGAAACTCTGGAGCAGCGACGGTAATCAAACCGTCATGGCGGGTGGCCCTAGTCAGGGACTCTACGGTATCAGGCCTCAATCAGCGACGGCGGCTGGCGGCTTGCTTTATTTCACGGATGGCCCGAGTGGAGGCTTTTCCAACTGGGGAGGCTGGGGCCTGTGGCGGAGTGATGGCACAGAGGCTGGTACTTGGATGCTGAATCCGGCGGAATGGACCGAATTTTGGCCTTACCGGCCTTTCGGATATGCCAATCTCCTCACGGAAATGGACGGTAATTTGTACTTTGCTAATTCAGTCGGCGAAGTTTGGCGTTCCACCGGGACTCAAGCCGAAACGGTGAAAGTAGCCGACCTCGGAAGCGGAGCGCAAATTATCTCGATGGCCGGTGCCGCCGGGCGGTTGTGGATCACGGTGAACCGTGGGAACGCAAAAGAACTGTGGTCGTGGTTCGAAGGCGCGGCAGCCTTGCTCACTGCGATACCAGACGGCGCTTTGTCAGTGGACGGATTAACAGCCCTTGAAGGCCGGGCGTATTTTGTGGCTTTAACCCCGAGTGTCGGCGGTGAACTGTGGACAAGCAACGGGTCGGTTTCTGAGAAAGTAGGCGTCGCCGATGATGGATCAGGGCCATTGTTTCCCGAAAATCTGACGTGGGTAGGGGCCACATTGTTTTGCACTGGTGGAAATGACCTTGAGGGATACAGCCTCTGGGCCAGCAATGGAGAGCAAGCGCGGCTCGTGAAATCCTGGGGAGATAATGTGAAGCCAACCTCGCTCGTGGCTAACGCCGGGATATTATATTTCATCCGCAACGAAGGGGGCGAGGTCCTCTGGAAAAGCGATGGCACGGAAGCAGGGACGATGCCAGTGAAACAGGTGACCACTCCCGAAACCGCATGGGGGGCGTTGGATTTGACGTCGGCAGGGGGATCGCTGTATTTCAAAGGAAATGACGGCCAAGCCGGTTTCGAACTGTGGTCGAGCAACGGCACATCGGGCGGCACAGGGATGGTAAAGGATCTCCAGGGCACAAGAGACGGGCATGAGGGAATCTATCCAGGCGGCGTGGGGGCTTGGGGCGACCAATTCGTTTTTTATGGCAACGATGGTCTCAGCGGAGCTGAACCGTGGACCAGCGATGGAACCGCAGCGGGGACCCGGATACTAGCAGACGTCCGCCCGGGCCCGGAAGGCTCTGAACCGACACGTTTCACCGCAGTGGGTGGAAAGCTTTATTTTTCAGCGAACGACGGTGTCCATGGGGATGAACTTTGGCGCAGCGACACAAGCGGCACGGCGCTGATCCAAGATATCAACCCCGGGAGTGGCGGGGCGTATATAGGCGCATTGACGCCTTTCGGTGATCGGTTGGCATTCAAGGCAGAAAACCAAACGGAGAGTGGGCTGTGGGTTACCGATGGCAATGACGCGATCGAGGTTAAGGGAACATGGGGAAATCACATAGCACCGTTTGGTGGCGGATTGTTGTTTACCGCCTCGGATCCGGCGCATGGTGAGGAGCCGTGGTGGACCGATGGCGAAACGACGAGGCTGGTTAAGGATCTCAGTCCAGGTTCTCCAAACTCGAGTCCCGCCTGGTTTACAAGAGTCGGCAACGAAGTGTATTTCGAAGCCTACAATGGTGCGGGATTCCGACTATGGCGGACGGATGGCACAGAATCTGGGACGACGCAGGTCGCCGGATGGCAAGGACCGGGTGGGATCTATCCGATGGTGGCAGTCGGCAACCGATTATTCTTCTTCGAAGAGAAAGGTACAACAGGATTGAAGCTCTGGACGGCGCAGAATGGACAAGCGCAACAGGTCAGAACCATCGGCAGCACCGGCAAGGAGTACCCATTCGATTTTCCGGCTGACCCTTTCGTGTCGGTCTGTGGCAACCTGCTATTTTTTGTGGCGAATGACGGCGAGCACGGCGATGAACTGTGGCGCAGTGACGGGGCGCCAGCGGGCACTAGGATCGTGCGCGACATCCGGCCTGGCTCAATGGGCTCCGCGCCTAGTAATCTGATGGCGGTGGGAGGGGTGGTATATTTCCAAGCAAACGACGGAATCAGCGGCGAGGAATTGTGGGTTACAGATGGGACGTCGGCAGGAACTCAGTTAGTGGCTGATATGGTCCCCGGCTCGGGGGGCTCAGCACCAAGCCAGTTGCAGCTGGTAGGGAAGCGTCTGTTTTTCGGCGCGGTGACGGAGGAAACAGGACGTGAGCCCTACGTACTCGATGTTACCGGGGTTCTGGACTTCCATGCTTGGACGGAAATGACGGGGTTAACCGGAATCGACGCGGCACCCGCAGCTACACCATACAGTGACGGCGTCGCAAACCTGCTGAAGTATGCCTTCGGAATAGACGGGACATCGCCGTATCAACAAAGGGTGGCCGGAGAGCCCGGAGACCTACCGCACTTTTCGGCGGAAACAGACGGGGACGGCAGGATTCTGCAAGTGGAATATGCCCGCCGGACGGGAAGCTCCTTGATTTATTCCGCAAAGCGGTCGGCAACTCTCCAGGAGGGTTCATTCGTTTCGATGTCCGGAGTTGAATGGATAGAGCCCATGGGCAGCGGATGGGAGAAGATTATTCGCAGGGAGCGGGTCGTGGGAGACCGGTGCTTTGCGGTGATCGAAGTGACGTTGCCTTAAAGGCAGCCTGAAAATTAACTAACATACTGTTCTTGTGAGCGGTCGCTTTGTCACTTTTTTAAGTAGAAGGCCTCCTGACTCCAACATAAACATCCGGCGCCTCGTTATTTCAAAAGCTCCAGCCCGGTTCGCAACCAATCGAAATTCCTATCGTCCTGTTGCTTCAGGTCCTGCGCCTCGTTCCAGGTGACTTCCTGGAAGTTCACCCATGTTCCCGGCCAGGCGCGGGCCAGCTTCGGCAGATCCACCGAAATCACATGACCGATCTGTGGGTATCCCCCGATTGTCTGCCGCCCGGCTAACAAAATGATTGGCTGCCCGTCCGGCGGCACCTGCACCGAGCCGCAGGCCACGGGTTGCGAAACCATTTCCTGCGGGGTGCCCAAGTCCAGTTTATGGCCGGATAATCGCGCGCCCATCCGGTCCGACTTCGGTGTGAGTTGATAGGTTTCCGAACGGAATCGCCGCAGTGCCTCAGCGGAGAACCAGTCCTCCTGCACGCCCGGCAAAAAGCGCAGCTCGATTTGTGAAGCGCGGCTCATTCGCCCAATATGCCAGTCACCCCTGCCGGGAATCCGCCCAGCTTCGCCACAATTCAAACGATCACCGGCTCGCAAGGCCCTTCCGGACACCCCGCCGAAACCCGCGCGCAAATCCGTGGCTGCACCGCCTAACACGTTTGGTATCCGCAATCCTCCTGCCACCGCCAGATAAGCGCGCACGCCGCTGGTCAGCCTCGTGAAATCCACCACGTCGCCGGCTTTGACGCGCTGTGGCTTCCCTGTTCCATCCATCAGGGCGACCACCGCGTCCGAATGGAATTTGAGAACCGGCCCACTCAGGCAGATTTCCAAGGCGGCTGCATTTTCCTCGTTTCCGACTAGCAGGTTTGCGAGCCGCAGCGCGTGCCGATCCGCAGCACCGCCTGGGGAAACGCCGGATGCCTCATAGCCTGGACGCCCGAGATCCTGCACGGACGTCAGTGCTCCCGGCTTGATCACTTCGATCCAACGGCTTGTAGGTTCGACCGGCTCAATGATCCGAGGCTCCGGAAGTTCCAACTCGTCCACGGCCGTGAAGCGCACCTGATCGCCGGGCTGCAATAGGGCGGGTTGCGCAACGTTCGGATCAAACAACTTTTCCCCTGTTTGCCCGAGCACATGCCAGCCACCGGGCGAAGTGAACGGATAGATCCCTGCCTGTCCGCCGGCAATCGCCACGGATCCGGCGGGCACCGCGAGCCGTGGTGTTTTACGTCTGGGCAGATTCAATCGCTCTGGCAGACCAGATAAATACGGGAACCCTGGTGAAAAACCCACGGCTGCCACGGTGTAAACCGCCGCGCTGTGGAGTGCAATCACCTCTTCTATCGAGAGATCCAGCAGCATCGCCACTTCCGGTAGATCAGGGCCATTATAACAAATGGGGATTTCAACCGATTTGCCCGTCGGCATTTCAAAACCCGCGGCATCGGTCATCGCCGCTTCGATCCAGTCATGGATTTCCAGGCCATCCACCGAATCAAAATGCACGGCCACCGAAGCGAAGGAGGACACCACATCCATCACGCCTTCCGGGCGCTGGTTGTTCAAAGCGGCCACCAAGCCGAGCACCCGGCTGAGCGGAGTGCCAGCGGGAAACTCCACCAACCATGCGGAATCGCCGAGTGGTTTGAGTGTCATGGGCGGAGGCTTGCCAATCCGAATGAAGACGGCGAGATTAAAGCTTTCCAATGAAAGCGGTCTTCATCATTTGCGCACTTTGCTGGGGATCGCTGGCATCCTGTGAGGAAAAGAAAACCAAGGAACCTACCATGAGTGAAAAATCCTCTCTCTCTGGCAAGGATCGGGCGGCGGTGGCGGCGGCCCGTGTGCGCCCGAATCTGGAACACGACTTAAGCGCCCTTGGTTTGCGATACGGCGATCCCATCTTTATCCGGGTTTTCAAAGACAGCCTCGTATTGGAATTGTTCGTGCGCAATCGCACGACGGCAAAATTTGATCGTTTCCGGACTTACCCGATTGCATGCGCTTCAGGCGTGCTCGGTCCGAAATTGGCAGAGGGGGACATGCAGGTGCCGGAGGGGTTTTATTTCGTTCCGCCCGCCGCGATGAATCCGAACAGCAACTATCATCTCTCTTTCAACGTCGGCTATCCGAACGCATACGATCAGGCGCACCATCGCACGGGCAGTGCGATCATGGTACATGGCAACTGCGTTTCCATCGGTTGTCTCGCGATGACTGATGAAAAAATCGATGAAATCTACACGCTGTGCGCCGCTGCCCATGCCGGTGGGCAACCCTTTTTCCACGTGAATATTTTCCCTTTCCGCATGACGGAAGAACGCATGCGGGCCTCTGCGGGAGACCCTAACGAGGACTTCTGGAAGAATCTCAAGGATGGTTATGATTTGTTTGAGAAAAGCCACACACCTCCCGAGGTGAGCGTCGAGAACGGGAAATACGTTTTTAAAATGAAGTAGCATCAAAAACACAGAGGGCGGAAACGATGAATTTTCACGTCTTCCTGCTTTCCTGATTCCACCCTCATGATATCAAGGGCACCAGCCATGCAAATTCCGCAAAACCTCGTGACGATCAATCCGTATTTCAAAGCCCACGCGGGCTGTCTCGCTGAATTCCACGCCTTGATGCAGGAGTTCGTGGAAAAAACCCGCTCGGAGAAAGGCTGCTACTTTTACGAATTCACCATCCTCGATGACCGTGCGTTCTGCCGGGAAGGCTATGAGGGGGCGGCGGGAGTGTTCACGCATTTGGAAAACGTCGGCGAGTTGCTCGGCCGGATGGAAAAGCTCGCCGATCTCACCCAATTGCAATTCCATGGCCCTGCTGTGGAACTCGACAAACTGCGCGAACCGCTCGCGCATTTGCCTGCTGAGTTTTTCGTGCTGCATTGCAGTGTCGGTCGATAAGTTCCTTTCATGGCCTTGCGCGGCGGGCCCTGACTCTTTAGAATCCGGCCCCAGTGCCTGCCGAATCTCTCAAAAATCACCCCAAGCGCTGGAAGTGGCGGCTGGAATGGCTGGCGCAGACGGGGATGGAAAAAGGCGTGAGCCTGCTTCCGGGGCCCACGGCTTTCCGGTTAGGTGAAGCGCTCGGCGGGTTGGCGTGGTACTTCATGAAGGACCGACGGCGGGTGGTTTTGCGCAATCTGCGAATCGCTTTTTATGGCGAGTATGACTTGCCGACTCTTGAGAAGATGACCCACGAGTCGTTCCGGCGGACGGGGGCGAATCTGCTTTCCGCTGCCCACACGGCGCGGCTGCCGATGGAAAAGATCAGTGACATTCTCACTGTCGAGAACCCCGAGCTGATCGAAGAAGCGCTGGCTGGCGGAAAGGGTCTGGTCCTGATGCCGCCGCACATGGGGAATTGGGAAATCCTCACGCGCATGAACCGGTTTTTCCCGCCGGGACATGCGAGCGGCGCGTTTTACCGACCGCTGAACAATCCGATTCTCGACGAGCAACTCCTCGCCCAACGCGAGGCGGAGGGCACCAAACTTTTTTCCAAGCGCGACAGTTTCCACCTCGTCACCGGCTTCATCCGCGAGGGAGGGATTGTCGGAATTTTGGCGGATCAACGGGTCGGCGGAAAAGGCGAACTGGTGCGCTTTTTCGGTCGGCTCACGCGGGCGAGCCCGTTGCCCAGCCTGATCGCGCGGCGGAGCAGGAGTCAGATTTTCTCGATGTCCGTGATCACGGTGGAGCCGGGAAAATGGAAGATCCGCTATCACGCAGTGGAGGGTCCGATTTCCACGGAGAGCTGCATGCAGGCGCTGGAAAAAGCGATGAAGGTTAGCCCGCTCGACGTCTTCTGGCTGCAAGAGCGCTGGAAACTCTATATCAAGGACCGCTGGCCGCTCACGGGCTGGCTGGGCATGAATGCCCACGGCGAAGGCACTCC
>JBDTNJ010000139.1:0-6748 GCA_039933825.1 Luteolibacter sp.
ATCTCCCACATAAGACCCGGTGAGGTAGATGTTGCCGGCGGCATCCAGCGCGATGCCGGCCGCGTTGATCGCAACGTTGGTGCCGCTGTTGGATGCCCACAGCACTTCTCCATCCGGACTATACTTGGTTAGGAAAAGATCGAAGAACCCGTCGGAGATCAGGCTTTGGTAGCCAAAGTCCGCGTATTCCCGGAAGTAGCCGGTGACAAAACAATTGCCAGTGGCATCCACTGCGATGCCGGACCCCTGTGCTTCATGGCTGAGTGAGGAGTCTGCCCACACGAGCGCTCCGGTCACATCATATTTTGCGACGAACATTTCGATTGATTCACTGGCATACAAGGTTTCTGAGGCACTAAAGTAAGCTTCTCCGGTAAAAAACCCGGTGATGAAGATATTTCCACTGGAGTCCACAGCAACGTTCGATCCCTGGTCATCGTCGCTTCCACCTGCTCCATTAACCCACAGGAGATTACCATCAGGGCTGATCCGGGCGACAAACACGTCGGAGGTCGTAGAGCTTAGATAATAGGACCCTACTACCGCGACATTACCGGTGGCATCCACGGCGATTCCCCGCCCATAAATATTATCGGCGGCCAAGGGGTGCCTGACCCAGTTCAATACTCCTGTGCTGTTATACTTTGCGACGAACAAATCGTAGCCTCCGGTATGGGAAATGGTGGTTTGCCCGAAAGTGGCACTTTGTATATAATACCCTGTGATTAATGCGTTGCCGTCCGTATCCACCGCCACGCCGTAGCCGACGTCATCACCTGTCCCGCCGGCCTGTTTGACCCAAAGGAGTTCCCCTTGTGCATTCAGCTTCGCCAGGAAGATGTCTTGCCCTCCAGCGGAAACGAGGGTGGTGGAGCCAAAGGTGGCTGTCCCCTGGAACGATCCGACGACATAACCGTTCCCCTGTGCATCCACGGCCACGCCATTCGCCGAATCCAATAACCTTCCTCCATAGTTTCTGGCCCAACAAAAGCTGGAGTTTATCTGGGAGTAGCCAGGATCGTAATGGAGGGTAATGGTTTTAGCTCCAAGATTGTTGAGTGAATCTCTTGCCGTGATCGATATCACATTGGCTCCCAACGCCAATTGGAGCGGCATCGACCAGATCGCTTGTGCATTCCCGACGGCGGTCGCTCCAGTAACCGTTACTCCATTGATCGCCACTTCTGTCACACCATGGCCTCCGAATCCCGCATCTGTTGCCGTTCCCCCTAGGACAATCTGGGATGTTCCTACGATCTGTTCATTTCGATGGCTGATTACATCAATCTCAGGGGGAAGATTGTCGGTCGGGTTGTAACGAATGGTGGTGGTTGCTGCGGTGGAATTGCCCGCGCCATCAGTCGCGACTACTGAAATAATATTATCACCCAGCACCAAAGTTAGCGGTTGGCTCCAGTTCGAAGTGGCCCCACCTGCCGCCGAGCCCCCGGCGGCGTTGATTCCATTTACTTTCACCGAGGTGATGCCACTGCCGCCAAGATTAAAGTCGGTGGCGGTGCCAGCCAGAGTGATTTGATTTTGCAGAACGACTTGGTTTTTTTGATGGCTCGTAATTTCCAATGCGGGCGGCGTGGTATCCAGTGGGTTATAGATGAGGGTGATGGCTGCAGCTCCATTGTTTTGTGCTGAATCCGTAGCCACTACCGAGATCACATTCGGTCCTGGCACGAGGGTCATACTACCGCTCCAATTGGCACTCGCGTTACCCGCCGAGCTTGCCCCGGGAATCAAGACGCCATTGATTTTCACCGAGGAAATCCCGTTTCCTCCCAGCCCGCTGTCTGTGGCGATACCACTTACGATGATTGGGGAGGTCGTGACGATCTGTTGGTTGTTGTGGGAAGTGATTTCCACATGCGGAGCCAGGAGATCGCTTGGATTGTACTGCAGGGTGATAGTTTTCGCCTCGCTGTTTCCGTGGGTATCTTCGGCCACTACCGAAAGAATGTTCGCGCCTGGCGTTAGCGTCACGGACCTGCTCCAAGTCGCAGTTGTGGACCCGACGGCCACTCCTCCCGTCGCAGCGGTGCCATTTACTTTTACAAAGGCGACTCCATTGCCACCTAACCCCGAGTCGGAAGCGGTGCCGGAGAGTAAAATGGTGGGAGTGGCCACGACTTGATTGTTTGTGTGACTGTCGATGGAAATCTGGGGTGCAAGCTGATCTCCTTCGTCGAAATAGACGACAATCGATTGATTGGTTGACTGAGGGAAAAGTGAGTTGTCGGTGGCTGTGACATAGATGGTATTTTTACCTGGATTGAGAGTGATCATCCGGCTCCAGTTCGCCACAGACGAAATGGTGGCTGTATCGTTATCTGCTCGGACGAAGTTCACTGACACAGAGGAAATTCCATGGTTTCCCCGGCCTGCATCCGTGGCGGTTCCGGCCACCAGAATCCGATTGGTGCTAACCACCTGCTGGTCCGTGTGACTGGTGATCTGCAATGTTGGGGACAATGTGTCGTTGGGGACGACCTTCAGAACAATATTCAAGCTGCTTTGATTCGGAAACGGCGCATTATCGTAAGCTAAAATGGAAATATAATTGTTCCCTTCCTGCAAATCCACGGTTTTGCTCCATGCCACCACGGCCGCTCCAACGGCGGTGACTTCGGGTAATTTTCCTTGGAGATAGAACTGCGAAATCCCTTGGTCTCCGCGCCCGGCGTCCGTCACCGTTCCAGACAAGGTGACGCTTTTTGAGGAGAGTGTTTGCCCGTCAGTGTGGCTGGTTAGCAAGATTGTTGGCCCCAGCGTATCCTGAGGTTGAAAATTGATGACAATATTTTGGTAAGCAACGTTCGGAAATTCGTTCACATCCGAGGCGGAAATTTGCAAGTAATTGCTCCCGGGTTGCAAATCAACCGTTTGGGACCAATTCACCAGTCCGCTGCCAGCGGTGTTGGCGTTGGGGATTTTTCCTCGGACATATACTTCTGATATACCCCGGTCGCCGCGCCCTGCGTCGGTTGCGGTACCCTGAAGGGTGATCGAACTGGTGAACACGGTTTGGCCCGTGGTGTGGCTGGTGATGTTGAGCGTTGGCGCAAGGGTGTCGGCTGGTTGGAAATTGATGATCAAATCGACTTGCCCCTGGTTGATCACATCGCTGTTGTCACTGGCATATACCGAGAGATAATTGGCCCCGGGTTGGAGTTGGATTTGCTGCGACCAATTGACAATCTGTGATCCGACGCCCGTAGCACCCGCAATGTTACCTCTGACATAAACATTTGAGACACCGTTGTTTCCGCGGCCGGAGTCGGTGGCAGTCCCTGACAATACGATGGTGCTGGTTCCGACGATTTGCCCATTCACATGACTGGAGATGGTGATCGTCGGCGGCAGAGGATCGACGGGTTGAAAGTTGATAGTTAGTGTTTCGCTGAGGTAGTTCTGGACATCACTGTTATCATAAGCACCGACTTCGATGTAGTTGGCACCTGGACTCAATGTGACTTCTCTGGACCAGTTGACCGTTGCTGCACCTGCCGCATTTGAATTGGGGATGGAACCCCTGACATAAACCGATGATATCCCGTTATTTCCACGTCCGGCGTCAGTGGAGGTTCCGCTCAGAGTGATGCTTTTAGTGTTAACAATCTGTCCATTTTGATGGCTGGTCACCTGGGTCAAAGGGCCAAGGGTATCGAGCGGCTGAAAATTGATCACGATGTTAATCAACCGCTGGTTTTTCTGTGGGCTGTTGTCGTAGGCATAAACATCGATGGAATTACTTCCAGGATACAAGGTCACTGCCTGGTTCCAATTCACCGTGCCTGCTCCCGCTGCGGTGGTATTTGGCAGAGTGCCCCGGACATAAATAGAGGAGATGCCACTATCTCCGCGTCCGGAATCGCTTGCTACGCCTGACAGGGTGATCGTCCGGGTATTGACGATGGTACCATTGGTATGGCTCGTAATCGTGATCGCAGGGGCCGTAAAATCATCAGCCTTCAAAAACGAACTCACCAGGAGATAGAAAAGTATGGAAATGAAGGCGCGCATCGGATCTGTTGGAGTTGGGGGGGATTTCTTGAAAGATTGTCTGATGAGAAATGCCGAAGCGCTCTTGAAGGAGACTATTCAGACCGGTGAGGGTGGGGGCTTTTCTCGCGAAAGTTAGTGCATGGATGGAATCGATTATTTGTCCCTCTTCGGCTCGTGGGCTTCGAGCATCCAGAGCGCTTCATCGAGATCCTGGGAGATCTTTGTGAGGAAATCCGCCGTGCCGGCGTCTTCCAGATCATCGGCCGTGGAGATTCCGGCACGCACGGATTTCCCGCAGGCTGCATAGCGATCAATCAGAGCTGCGACGCAGGTCATATCGTGGAACACTTTTTCGGAAAGCTCGGGTAGCCGCGAGTTTTCTGCGGCCATCCGGATGGTGCCGTGAGCCGTGCCGCCAAGCGCGGTGATCCGTTCGGCCACGGTGTCGATGTGCGGTAGCAGCATTTCAGAAAGCTCGTCGAAAAACAAATGCAGCGGGCGGAAGTGGAAGCCTCGCAGGTTCCAGTGCGCCTGCTTTGTTTGAGAGTAAAGGTCGGATAGATCGGCGAGGACAAGGTTGAGCAGATCTGCGATCTTTTTGCGGGTATCGAGTGGGAGGCTGTTTTTAGTGGAGTGCATGTTGATAGTGCTCGGTTTTAAGAGAGGGTATCATCTGCCAGCGTTTAGGTTAAGCTGGCTCGCGCTAGAGGTCTGCGTTTCTGCAGGAGGCATCCGCAAGGCGGGCAGGGACGCGGTGCGATCGTGCCCGGAGTGGCTGTCGGACAAGACTCCAGTGGGAAACTGGGAAGTGGGGGTTTTTGAAGATTTCGGGGGGGAAATCATTTGTTGGCACACTAGCATTCAGCGCTGGGTTGCCAAGTGATCTTTTAGAAGCTTTTGGACGGTATCGAATGGGGAGGCGCGGATGTGAGGGAGGCGTGGTAGCCGTGGATCTCTGAAATCAGACGATTCCCAGTCCCGATTCGCGGAGCACTTTGCGGAATTTGGATTCATGCTCCGCCAGCACGACCCGCCTACTTTCGCCGATGTGGAAACACCAATTCACCAGTTCTTTTTCAGAGGCCAGACGTTCAGCGGTTTATCGATCGCGACAATCGAAAACGAGGGTGTTGGACTTTCTTTGTAGAGCGCAACCGGTTGCTTTCGCAGGTCTTGAAAAAATCCGCTACCTCTGGTGGCAAGGGGTGCCCAGTAGAAGTTTCGAGATATGCAGCGAAGTCCTGGATACTCCTCCCGCGTTGCACGGCGTTGATCGCCCGTTCATTGTCTTAGCGCCTGCACTGATCGGGCATGCGTTCCGCCCAAGTTTCCAGCAACAAGTGATCGCGGCTGTCGCCTTGCCGGACACCACTTTGATCCTCATCCCGGGAAGCACCGCCAGCTCAAGTGAAGAAATGGAGCTCTAAGGTTTGTAATCTGCGCTAAGTCGAGGCAGTAGGATCCCAAACCGTAGATGCAGATACATGTGGGCAGAGCTCACCAATCAACATGAATCGTAAATCCGTTTACTGACCCTATTCACTGCAAGACTCCCGAAATGGTGAACAAGTTAGTGATGATGCACGCATTTCCTACAATCTCATCCACGCCCTGATGCAGGAAGCCGCCATCAGGCATCAAGTCGATCTGACGCGGATCAGTTTCAAAGGCACGGTGGAAACCCTTCGCCCTTGGAGCGCGAGCTTGGAAGGACTGAGGGGGATGCCACGCAAACAACAAGCGCTGCTGGAAGCGATGTTTGAACTCATGGCCAAGGATCTTGTTCCGCTGCGCTCAGATCGAGAAGAACCACGAGCGAATAAACGCCGATCTAAGAACTTCCATCTACTTACGAAACCACGCCATGAGTTGGAAATTCCAGGCCACAGAAATCGTCCCAAAAGCACGTTAAGTTAGCGCCATTCCGCTCTGACCATCAATCCGGTAAGCGATGTCGAGCTTGTCGCGGATTTCCACGGGCGGCCGATGCTTGGCCATGAAGTCCGACATCGCGGCCTCGATGCGGGCGGTTTCAAATTCGGTGAAGGACATGGGTAGGATTGTTGCCCGGGAGGCTGTCAGGCATGTCGCCGGATTTCAATTACCGGGTGCATGGAAAATACTCTGCCGGTTTTCCACCGCCGATGCTTGTCATGCACCTGCTATGCTTCCCATACGCTGGCTTTATGGTCATCGCCTTCGGCGTGGATATCGGCTTCGCCATCACCGCCTCAGATAAAGAGCCGTTAAGGTTGCATGGGGGACGTGAGTAGTTTTTTATCACATCTTCTTCAGGAAACTCATGCGCCAGTTTGCCATCGGAGACATTCACGGGTGCCTGACCGCACTTCAGGTGCTGGACCACGAACTGGAATTTGGTGACGGCGACACGGTCGTGACTCTGGGCGACTATGTGGATCGTGGTTCCGATACGCGCGGAGTGATCGAATTCCTAATGAGCCTGCGCAAGCGCTGTCGCTTGGTGACACTGCGCGGCAATCACGAGATCATGATGCTGCGGGCACGCGACGACCGGTCTTCGTTGTTGAGTTGGATCGCGTGTGGTGGCGACAGCACACTCGATTCTTACGGCGCGACCGGCTTCCAAGATGTCCCTGAGGCGCACTGGGATTTCCTTGCCGGCACCATGAGCTATCACGTTGCCGAACATGACTTCTTTGTCCATGCGAACGTTCGGCCCGACCTGCTGCTTGAAGACCAGCCCGACTTCAAC
>JBDTNJ010000140.1:0-7411 GCA_039933825.1 Luteolibacter sp.
AAATATTCAGTGCCTTCTGGCATGAGCTTGAGGAGGGCCTCCGGGTGTTTGGGGGCGGCGGCCCGGACGGTTGCTGGCCGGCTTAACGGGGCTGGGTCAGCTCCTCGAAGGTGGAGCCGTGTTGATCTGATTCCTGGTCCTTCCCGGTGCGTGTCGCTTCGGGCGCGAGGAAAAGTTCCTTGAAGTTATCCGTGGGATTGCTCGCGGAGCCTCCAATTTTAAGGGTTACCCAGCGGAACCCTTCTTTGGTCGGGCCGAACAAGGTTTTGAGACGGGAAGTGATGGCCGTGTTGATCATGGCTTCCGCTACTCCGACTTCGAGGTTGCCGGTCAGTGCTTGATTGGCTGCCATGGAAATCCGACCGCGCAATGCCATCCGCCCTTTGTTTTCAAAATTCAGATCTTGCAGACTCACGGTCTCCGCTTCACGCAGAATTGTCCCGCTGGCACCTTCTCCTTCGAAGATCGGACGCTGGAACCAATCGTCTTCCAGCGTTTGCGAGAGAGCGAATAGGAAGGGAAAACCGGTGACTTCCATATTCGAGGTGAGCGCACATTGGAATGAGATTGCAAGCTTGGCAGATGGGTTTTCGCTGGGATAAAACGCGAGATAGTTCGATTTGGCGGCGGGTAGCGAATCGATCCTTCCTGAGAAAAGTTTGCCCAAGGCCGGACTGGTGATGCCGGCGAGTGGAAACGAGTCCAGCCTTACACTCAGTGTGGAGAGCTGATCCGGGTTGTAGGGGACGATCGTGCCGGAAAATTCAAACACGCCACGGTTGTCCGTTTCGTCTTGGACGCGCAGGCCGACAATGTCGATTTCGTCGCTTCGGAATTCCATAAATGCACGATCCAAGCGCAGCTTTGGCCAACCTTTGATGGTGAGCTGGCCCTGATTGAGACTGAACTGGGTGCGGCCGTTCAGCGTGTTTGGGTAAAGCGATGCTTCCGACTTGTACAGACGGATCGCGGGGGCGCTTGGGTTTCCCATGGTCATGTGAAACACAGGGGCCCGATAGCGGTTGAATTGGATGGGAAGCCCCCCCGACGGAGATGCTTCGGTCCGAGATGGGACGGTGGGCTTGGGGATCTGAAGGGCCAGAGTCGCTTCGAGTGTCGTGATTTCCTCACCTTTCATCGATTTTCCGAAAAAACTGGATGGGAAAATCTCCGCGATAATCCCGCGGGCTGATAGGCTATTGAGCATGTTTCCCTCCGGCCATTTGAGCGAAAGGCTATTCGCGTTGGCGGTCTTCGGATTCATTCGGAACATCTGCAACTCGCTTGTCGCACCGGTGCTTAGGGCTATTTTTTGAATCAGTGCTTCACGGAATGGCGGGCTGTTAGCATAAATGACAGCGGTTCCGATCGTGAGGCCTGCGAGAATCACAAGGACCATGGCAGCAGCGACCTGCATGATTCGTGAGCGACGGAGGCGGATCGCATCCTGTTTAACCGGCTGGGCGGTGCGGCGTTTGCGCTTGCGAATGCGGATGGCCTGCGTGCCATCCGCACGAACGACCAGCTCGCCATCTTCTTCAGAATCCTCGGTAGAGGGCTTCTTCAGTCGATCCATCATCTCATCGATTGAATAATTTTCTGGCTCCCTAGGGGCGGCTGACATGAGTGGAAATTGAAAGATCGGTTATTGCATGATCACCGGTTCCGATAAGGGCGTCCGGTGGGATCCATGAGCTCCACATTCACCAAGAAAAGAATGGCCGTGGAAGTCGGTTGCTTGGCTGTGGATTGGAACAAGCGACCAATGATCGGAATGCTGCCCAAGATGGGAACCCGATCCTCCACTTTCTGCACCGACTCGGTCATCAGTCCACCGATAGCAATGGTCGCTCCATCGGCGACGCGGACATTGGTCGAGACACTCTGTTTGCTGAAAATAGGCATGAGAATCCGGTTCGGCGTGACGACCAAGTTGCTTTGGTTACCAAGGATGTCGGTTTGAGTGGCGTTGATCGGACTGCCATAGTTTACAAACCCATCAAAGTTCGTGAAAGTGGGCTTTACGGTGATATCAATGTATTGCTTGTCGGCATCTGCCACTGGAAGCACTTCTAGATTGACTCCGATATCTCTCTTTTGGAATGCCGTCGGTGTGGCTGGCGTTACGGGAGTGGTGCCACTGCCTGAGGTTCCAACTGAATTGGGAAGCTGGGGAGGTTCATACTCGGTTGGATAGATAAACTCGCGAACGGACTCGATGGAAGACGCCTGTCCGCTGCGGGCGGTCACGGAGGGCTTGATCATCAAATCGACTCCTTTTTTCTGATTGAGGCCACGCATGATCGCTTGCACCTGGCCATCCGAAAAAAGACCGGTTACGGCGAGGATTCCCGGCGCAACCGAGGCGGATTGAGAAAAACCGTCCTGGTTACTTATAAGATTGTCGATGCTATTCGGACTGATAGCTGTCGTCCCCGAGCGGTTCCCATTCGTCATCACTCCATTGGTCACTTGTCCGTTAGGACTGACTGGAACCCCGGGGACCGGTGTGCCGTTGATCGGGCTGATAAAGTCAGCGCCGGTTCTACCTCCCGTATTGCCAATCGTCCCTCCGCTGCCAAAAACCGTCTCACCAGCGTTGAGCGGCACCGGGCTGAGCAACCAGTCGAAACCGAGTTCTTCCAGCCGAGTTTGTTGCACGGTGATCATGGTGACACGCACGGCGACCATCACAGGTTCCGTCTGAGTGACGGTCTGGACGATTTGTGCGATATAGTCCTGATTGACTGCGGTATTGACCACGCGTAGAATGTTGTTAGACGGGGTATAGCTGGCATTGGAACCTTCCGGGAAGTTGACGCCTTGTTTCATGAGCGCTTCCTTGGCACCCATGCGTTTGGCGAGCAGCCCAGATTGCGCGGGTTTTTCCGCGAAAGGATCATTGCTTTTTGCCTCCCCGGCTTCACCACTGGTTAGATTACTGATGAAATCCGGAGGCACACGATACGTGCGTGAGACGAGTTCGGCAGAGGATGAACCCGCCGGAGTCACGATCACCGAGAAATCATCGGTCGTGAACGAAGTTTGAGTGGCGTCGGTGATATACTTGAGCACCTGTGAGATCGGTACCTGTGAGATCTTGAGATCAAAACGCTGACTGCGGATCTTCTGGGCAACCGGTGAATCGGGAGAGCCTAAGTTTACCGTGAAATTGACGCCCTTTTTCGCAGGATCGAGTTCCATGGTGTCATTCTCAGTTGCGCGCATCCGCAGGAAATCAAGCGCTTCCTCTAGGGACACCTGATCCATTGCCAACTTGGGAATGATAATCCGATCGATTTTGGCTTTGACGAAAACCACGTCACGATCTGACGAGCCTGCGCCGGGATCCGTCAGCTCCGGTGCAAGGTCAGCAGTTGGAACCTGGGTTTCCCATGCCGCATCGACCTGGCTGAGCATCTCAGCCCGCGCGTGATCCGAGGCCGACTGATCATAAGCACTTTTGGCGGAGGCGACTTGCTCCATGCCACGACGGGCAGCGGAATTGGTGGCATCGATGCGGAGAACTTTTTCGTATTCGGATTTCGCCTGATCGTATTTCCCGAGACTGTATGCACCTTCTGCGGTGTAGAGCAGACGGCGCACGGCATCCACGTTTTTGGCATGTTCCGCAGTGAGCACCGGATTGGTGCGGATCGGGTCATCGAGTTGGCCGCGGAAAGCGAGGGCATCGGCATTTTCAGGGTCCACGGCAGGACTGAGAATCTTGTCCACGGCGGCTTTTGCGCCTGCCACGTCACCTTTTCGGGAAAGGATGCGGGCATACTCGACCGATGCGAGGGCATATCGTTCGGTGGTTGCGGCTCGGAGTTCTGCAGAGATCGGCGCATCGGGAATCAGATCCCGGGCACCCGCGTAGGCTTCCACAGCGTCACTGTAGCGCCCGCTTTGATAGGCTTCATCGCCGCTGCGTAGCAGTTCCTGGGCTTCCTCGATGGCGGCACTGCGGCGGGAATGCTCGATATCGGCAAGGTTGTTCTCGCCTTGGGCTTCTCCACCTTGCAAAGGCACGATCAGTAGCGGGATGATCAGCGAAACCGTGGCGAATAATGCAGCACGGCCACGGAACGGATTAATGGGTTTGAATGTCTCCATGCGAATGGCTGCCGGAGGTATAGAGGGCTTGACCAGCGAGCGTAAGCGCAAAATCCGAAAAAATCATCTTTTTGGTGACCATGGAAATTCGAGTTGCACTTCGATTCGACGCCGACGGAAAGGTTGTGGTCGCAGGCGGGATTCCAGCAGTGCACGAACCTTGCTGAGTAGGGGTAAAATAGTGTTCACAAGACGAGTGTTCATGTGAACTTGCTGAATGTCAAGCTGGGGATAGATGCAAGCGAATCAATCCCCGAAACTGTTCTGCGCATCTTCCGCATCCCGTTGAATTTGAACGCGGAGTGCATCGAGCGAGGGGAATTTGATTTCACCGCGAAGGTAATTTACAAACTGAATTTCCACTTCCTGCCCATAGATCTCCTCGGCAAAATCGAACAGATGCACTTCAAGCGTGCGGGCGAGCCCTCTCACCGTGGGACGCATGCCGAGATTGGCAACCCCGCCCAAGTTCCTGCCGTCGGCGAGCAGGGTGGTGACGACCCACACGCCGTCGGGTGGCAATTGGGCGTCACCGGTCGCGACGTTTGCAGTCGGGAAACCGAGGGTGCGGCCTAATTTTTTCCCTTCTACCACCGTTCCACTTACCGAATAGGGGCGGCCCAGCATGCGTCGAGCGGCTTCTAGATTCCCATCGCGAATCGCCTGACGGATGCGGGTGCTGCTCACCCTTTCACCGTCCAGCATCACAGGCGGCACCGCATCCAAGATGAAACCGCGGAGTTTTCCCTCGCGTTGGAGAAATGCCACATCGCCACTGCGCTTGTGGCCGAAACGCCAATCCTCGCCCACCGCAATCGTCCGGATCGGCGCTGCGGTGAGTCGATCAATAAATTCCGAGGCTTCAATCGAGGCAAAAGTCGCGTCGAAATGCAGCGGAATGAAGAGCCCGATGCCAAGGTCCCTGACGATTTCCGCCTTGTGATTGAGCGTGGCAAGGAGCGAGGTGGGCGCTTTATCGGGAGCGATCACCCGGATCGGATGAGGATCAAACGTTAGGATTCCGGCAAGTCCACCGTCCCTGGAAGCGGCTTTTACGGCCCGCGCAATCACTTCCTGGTGTCCGATGTGAACGCCATCGAAAACCCCCAAGGCAAGATGCAGCGGAACGCCGAGTGCCGGCAGTTCTTCAAGACGTTTGCGTATCAGCACACCGCTGCGATAACAAGCGACCGGAGCGACTTCAAGCTCTTCGCATCAGTGGAACCGCTCTTTTGCAAAGTTGCAGGACGAGCCCCATGGGTCTGCGGCGCTGATCGCGACGTATTCGAACCTCAGGGTTTCGACTTTTTCCCACAGCCGCAGTCATGGCCGCAGGCGGTATTCTTCTTGGGCTTGAGCAAGCGGATGAGGAAAATCGTGAGGGTGACAAGGACAATTCCTGCAGCGGTGAGTGTTTGCCAGTCCATGGTATTAGAGTCCCAGAAGTTTCCCGGTTTGGAAGACGATGAGTGATGCGAAGTAAGCGAAACCGGTCATGAAAACAAATTGGCCGACCGCCCATTTCCACGATCCCGATTCGCGGGCCACGACGGCGCTGGTCGGCAGACATTGCAATGCGTAGATGAAAAACACCAGCAGCGAGACCAATGATAAGGTGGTGAAAATCGGCCGCCCGTCCGGCCACCTGGCGGCAGTTAGTTTTTCGCGGAGGACATTGCGAGTTTCCTCTTCACTGCCAGCCTCGTCCACCCGATAGAGAATGGCCATGGAGGAAACGAAAACCTCGCGCGCTGCGAACGAGGTGAGGATCGCGGTGCCCATCCGTCCGTCAAAACCCAGCGGCTTCACCACTGGCTCGATCACCGCGCCGATGCGGCCCATGGTGCTGTGAGCAAGCGCTTCCGCCTTGTCGGTGCCGGAGGATTTCGGATAGGTGCTGAGTGCCCACAGCAGGATCGACAGGCCGAGGATGATGGTTCCCGCCTTTTTCACGAAGGACCAAGCGCGATCCAAGACGTGCCGAAATATATAATTCCACTGCGGCTTGCGATAGGGGGGGAGCTCCAACATGAAATGCCCCGGAGTGATGTCTTCACCGAGCTTTCCGCGCAGGATCCGGGCGATGACAAAAGCCGTGAGGGTGCCGAGGGCGTAGATGGAAAACAGGACCATCGCTTGCTTCCAAGTGCCTTCGTTTTCATGCAGCAGCAGCGGGACGACGAGGAAATACACCGGCAGTCGCGCCGAGCAACTCATCCACGGGGCAACGAAAATCGTGACGAGCCGCTCCTTCGATGAGTCAATGGTACGTGTGGCCATCACGCCTGGAATAGCGCAAGCATAGGAGCTGAACAGCGGCAGGAAGGATTTTCCGCTGAGCCCGGCCTTCGCCATAATACCATCCATCAGATAGGCGGCGCGCGCCATGTAACCGGAGCTTTCTAGCAGCCCGATGAAAAGAAAGAGCAACAGGATCTGGGGCAGGAACATCACCACGCCTCCGACGCCGCCGATCACGCCATCAACGATGAGCGAGCGGAGATCGCCATCAGCCATTCTGGATTGGATCCAGTCGCCGAGCGCGCCTTGCCCGGCTTCGATCCAGCTCATCGGGATTTGTGCGAAAGCAAAGATTGCCCAAAACACGCTGAAGAAGATAACGGCCATTGAAATCCAGCCGTAGGTCGGATGGAGAAGAGTGGAGTCGATTCTATCTGACAGGGTTTGCTGATGGGCATCCGGGCGGCGTGCTGCGAGTTCGCAAAGGCGGGTGACGAATGCCCGTCTGCCAGATTCGGGATCGTTAGGGTCAGTGATCCAGGTCGCTTCGGAAGCGAGAGGGTGTGGGAATCGCAGGGCTTGTTTCAGCTCGACGATGCCTCTTTTCGCGTTCGCCTGCATCGGCACGACGGGAATGCCAAGTTCCTCCGCCAGTTTTGCGGGATCGAGGCGGAGTCCGGTTTTTTCCGCGACGTCCACCATGTTGAGTGCCAGCACGCAGGGAAGTCCGAGTTCGATGACCTGAAGAGTCAGTTGGAGATGGCGCTCGAGATTCGAGGCGTCCACCACGCAGACGACAACATCGGGTTTTTTCTCGCCCGAAAGCTCGCCGGCGAGGGCGTCCAAGGCGACTCGTTCATCGGGAGAATTCGCCCGCAGTGAGTAGCATCCCGGCAGATCGAGCACGCGGAGTTTCCGGCCGTGCGGGGTGAATGTTTCCCCGGATTTCACTTCGACGGTGACACCCGAGTAGTTTCCAACGTGTTGGTTGGATCCGGTGAGCGCGTTGAAAAGTGTCGTTTTTCCAGCGTTCGGGTTTCCAATGAGCGCGATC
>JBDTNJ010000141.1:0-3658 GCA_039933825.1 Luteolibacter sp.
AGAGGAGTTTGTGGACGAAGACCGGGTTGTTCTGGCCGATGCGGTAGGCGCGGTCCGTCGCCTGGGCCTCGGCGGCGGGGTTCCACCACGGGTCGTAGTGAATGACGGTGTCGGCGGCGGTGAGATTGAGGCCGGTGCCGCCGGCTTTGAGGGAGATGAGGAAGACGGGGGCTTTGCCATTCTGGAAATCCTCGACGAGCTTGCCGCGATCCTTGGACGCGCCGGTGAGTTTCAGATAGGGAATCTTTTCCTTCACCAGATGCGCCTCGATCAGCGAGAGCATTGAGGTGAACTGGGAGAACAGCAGGATGCGGCGGCCTTCTTCGATGAGCACCGCTAACAACTCCGTGAGGAAATCGAGTTTCGCCGATTCGACGACGTCCTTCGAGTAGTCTTCCGGCAGCAAGCGCGGGTCGCAGCAGATCTGGCGGAGCTTGAGCAGAGCATCGAGGAAAACGATCTGTGATTGCTCGATGCCGCGGGCGGCGATGGCCTCGCGGACGCGTTTGTTCATGGTGGCGCGGACGGTTTCGTAAAGATCTTTCTGGCCGGTGTTCAGCTCGATGAGGTGGACCAGTTCGGTCTTCGGCGGCAGCTCCTTGGCCACTTGGTCCTTGGTGCGGCGCAGGATGAGCGGGGCCACGCGCTCCTTCAGCACGGCGTTCCGCTCAGCATCGCCGTCTTTTTCGATGGGAGTGCGGAAGCGTTTGTTGAAGGCGTCCTCGGTGCCGAGGAAACCGGGAACGAGGAAATTCATCAAGCTCCACAACTCGCCTAGGTGGTTCTCGATTGGCGTCCCTGATAGACAGAGGCGGTTGCGGGCGTCGAGTTTGCAAGCGGCCTGCGCCATCTTCGACCGCGGGTTCTTGATATACTGCGCTTCGTCGAGTACGACGAGGTGGAACGGGACGGTGGCGAGCTTGTCGATGTCGCGTTGAAGCAGGGCAAAGGAGGTTAGAACAAGATCGGCATGGGGAATGGAACGGAAATACTTTTTCCTGTCAGGTCCATTGAGCACCAGCACGCGGAGATCGGGGGTGAACTTCAGGGCTTCCGCTCGCCAGTTAGGGACGACCGAGGTCGGCGCGATGACAAGCGTCGGCAGGCCGCGTGATTGGCCGGATTGCTTTTCAGTAAGGATGTGGGTGAGCGTCTGGAGGGTTTTTCCAAGGCCCATGTCGTCCGCCAGAATCCCGTGCAAGCCGTGGCGGGCGAGAAACTGCATCCAGTGGAAACCGGCGAGCTGATAGTCCCGCAGCGTGGCGTGCAAGCCGGTGGCGGTCGGCACCGCATCGATGCCGGAAAAGTCTTTGAGTTTCCCGGCCAGTTTTGCGAGATCCGGCGGAGTATCGATTCCCAACCCGTCGAGGCCGGCGAGCGACGCGGCATCCAGCGCGTGGAGCCGCGCCTTGTCGGGGAATTTCGGGTCGATGAGGGCGGCGAGGTGATTGAGAATTTTCCGCACCCGACCGATTGGCAATTTCAGCGCGTCGCCATCGGGAAGCGGCGCGTAAATGTGGCCATTGTTAGGGCGATCAAGCGTTTCCTCGAGGAAGTCATTCTCCAACAAACCTGCGAGAATCGGTAGCAGGTCGTAGCGTTGTCCGCCGACGTCGAAACCGACCGACAGGCTGAACCATCCACCGTCACCGGGTGATAGAGAGCTGTCCCATTTTTCCGGATCCGCCTCATGCACGCGGTGGCCGACGTTATCCGCCACGGTAACCGTCCAACTGAGAGACTTAAGGCGGGCGACCATTTCTCCGCGGAACTGGTGCCAGAACGCGTCGGTCGGCACGCGGCTGGGATCGGGGAACCAGCGGTCAGGAGCGCTGGATTTGTGAGCGTCGCGGGTTTTGAGATTGAGCAGGAATTTCCACGCGGAGTTCGATTGCAGGGAGGAGAGCCCGGTGTCGCGGAGCTGCTGGGTGGCGGCGGTTTCGGCCGCGGCATCGTGCTGGAGGATCGCTGGCTGTCCTTCGTGCGTGATCGAGCTGATCCACTCCGGCGCTGCAGAGCGGAGTGAAATACGGTGTTTGTCGTAGATCACCCATGCCTCGCCGGAGATCCAGAAATCCGGCTCCGGCTGGCCGAGAGATTGCAGCAGCAGTCGCGTCGCCCGGTCCACCGGTTCACGCGCGACTTTTAGCTCGAAGCGCGGCTCGAACCTCACCCGCGGCAGATCCGGTGGCGGGTCCTTCATCAGCTCCCGTGCCGTCGGCAGCGCGGCGGCGACGGCACCCGCGACTCCGCGGCCCTGAAGCCGGGACGGGTCGCGTTCCTTTGCCGCGCGCAGCATGATAGCGGCGGCGTGGTGACAGAAATTTCCGATCTCGCACGAACAGAACGTCTCGAATTCCCAACCGCTCCCAGACTGCCAGAGATTCACCTCCGTCTCGTCTTTCGCCACATTCGCGATCAGACTGATCGAGCCCGGTGCGGTTTCCTCCATTTGCAAATCACGCACCTTGCTCACGAGTGAGTTCGCGGCGGCAAGGATTTCGTCGTCGAAACGATCCTTCCAGCGGGAATCCCCGAGAAACGATGAAATGTCAGGTGAAGCTGGCAAGGGCGGCAGATTCAAGCATGGGTGCTCTGCGTCAAGCTCCACGCGGTCACTTGTATTTGAAAGAGTTAAAAACTTTGAGTCATGATCGTTGGAACCCCGCCCGGGAAACGAAACACATTACCCTACATTTCAGCATTTCGGCTTTCAGAGTTTGCCGTGGGTTCTTGGTTTTCCGCACGGAGCTTGATATGGCGCGAAAAACCATCTGATACACGCTCAGAGATTGCCAAGTCATTCAGATTCTTCAGCATGCGCACGTGAAAGTAATTAAAGCTGTCATCACCGCTGCTGGGAAAAACCAACGGACGCTCCCCCTCCAAACGCTCGTTGACCGCGATGGCACTCCCAAGTCCGCCCTCGCCATTCTCGCAGAGGAAATCACAGACGCAGGCATCGAAGAAATCGCTGTCGTCATCTACCCGGGTGACGAAGCTGCCTACGCCGCCGCCGCCGGCCCTCATGCCCGGAGGATGCGCTTCATCGAACAAACCGAGCCGCTCGGATATGGTCACGCGGTCCACTGCGCTGCCGATTTCACGGGCGACGATCCATTCCTGCTGATGGTCGGTGATCACCTCTACCTCAGCCGCACCGCAGAATCCTGCACCGCCCAAGTTCTGGCTACCGCATCCACTGAAAAATGCGCGGTCTCCGCAGTCCAGGCCACTCACGAAAGCAAACTGCCCAACTACGGGGCGATCGGCGGTCGCCGGGTCACCGGCAACGACCGGCTTTACGAAATCGAAGCCGTCATCGAAAAACCCACCCCCACCGAAGCGGAACAAAAACTGGTGATCCCCGGACTCCGCGCGGGCAATTACCTCTGCTTTTTCGGTCTCCACGTGCTCACCCCATCCGTCATGGAAATCCTCGCCCGACAACTCTCGGACGGAAGAGCGGACCTTTCCAGCGCGTTCTCTGAGATCGCGCGCCGTGAGCGCTATCTTGCCCATGAACTCCAGGGCCGCCGACACGACATCGGCCTGCACTACGGTCTCCTAACGGCTCAGCTCGCCCTTGGCCTCGCCGGCAACGACCGCGATGAAGTGCTCACCCACATCGTCGAGCTGCTCGCCCAATCCCAAGCCT
>JBDTNJ010000142.1:0-21292 GCA_039933825.1 Luteolibacter sp.
AAACCAGAAATTTTCCCGCTCGAAAAATTCCCCAGATTAGGCAGATTGCGGCGTGGATTTGTTTTCGAAACCCAGGACGCCCGAGGAGAAAGCCCTTTCAGTCACCCAGTTGCTGCGGCGGATGAAGAATCTCTTGGAGATCCAGGTCGGTGAGGTATGGGTCGAGGGGGAGGTTTCGAATTTGAAAAAACAGGGCAGCGGGCATTGGTATTTTTCGCTCAAGGACGCTGGGGCGCAGATCCAATGCGCCATGTTCGGCGCACGCAAGCGGCCGGGCGCGGAAGCACTGGAGGATGGGGCGAAAGTCCGGGTTTTCGCCGAAGCCAGTGTGTACGAGGCGCGCGGCCAGCTGCAGATCATTGTGCAAAAAGCCGAACGGGCGGGGGCTGGCGACTTGCAGGCGAAGTTTGAGGCGCTGAAGCAGAAGCTAGCCGCTGAGGGTTTGTTTGATGCCAGTCGCAAACAAGCGATTCCAAGTTTTCCTCAAACGATCGGGATTATCACTTCGGGAACAGGTGCGGCGCTGCAGGATATCCTGAATGTGCTAGGTCGGCGCGCTCCTTGGGTGCAGCCGGTGCTTTTTCCTGTGCGCGTGCAGGGCAGGGGAGCCGAGCTGGAAATCGCCCACGCCATCGGAAAAATGGGTGCCCCTGAAAAATTCGGGTACCCGCGCTGCGATGTGCTCATCGTCGGGCGCGGCGGTGGTTCCATTGAGGATCTTTGGAATTTCAACGAAGAAGTGGTGGCTAGGGCGATCGCGGATTGCCCGATTCCGATCATTTCCGCAGTTGGGCATGAGATCGATTTCACCATCGCAGACTTCGTAGCCGACCTGCGCGCGCCCACGCCCAGCGCGGCGGCGGAACTGGCTGTCGCGGACGGGGCTGAACTGCTAACACGGCTGTCGCAACTGCGGCGGCGGCTGGGGCGCATCACCCGGGACCGGCTGATGCGGGCACGGATGGACATTGACGCTCTCAGGCGCGGCGTCTTGAGGCGGGATGGAGAAAGACTTTTGCTAGAGCCGGTGATGCGGCTGGATTCCGCACGCAGCCAGTTATTCCACACGGTGAAGGTATCACTTGAATCGGCAACATTGAGGTTGAATGAAGCACGCACCCGACATCGGTCGCAGCACCCAGCGAGAGTGCTGGAGCGGCGTTTGGAATACCTCATTGATCTGCGGCGGCGCATCGAGAGGGTAACTCATGAAACGCTGGAGCGGCGCAATGAGCGCTTGACCCGCTTGCGCGGCCTGCTCCGCACGTTGGGCCCTGAGTCGGCATTTCAGCGGGGATTTTCGATTACGCTTGGTGCGGATGGGAAAATCGTGCGTTCCGTCAATGCTCTGAAAAAAGGCGATTTATTGCGAACCAAGGTATCCGACGGCGAGATTTTGAGCGAAGTGCTGGACTGATGTCAGCCCCGATCACCCGATCACAAGGCACCTTGGCCTCCGTAAACGACACGGATCTGAGTTACAGGTTTGTCTCATGAGGCGGTTGAAAAATCGCTTTTGTGAGTCTTTTTTCACTTTGATTCAGCGTGGCTTATCATTCATACATGTAATTATTTTAGGTTATAAAATCTAATTTGTAATGTAACAAATTGATTATCAGTCGTTTGTGTTTTGATTCGGCTTTCTGCTTTTGTGATCTTTCAGATTTCTTGATGTCATAGCTTGGGCGGCATAGTTTGTGGCCTCCCCCCATGAAAACAACGAAATTACTGATTTGTGCGATGGCTATCGCTGCGGCAGTCGCTGCGGTGAAGGCCCAAGGCCAGAATTTTTCGGCAACACTTGTCGATATCGTCCCAGGGCTTCCGGTGACGGGTACCTTGGATAACGGAAGCTTCACTCAGCAATATCCGTCAGGCGTGATGCGCTTTACGGATTTTGATGCGTTCTGCGTGGATCCCTTGCAGAGTATCAGCTATGGTGAAACCCTGATCTACCAAATCCAGGATCCGATATCTCTTGTGAATTATGACAAGATTTCCCGCTTGGTCGGTGGCTATCTTGCATCATCCCGCTCGGATCAAAACGCTGCCGCAGTGCAATGGGCGATTTGGGAAACTACCAATGAAACCGTCAACAGCCCCTCGCTACTCGATGGCAACGTGAGGATTTTACCGGTCAGCTTGGATACAGCAACCCTTGCCAATCAATATTTGGCCAACATCAATACGTATTCACCTGTGGCGCTGACTTATCTCACGAATTCGACTCGGCAGGACGTCGTCACTTGGAATGTAGTTCCTGAACCCGGCTCTGCTGCTTTGGCTGCTCTTTCGACCTTGGTTCTGCTGCGTCGCCGTCGCCGCTGATTTTGGCATCACGGTTTTATTGGAGAACCACCGCTGCTGGAGGGTTCAAGTCTTGAAGCAGAGGTTTTCGCATTGCCGCGAATCGGTCTGAACTTGCTGGCATAGCAGGTAGAACAAAAAAGCGCGCGTTGGATATCCCCCCGGATCTCTCAACGCACGCTTTTTTCTGAGCCATTGGCTTGTGCCATGATCGGTTGACTTCCCCCCGGAGATCAATTCGATTAAATATGGCTCGGCTTTTTCGAGGCTGGCGTTCTTGAGGGGCCGTAGCACCCGCTGAACAAAATCAAATTACCTGAAATTCAGGAGAACGAAAGGACTTTTTAGTCTCAGTTTCGGCCAGGTAGTCCCAAAATCGGCCATAACGTGCATTCGAACTCCTCACCGTTGGGAGATTGTCAGGATTTGCCGATGAAACGAGGCTGAGACGGTTGAATTTCACAAGCCAGCCTCTGCCAGTCTCTCATCCATCTCGGTTCGTTGCAGTTCGTTGGTAAATTCGTAGAGATCCCCCGCGACGATTCCTGTTAGGTTGTGCGAGGTAAAGCCGATGCGGTGGTCGGTCACACGACTCTGAGGGAAATTATAGGTGCGGATTTTTTCCGAGCGGTCGCCGGAGCCGATAAGCGAGCGGCGGTGGTTGGAATAAGCTTCCTGCTGCTCGCGGAGTTTCAGTTCGTAAAGCTTGGAACGCAGGATCTGGAGCGCCATTTCCTTGTTTTTGATTTGTGAGCGGCCGTCCTCGCAACGGACATAGGTGCCGGTAGGAAGGTGGAAAATCTGCACCGCAGACTCGGTGCGGTTCACGTGCTGGCCACCGGCTCCACCTGCTCGGCAGACCTCGATGCGGAGGTCTTCCTGTTTCAGCTCGATGTCCACTTCTTCGGCTTCCGGCAAAACGGCGACGGTTACCGTGGAGGTGTGGACGCGGCCCTGCGTCTCGGTGGCCGGCACACGCTGGACGCGATGGACTCCCGATTCGTACTTCAGATAGCGGAACACTTCCTGCCCCGTGACTTTCAGAATGACTTCTTTGAACCCGCCGACTTCAGATGGGCTGCTTTCCAGGTGTTCACATTTCCAACCACGAAGGTCGGAGTAGCGTTGATACATGCGCATCAGCTCGGCGGCGAAGAGCGATGCTTCGTCCCCGCCGGCACCTGCGCGGATCTCGATCAGTGCGTCGCGGTCTTCGCTTGGATCGGACGGGAGAAGGGCGTATTGGAGATCGATTGAGAGTTTCGCAAGATCCGTCTCCAGTGAGGGGATTTCCTCGGCGGCCATCGCGGCGAAGTCAGGGTCATCGGATTTTGCAAGTTCTAGGTTATCGGCAAGGTGGCGTTTGGTGGCTTCGAGTTTTTCCCATAGTTCGAGCGTTTGTTTGAGTTTCCCGTGCTCTCGGAGAATCTCGGTTGCGCGCTTGGGATCGGCGAAAAGATCAGGATCGCCCACGGCTTCCTCCAGTTCGGAGAAGCGTTCGCGGCGTTTTGAAATGAGAGAAGAGTAGTCCATGAAGCGGTGGAAAGCGCGGGGCAGGAACCTGAGCTGCGGAAATGGGAATTGCAAGGGAAGGAAACTGCGGCGGAGGAATGGTATTGAAAGGAGAGGAGGGAACCGCGAATCGTGCGAATCCGGCGAATCCTTGGAAAATTCAAAGGTGTGTCTCTTACTGATTCGCAGGATTCGCCAGATTCGCGGTGCCTTTGAAAAAACGACCGCCTTGCGGAGTTGCAAACCGCGTCGCGCTTGATAGGAAAGTCCCATGAAACGAAGCGGGGTGGTTTGGTTCGGTGTTTTACTTGGCATGATCTCGCTGCTCCATGCGGAGGAGGCCATCCAAAATCCGGGCGATGACGAATGGGACAAGGAAGTGAAGGCGGCTGGCAAAGCGGCGGAGCAAGATTTCGAGGTGTGGAAATCCACGGGCAAGGTGCCGGAAGAGTTTACGGATCACGTGATCCAAGGAGCAAGGGAGGATCTGGTGCAGCGGATGATTTCTGGGGACAAATTGCAGGAAACCGAGATCAAGACAGACCTTCCCACCACCACCTTCGAAGTGTCGATCCACGCCACCGCGCCGATGGACTCCGCCCTCAAGGAAGGTGATTCCTATCGCACCGTCTGGCGGCGCATCACGAAGGACCGCTTTGAAATCTGGACGCCGAAGTCCGGCAAGCTCTACGACGCAAAAGGCATCCTCCTCGCCGAGGCCAAGGTCCACCGAGGCGATGGCTGGGGCAGAGAATGGTATGGCGCGTTCCTGCCGGATGGTCGGTGGATCACCACGGACATCGATGAGTTCGACAAGGAGGTGACCGCCTTTTCCGTGAAGGGGAAACAGCAGTGGTCGGTCAAAGGCGCGACATTGATTCCGAAAAGCAAAGATCCCGACGCGGAAGACTCGATGCCATTGATCGCATGGGCCCGCGCGGACAAGAACGGGAAAGCCTGGATCGTGTCGATCGGCTCCGAACGTGGCCGCGGTTTTGTGAAACTAACACCTGATGGAAAATGGACCAAAATCGACGATCCGTGGAAGGAATGTTTCCCCCAGCAACTCCGGTCGCGCGGCATGTATATTGATCGCTTCACCCGCAGTGACGACGGCTCGTTGATCGTCAGCCGCACCGAAGCCAGTCATGGAATGTTCGTAGGTTGGCCGCACTATCATTTTCCAAAAAACGACCTACTCATCCCCAACGGCGACGATTTCGGCATCCTCCCGGACTCTTGGGCCGTCTTTATCGAGTCCGATTGCGGCCCGTTCACCGAGGCCCCGGAAGATCGCAAGGACGGGCGCGTCTGGTTCTTCGATGCGAATGGCACCTACCAACACTGGATCAAAGGCCGCACCGTCGGAGCCAGCCTGCCTACCGGCGGTCTGTGGATCCGCCAGCTCGATGACAGTTGCGCACTTGTTGCAAAAGGCCACATCGTCAAATCCCGCGTGAAATTCTCCACCAAGGAAAAGAAATCCCTCATCCCAGTGGAACTGCATGACGACATCGGGCTTGGGTTGTTTCTTTCTGGTGACAAACTGGTGCTGGGCATCTGGGAATGATGGGAGGTAGGGGAATCATGATTCCCATAAATCCCATTTATCGAGAAGCAATCACCTCAACAGTGAAGCCTTTGAGATAACCGGTCTCCGGAATGGAAATCAGTATTGGGTGGTCGGCGCGCTGGCTGTGATTCATCACGAAGTGGGCGGATTTTTACGCGTCCACGGAGGCGTCTACCAAGTTTTCCATGAAGAGCTCGCGAGAGGCGATTCCGTCACCATAAAATAGAAATTGAAACCTCTGCTGGGAAACCGGAGACTTGCTACAGTAAATTACCGCGGATGATTATGAAACGAAAGCCCATGAACGTTTGGATGTGGATCATCGCCCTGTGCTGTGTCGCGCAGCTCGCACGGGCGGATCAATTCGGAAATTTCACCTACACGGACAACGGGACTTCGATCACGATCACGGATTATCCCGAGTTAGCGACGGGTGCGGTGGTGATTCCCGATACCATCGCTGGCAAGCCGGTCACAGGTATAGGTGGCAGTGCATTTTCATCCTGCACCCTGATAACGAGCGTTTCGCTTCCTTCAAGCGTTGCCAGCATCGGTCTATTTGCTTTTTTTCAGTGCAACTCGCTAATGAGTTTCACGATACCCGCCGGGGTCACAAGCATAGGAGCCAATACGTTCTTCGATTGTTCGGCTATGACCTCTGTGGTGATTCCTGAGGGTGTTACCAGCATTGGCAGCGGTGCATTCCAGGGATGCAACAAACTTTCCGGAGTAACGCTCCCGACCACTGTCACGCGCATTGACGGCGACGCATTCTTCCATTGCACAGGACTAACGTTCGTCACGATTCCCGCCAATGTCGCGAACCAGGGAAGCGGAATTTTTTCGGGTTGTACCGGACTGACCGCCGTAACGATTTCTGATGGAGTTGTCAGTCTCGGTGACGGTCTGTTTTCCGGGTGCAGCGGTCTGGCGAACGTGGCGATTCCCGCCAGCGTAACGGCCATTGGTGCAAGTGCTTTCGCATACTGCAGTGGCTTGACTTCCATCACCGTGTCCGCCGGGGTAACCAGTATTGGCAGCAGCGCATTCGCAAATTGCGAAAACCTGACAACCGTGAACATCATCGGCGGGGTGACGAGTATCGGCGATTACGCGTTCCAACTTTGTCCCAAGCTGGCGAATGTCACGCTTCCTGCCGGCCTCAACAGCATCGGCCAGTATGCATTCCAGTCCTGTAAATCTCTTGTCGGCCTTGTGCTTCCAGGCAGCCTCACGACCATTGGCCCCTATGCGTTCACGCACTGCGGCAGTCTGACCAGCATGGTGCTTCCAAATGGTATCACCGCAGTGTCGAATGGCCTGTTCAGCAACTGTGACAATCTCGCTGGCGTCTCCATTCCCTCCGGTGTCACGAGCATTGGCTACAGTGGATTTGACACATGTGGGAAGCTCACCAATCTGACGGTTCCCGGCACGGTCACCAGCATCGGTAGCAGTGCATTTGCATCATGTGCCAGCCTGACGAGTCTGACGTTGCCGGCCAATATAGGTAATCTCGGAGCCTACGCGTTTTCATACTGCGGCAATTTAACCAGCCTGACGATTCCGGCTGGCGTCACCGTCATCGAGAGCGGCGTCTTCTTGTCCTGTGGAAAGCTTCAGAGCGTGGTGATTTCCGGCAATATAACCAGCATTGGAAACAGCGCGTTCGAGTCCTGTGTCCTGCTAACGAACGTGACAATCCCTTACGGAGTTACAAGCATAGGGAATCGTGCGTTTTTTTCCTGCGGTGCTCTTCCTGCTTTGACTCTTCCGGAGACCGTCAGCAGCATCGGCACTGCGGCATTTGAATACTGCAGTAGCCTGACGAGCATGGCTATCCCCGCTGGGGTAGCAACCATCAGTGATTCCATGTTCCAATCCTGCGGTGCCTTGGAAAGCGTCACTCTTCTCGGTACCATCACCAGCATCGGGAGTTATGCCTTCGCTTATTGCACCAGTCTGACAAGTCTCGCAGTTGCCCCCGGACTCACCCAGATCGCCAACAACGCGTTCTATGGTTGTGGAAAACTGGCGGAAATTTCAATGCCGGCCACGGTCACCAGCATCGGGTATTCCGCTTTTGAAAAATGTGGCAGCCTGACAAGCATGACGATCCCTGAGGGTGTCATCAGCATCGGCACTTACACATTCGGCGACTGTAGCAGCCTGATAAGCGTCGCAATTCCCGGATCCGTCACCAGCATCGCCGATTCAGCCTTCAGCGGCTGCGCCAGCCTGGCCAGTGTTACGATTCCCGCCGGGGTTACAATCATCTCGGGCAGTACATTCGCTTCTTGCGCGAATCTGGCAAGCGTGACGCTGGTTGGGAATGTCACGAGCATTGGAAACTACGCGTTTCAATCCTGCGGCAAGTTAAATGGCATCACGCTCCCCGGCAGCGTCATCAGTATTGGGACTTCAGCCTTCGAATCATGCACCAGCTTGACAAGCGTGACGATCCCGGGAGGCGTCACAAGTATCGGAACATCCGCGTTTCAATCCTGTAACAGCCTCACTGCCATCACCGTGGCACCAGCGAATACGGTATACAGCAGTTTCGACGGAGTCCTGCTGAACAAAAGCCAAACCACCTTGATCCAGTTTCCCGCAGGCAAGGCGGGGAGCGTGACGATCCCGGGAACCATCACAAGTATCGGAAGTTCGGCTTTTTCCTCATGCGCCAATCTGACGGAAATCATCGTGGAGCCGTCGAATTCAACCTACGGCAGCGCGGACGGTGTTTTGTATAACAAAGCGAAGACGACCGTCATCCGGTGTCCCGGTGGGAAGGTCGGAATCGTAACCATCCCCGGCACCGTCACAAGCATCAGCAGCTCCGCATTCAAAGCATGCGTCCGGTTGAGAGGAATCAGCATTTCTAACGGTGTAATCAATGTTGGTGCTTCTGCTTTCATCGGCTGCGGAAATCTGACGAGCATGACGATTCCCGCCAGTGTCACTGCCATCGGCGGTAGCGCGTTCCTGTCCTGTGGCAAGCTGGTCAGTGCCTGTTTCATGGGGAATGCCCCCACCATGGGGTCGTTCGTTTTCAGTTCAGCCGCCACTGGATTCAAGGTTTATTTCTTTAGTGGAAAGTCCGGATTTACCTCGCCGACTTGGTTGGGTTATCCGTCAGTCAACATGGGGAGCGTATCGAGTGTGAAACCGTGGTTGGTTTCAAATGGATTCACTTACAGCTCCAGTCTTAAGTTAGATCCGAACAATGACGGTGTGAACCTGCTCCTTGCCTATGCCTTCAACCTCGATCCGAACCAGAATTTGAGCGGCAGCCTGCCCAGACCGGTCATGGCGACGAACCAAATGAGTCTTACCTTTTACGCTGGTGCCGCAGGGGTCAGCTACGCGGTGGAATCCTGTACCGATCTACAGAACTGGAGCTCGGCAGGAGTGACCCTCTCCTCACCTGATGCCTACAATTTCCGCACGGCGTCGGTCAATACGAGCGATCCCGGTCGTTACCTGCGGGTTGTGGCAGTCTATTAGTAAGAGCCAGGGTGGGATTCAGTCCGCTTGGCGGAGAGGAAGAGCGGATTGAAATCCTGGACTACTCTTATCTGCTGGCGATCACCTCAACAGTGAAGCCTTTGAGATAACCGGTCTCAGGAATCGAGATCAGAATCGGGTGATCCGCGCGTTGGCTGTGGTTCATGACGAATCTCGCGGATTTTTTCGCGTCCACGGAAGCATCTACCAGGTTTTCCATGAACAGCTCGCGGGAGGCGTGATAGGAACAGCAGAAGGTGGAAAGCAGGCCGCCTTTGTCCAACAGTTTGAGCGAGCGCAGGTGGATTTCCTTATAACCGCGCATGGCGTCCATGAGGGTGGCCTTGTTGCGGGTGAAGCTCGGGGGATCGAGGATGATCATGTCATACTCAGGTTTCGCGTGTTTGAGGAAATCGAAGACGTTGTGTTCGAGGACTTCGATTTCGACGTTGTTCAGCTTGGCGTTCTTCCTAGCAGCCTCGCAGGCGGTGGCGGAGACATCGACGGCAGTGACATGGGCGGCACCGGCTTTGGCACAGGCGAGGGCGAAGCCGCCTTGGTTGGTGAAGCAGTCTAACACGCGCTTGCCTTTGGCGAGGGCGGCGATTTCGGCGTGGGCCTGGAGCTGGTCGAGGTAGAGGCCGGTTTTTTGGCCGTCGAAGAGATCGACCTCGAAGGCGAGGCCGTTGGCGTGGACGATGAACGGGCCAGGGTTTTCGCCATGCAGCATTTCGATGCCGGGCTCCATGCCCTCGGCCTTGCGGTAGGGGGAATCGTTGCGGAGGACGATGGAGGTTGGATTTAAAAGGGAAATGAGCGCGTCGCGGATGATTTCCTTCCGCAGGTCCATGGCGAGGGTGAGCGTCTGGACGGAAAGATGGTCGCCGTATCGATCGACGATCAAGCCGGGCAGTCCATCGGACTCGGACCAAACAAGGCGGGCGAGGGTTTCATCAATGTGGGAATTTTTTCGGTGCTCGATGGACTGGCCGATGCGGCGGACGAAGAAGTCCAGATCGAGGTCCTGCTTGCGGCGGGAAAAGCGGCGGGCGACGATTTGGGATTGCGGATTATAGATGGCGGTGCCGAGCGGGCGGTCGCGGAAATCCTTGAGGGTGATGACGTCTCCGGGTTGCGGATTGCCGAAGGATTTCTTGATCTCGGTGGCATAAATCCACTCGTGACCGTGAAAAATGCGTGCTCGTGGTGCGATGATGATGCCTGCCATGGGGCGGGAATCTCCGCCGGGAATAGGGGGGATGTCGAATGCGAATCGCAAGAAGAGTGAAGTCTGGTGAGATTTCCTCTTGATACACCCCGCCTTAGTCCCTACGCCAATGGCTACCAACCATGGGACAACAAACGAAAAAGATCATCAAACGCCGTCGCCGCGCCGATTATGTGAAGCGCAAGGCAGAACAGGCCAAGCTCGGCGGTATCGTGAAGAAACCAGCCGTTAAGAAAGCAGACGTCGCGAAAAAGGCACCTGCCGCCAAGAAAGCTGCCGCAAAAAAGGCTCCTGCCAAGAAAGTCGCGAAGAAGGTGGCCGACGAGGCTGTCGTCGAAGCTCCGGTCGAAGTGGTGGAAACCGCCGCTCCAGAAGCGACCGAAACTGCGGACGCCTGAGACCTTTCGGTCCCGTTCCAACGAAATTTCCACGGGCCACTCTGAACAGGGGTGGTCCGTTTTGTTTTCAAGCCTGCTGTTGACGCGATCAGCGGGGGGAGGCAAGTTCCGGCCATGCAAGCGGTGGTGAACTATAAAATCGGCAATGAAAAGCTGGTGAAAGTGTTGGAGGGAGCGTCTTCGCATTTGCGGACCTTGCTGGATCGCCAAGGGCGGCCTGAAGGAGCACTGCGGATCGCGGTGGTCGGCGGCGGGTGTTCGGGTTTGCAATACAAGATGGATCTCGTGGATGGCCCGCGGGACCGCGATATTTTAGTGCCTAGCAACGGCGTGAATGTAGTGATCGATCCCAAAAGCGCGCTTTTTGTCAGCGGCAGTGAGCTGGATTTTTCCGACGACTTGCAGCAGGGTGGCTTCAAAGTCAGTAACCCCAATGCAGTGGTCACTTGTTCATGTGGAGAAAGTTTCGCCGCGTGATAGGATGGGCATTGATTTATTCTCGAAACCTCTGAACTTCAAAGCCAGATGAAACTTGCGTCTGTCGTGGTGTTTGCGGGTCTCTCCACTTGCGGGTGGATTTCGGCAGCCGCGCAGTTGGCGGTCGCGAAGACTGTGGTTGATGCGCCGGGGAAGCCAGTCGACACCTTGATTCAAGACCTGGCAAATGAGAATTTCCAGACCCGCGAGGAAGCGACGCGGAAAATTTGGGATGTGGGTGAGTCCGCGCTGCCGGCATTGCAAGAAGCGGCAAACGGGCAGGATCCAGAGCAGGCATTTCGAGCGCGTGAGTTAATCCGGAAAAACCAGCTTTCCATCACACCGGAGACGGATCCGGAAATCATCGGTCTGATTGAGCGCTACGCGAAGGCATCACCTAACGAAAAGGTGAATTTGCTCAATCTCATGTCGAAAAAGCGTGCATGGCGGCAGATTCTCAAACTTTACGCCACGGATAAGAGCCCGGAACTCCGCGTCCGGTTTCAAGAGGCAGCAAAGGAAGTCGCCGTGCATGCAGCCCGCGAATGTTTGTTGGAAGGCAATCCTGCCAGAGCCCGTGACTTCCTGGAAATGGCCCCTGCGGACGCCGCCGGGCTGATGGCGTTGGCGGAATTTCACCGCGGACAGGGTACTTTGGGGGAAGAGTTGAAACGCGCCCAAGCGATCAAGGGCAGAAATTCGGAGGCCTGGCAGCTCGCGCTTCATCGAGCCGCCAGTGATTTGGAAGCTGCCAGAGATTCCGCGACAGCTGCGGGTGAGGCTCGGATTAGCGCGGCGATGTCTGTTCTGCTAGGTGACCCGTTGCCTTGGTTGCGGGCGGATCTGGCGGACAATAGGGATGGCGCGGTGCGTAAATCCTATACGGCACTTGCGATCAAGCGCTGGCAAGGAAAGTCAATCCGGCCGGCGGATCTGGAGTTTCTCACGCGGGCTGTTGGCAATCGCAACGAAGGAGATAGCCAGAATGCGATCAATGCCTTGTTTCTCTTGGGAGAGACCAAGCAGGCGGAAGAGGCTTTGGTTAAAGTTTCGCCCTTTGGCGCTTTCAAACATTTTGAGTCGTTAGAGCGTGTCGTGGACGCCCAGAAGGCGCTCAACCTCGATCCGGAAAATCCCGATTATGCGGCATGGGTGGCAAAACGCATGGAGCATCTGGCGAAAGACGATGCGGATGGCGACCACGATGCCTCGGAAGTGACTTCGCAACTGGTGTCGATGGCAAATTTTCTTGAGCGCCGAGGTCTCACGGCCCAAGCGGATGCGGCATACATCAAGCCTTTGGAGGCCCTTGCCAAAAAGAACGCCGGCGCATTCACCGAATTTCTGAGAACACTTTTCGGCGATCAAGAAAGCACGAGTGGTGCGCCCGTGCTCGCGAAAAAAATCGGCATCGCATGGGCCGGCGAGGATGCCGGGCGCTGGACGGATCTTGTCACCGCCGGCTTCGGGGAAGAGGATGAAACCACCGAATGGTGGGCATGGCTTGCGGACCTGAACCCCGCTGCAAGCCGTGCGGAGCGCTTTGATGCGATGCTCGCCTTGTTCGACATCGGCGCGGATCCTCACGATTTGCGGGCAAAATGGTTGGCCCTCGCATGGGCCGCCATCGACCGGACGCCTGCGGAGAGGCAAGGGGTGTTGATCAAACGAATTTCTTTTATTGCAACTCAGCTATCCACCAAAGGCGGCAATGCGGAACAAGGTCTCAAGGCATGGGACAAGCTGCCCGAAACCGCCCGCGGCGAAATTTTCTGGGGTGGGCACATTCTCGATCTATCCGCCGCCGGTCGATGGAATGATGCTGTTGCCATTTTTCTCAAACAGATCGCTAGAGTTACCGAACTCAAACAAGAACCCCGTCCGGATTGTTATGCCTACGTTGCAGCGTGCCTGCGCCAATCCGGCCGGCCGGCAGATGCTGTGGCATATGATGTCTGGGCGGATAAACTCGCTCTGGGCAGCATCGAATCGTCCATCCAGATCGGCCACGCATACGCCTACGGCCGCGACTATAAGCGCGCGGAAGAGTGGTGGGCCCGCGCTGTCCGCGAGTGTGATCCGGAATCCACGGAGTTTTCCATGGGTCTGCAATTGATTGTGGATGATATGTTAGACTCCGGCCAGTGGAAACAGGTAGCCTCCATTTCCGAAGTCCTCGCCCAGACGTATTCTTCCTCTGACTACGCCAGCTTGCCTGCCGTTGGCTTGCTCAGGCAGCGCATGCAGGCTGACATGGCGCGGGCGCTCGACCAATTGAAAATCGATCGGGCAGGCTCCATCGCGGTCTTGGAAAAATGCCATCGACTGTTCCCTGGTGACGGCTCTCTGGCAGACAGCTTTTTTCCTGCCCTGCGCAAGATGGGCCTGATTGAAGAACACAACAAGTGGTTCAATATTTCATGGGATCTCATGGCGGAAGTGCTCAAGCGCTATCCCGCCTCCGAAAATACCTACAACACCGCCGCTTGGCTCGCCGCCCGTGCCCGCCTCAAGCTTGACCTAGCGGAAAATTACATGCAAAAAGCCTTGGCGATGAATCCCGATCAATCCGCCTATCTCGACACCATGGCCGAGCTTCAGTTTGCCAAGGGGAATCGCGCCAAAGCCCTTGAGTGGTCTCAACTTGCTGTGAATTTCTCGCCTCAGGATTCCCAGATCCGCCGCCAGCACGAACGTTTCCGGGTCGCCCCGATTCCGCGATAAAAGGGCGGGCGAAGCAGCACGGAACAACGCATCGCTTGACATGGGGCCGCCGGTAATGCGGTATTCCCGCCCATGGCCAAACTTTCCATCCGTGACCTCGAACTTTCCGGCAAGCGCGTTCTCATCCGCGTTGATTTCAATGTCCCTCAGGACAAAGTGACCGGTGCCATCACCAACAACCAGCGCATCGTCGCCGCTCTTCCCACGATCAAGTTTGCGCTCGAAAAGGGAGCTTCCGTGGTCCTCATGTCGCACCTCGGACGTCCGGACGGACAGAAGATCGCAAAGTTCTCCCTTCAGCCCGTCGCCGATGAACTCTCCAAGCTGCTCGGCAAATCCGTTAATTTTCTCAGCGATTGCGTCGGCCCGGAAGTGGAAGCCGCTTGCACCGCGATTAAACCAGGTGATGTTGTTCTGTTGGAAAACCTCCGCTTCCACATCGAGGAAGAAGGCAAGGCAAAGCGCGAGGACGGCACTTCCGTCAAGGCCGAGCCCGCCAACGTCGAGGCGTTCCGCACCAGTCTGACCAAGCTCGGCGACGTCTATGTGAACGATGCTTTCGGCACCGCCCACCGAGCCCACAGTTCGATGGTCGGCGTAAATCTCCCGCAGAAAGCAGCAGGTTTCCTGATGGAGGCGGAAATCAACGCCTTCACCGCCGTGCTGGATAATCCGAAGCGCCCACTGCTCGCGATCCTCGGAGGAGCCAAGATCGCTGATAAAATTCCACTGATTAACAACCTGCTCAACACCGCCGACAAGATCATCATCGGAGGCGGTATGGCCTACACTTTCCTCAAGGTAAACCGCGGCATGGAAATCGGCTCCTCGCTTTTCGACGCTGCCGGTGCGGAAATCGTCGGCGAGTTGGAGTCCAAGGCCAAAGAGCGCGGCGTCGAGCTGATTTTTCCCGTTGATTTCGTCTGCGCTGACAGTTTCAGCCCGGATGCCAACACTCAGCCTGCCACCGTCGAAAGCGGTATCCCCGCCGGTTGGGAAGGCCTGGATGCCGGTCCTGAGTCTATCAAACTCTACACCGCGGCGATTCTTGCCTCCAAGACGATCGTCTGGAACGGCCCTGCCGGAGTGTTCGAATTTGAGAAATTCGCCGGTGCCACCAAGGCCATGGCAGCCGCTATCGCCACCGCTACCGAGGGCGGCGCCATCACCGTCGTCGGCGGTGGTGACACTGCCACGGCCGCCAAGAAATTCGGCGTCGATACCAAGGTTTCCCATTGTTCGACAGGCGGTGGAGCCAGTTTGGAATTCCTCGAGGGGAAAGTCCTCCCCGGCGTGGCCGCTCTCACCGAAGTTTGATCCGATTATTTCACCCGAACCAACACCCCCACGACTTATGAACCGCAAGCCGATCTTTGCCGCTAACTGGAAAATGAACAAGGGAGCTTCCGAAACGGAGGACTTCATCAAAAGTTTCCTTTCGAAAATCCAAGGAGAGAATTTCTCTTCGGAAATCGTGATTGCCCCGCCGTTCATCTCGCTTCCGAAACTCGCCGATCTGATCCACAACGCGACTGCTGGTCAGAACGCGCATGCGATCCAGATCGCCGCGCAAAACTGTTCGCAGTATGATTCCGGAGCTTACACCGGTGAGATCAGCGTGTTGATGCTGCGCGAGTTTTTCGTTCACTACGTCATCCTTGGTCACAGCGAGCGCCGCGCCATTTATGGGGAGACGGATGAGATGATCAACGCGAAGATCAAAAAAGCCCGTGAGGCGAATCTGAAGCCGATTTTCTGCATCGGTGAAACCCTCGCCGAGCGCGAAAGTGGCAAGCTTGAAAGCGTGCTGCGCACCCAGATCACCGGCGGTCTCAAGGACGTTTCGGAAAAGGATCTCGGAGAAACGGTGATCGCCTATGAACCCGTTTGGGCCATCGGCACTGGCGTCACCGCCACTTCCCAGCAAGCCCAGGACGCTCACGCGTTCGTTCGTTCCGTCATTGCCGAACTTTACGGTGCCGACGCCGCTGCCAAGATCCGCATCCAATACGGCGGAAGTGTGAAACCCGGCAATGCCGCGGAACTCATGGCATGCCCGGACATTGATGGTGCTCTCATCGGCGGTGCCGCACTGGAACCCCAGAGTTTCCTCGAAATCATCCGTAACGGTTCGGCAGAGTAAGAGGAAGTTGAGAGTGGAAGGTTGAGAGTTAAGAGGCCGATTTGAAACTCACCTCGCTCTCTTGTTCCAACTCTCAACACTCATCCATAAACACTCAGCTTTTTTCCTTCCATGCCACGCTCAGCCCGCCTCATTGCCCTTGCATTTCTCCTCCTCACCTCATGGAGCCACGCGGAGCACGTCATCGTCACCGGTGGCCCGGCGATGCGGAAGTGGGAGAATCTGCGCGTGACGGATGATCAGCACGACCGATGGTGGGCGAATTTTGTCCGCGCCTCGACCCTGCGCATTGCGGAGATCCGCAAGGCATACGGGGCTGATGCAGCGATTGTCTGGATGATCTATCAGCCTGGCTATCAGGCCCGGGGACGTGAGGATGGGCAACCCTATACCACGTGGCTCAGCCAGGTGGCTGCCAAGAACCGCGCAACGCTTATTTGGTTCAATGGATCCGCGAATTTCATCCAGCAGCTCAATTCCCGCCCTCGGGGATCCATCGAAACCTTCGATTTCTTTGGTCACTCTAACCGTTTTTGCTTCCTCTTTGATTACAGCAATGAAATCATGGGAGCGTCCAATGCGTGGCTTCACGAAAAGGATCTTCCACGCATCAGGTCATCCATCTTTAGCCGCACCGCCTATTGCAAGAGTTGGGGCTGTCACACCGGCGAAAGCATGAGCGCTGCGTGGAAAAGCGCCACCGGTGTTGCCCTCGAAGGCGCTCGCGGCCCGACTTCCTACTCGGATGTCGGCCAAGGCACCATGCCTGTTGTCCACGGTGGCTGGGTGAGGTGATTCCCTCGGTCATTCTTGTGAGTTTTCTTCATCGGTGCTACTCCTACCCATCGGCTTTGACAGGCGTGTTTTGATGGGTATGTTCGCGCCGTTCTTACCGATTATCCCTATTTACCCATGAGCGAAACAACCATTGAAAAACACACGTTCCAAGCCGAGATCCAGCAGTTGCTCGATCTGGTGGTTCACTCCCTCTACACCGATAAGGAAATTTTTCTTCGCGAGCTGATCTCGAATGCTTCGGACTCAATGGAAAAACTCCGCCACATCGAGGCGACCGAGAAAAATATCCATGAGCCTACGCTGCCGTTGGAAATTCACATCACCACGGATGCGGAGGCGAAAACGCTGACGATTGCTGATTCAGGAATCGGGATGACGCGCGAGGAACTGGTGAAAAATCTCGGCACCATTGCCCACTCGGGGACCAAGGCGTTCCTGAAATCCGTGAAGGATAGCGGCAGCAGCCCGGGCAACATGATCGGTCAGTTCGGCGTGGGCTTTTACTCCGCCTTCATGGTCGCAGACGAAGTAAAAGTCCACGCCCGTAGCTGGCGCGAAGACGGCGAGGAACTGGTCTGGACCAGCGACGGTAAGACTAGCTACGAAATCGAGGATTCCCCCGGCCAAACACGGGGTGTGAAAATCGTGATGCACCTAAAGGAAGAACTGAGCGAGTATTCCGAAGAAGTCCGGATCAAGCATCTCATCGAGCGATACAGCAATTTCGTAGGCTTCCCGATTTTTCTCAACGGCACCCGCATCAACGAAGTCGAGGCGCTGTGGCTGAAAAATAAGTCGGAAATCTCCGAGGACGAATACAAGGCGTTCTATCAGTTTACCTGCAAGGCTTTCGACGAGCCCGCCTACCGCCTGCATTTCAGCGCGGATGCGCCGATCGCCATCAACTCGTTGGTCTTCGCTCCTAGTGAAAATCCCGAGCGCATGGGCTTTGGCAAAGTCGAGTGCGGAGTCTCACTTTACTCGAAAAAAGTCCTCATCGATGCCGAGCCAAAAGGCCTGCTTCCCGACTGGATGCGCTTCATGAAAGGCGTTGTCGATAGTGCGGATCTCCCGCTCAATATCTCCCGCGAAACGATGCAGGATAGCGCGCTCGTCCGCAAACTCGGTGCCGTTATCAGTAAGCGCGTCATCAAGATGTTTGAAAAGGAAGCCGAAGCTGATCCGGATAAATACCGCGGCTTTTACAAGAAATTCGACCGCTTTTTCAAGGAAGGCATCGCCACGGATTACCCTAACCGCAATGCTCTCGCAAAACTTCTGCGATTCGAATCCTCTCTCACCGAGCCCGGGGCCGTCTGCGGATTTTCTGATTACGTGTCTCGCGTGAAGGACGGCCAAGAATCGATCTACTACCTCGTCGGCGGCAGCCGCGAGCAGGTCGAGAGCAGCCCCTATATCGAAGCCTTTAAAGCCCGTGGCCTCGAAGTCGTCTATTTCACGGATGCCGTGGACGAATACGTCGTCGAGTCGCTGGGTGAGTTTGAAGGCAAGAAACTCGTCTCGATCCGCCACGGCGGTGTGGAACTTGAGGACAGCGCTGCCGAAGGTGAATCCCTATCCGATGAACAAACCACCGCTCTCTGCGAGTTTCTCAAATCCGAACTCGGCGACCGTGTCACTTCGGTCGCCAGCGGCAAACGTCTCGTAGACAGCCCGATCATCGCGCTTGTCCCCACCGACGGCATGAGCCCGCAGATGCGGCAGATGATGAAGGCGATGGATGAAAATTTCAAAGACGAGATCAAGGTGGAACTGGAAATCAACCCGCGCCATCCGCTCGTCAAAAAACTATCAGAGGCTAAGGACAGCAACCCGGAACTCGCCAAACTCGTCGCCCTCCAACTCCTCGACAACGCCCTCATCGCCGCCGGCCTGCTCGAAGACGCCCGCGATACAGTCAAGCGCATGAACACCCTGATGGAAAAGGCGATGGGCTGATGAATGTCTTCTGCCCGAACTGTAAGGAAAGTCTAACCGGGCCGAAGTCCGCGCTCGGCACGCGAGTGAATTGCCCAGAATGCAGGCATTCGTTCTTCTGGACGGATGCCCATCATTCCGGCCATTCCTTCGTGGTTTATGATCTAGAAACAACCGGATTGGATCCAGAGCAGGATGAGTTCATCCAGATCGCGGCCATGCGCTTTACTGCGGGGAATCTGTGCCCGGATGAAACGTATGCCAGCTTTGCCAAACCACGGCGGGCGATTTCCTCATTTATCGAAAGCTACACGGGCGTGGGAAATCGCCACGTCGCCAATGCGGCTAGACCCGAGGAGGTGTTGTGCGAATTCGCTGCCTGGTCCGGGGACGCGACCTTGATTGCGCACAACGGCTTGCGATTCGATAGCAAATTTCTGGCTGCCACCTGCCGCCGCCATGGACTGCCGATGCGGGAGGTGCACAGCATCGACTCGATTCATATGTCGAAAATGCTCTTCGGCAAGGTTCGGGGAACCGGCCATTCGCTCGATCATTTGATTTCGAGATTGCGGATCGACTCGCAGAATATCCGCCGTCATGACGCGCGGGGGGATGTCGAAATTCTCGGACGGGCGGTGGCCAGCATGTGGCAGCGGCTGGAACTGGATCATTCGTTCAACGGTGTGCCCCGGCACCGCGCCTGCCTTCCAATTTAGGCGGATTTCAGGGCACAAAAAACCCGGCACGCCCGCAAAGGCCTGCCGGGTTTTCTTAGGTCGATTACTTGGTGGCGGCTGGCGTCATCTTGGCTGGTGCTGCGCTAGGGCAGCAGGAAGCGGCAAGGAATGAAGCGGCAGCTGCAACGATGAGGAATTTAACAAATTTCATGGTGATTTTAGGTTAGGTGCTTGTTCTCGGTTCAAGTTGCGCAACTCACGCAAAGTGATGCCGCTACCCTAGCAACAATCAAAACGCTGGCAAGCATTGATTCTAAGTGATTCCTGTGAAATGAGGGGTCATTTCATCATTCCTAAAGCGCAGATGGATCAGGTGCCCGGACGTCAGATCCGGCCAAAGGGGTGCCGGGCATGCAACGATCAGGCGGCATCTTCGTCCGCGCGCTTCCGGCGGATGAGTGGCTGCTTTTCCCCGAGCACAACTTGACGATTGATGGTCACCGTATCGATATCCTCACGGGAGGGGATATCGAACATGACCTCGAGCATCATTTTCTCAAAAATGGATCGCAGTGCACGGGCACCGGTGCCGCGTCGGACGGCTTCTTCGGCGAGCGCTCGCAGGGCATCGCGCTGGACGCGGAGCTTCACGCCGTTCATGGCAAGCTGCTTGCTATATTGTTTGACCAGTGCGTTCTTGGGATCGGTGAGGATCGACATCAGCTCGTCCTCCGTGAGCTTGCGCAGCGAGGAAATGACAGGGATGCGACCGATGAATTCGGGAATCAGACCGAAATGAAGCAAATCCTCCGGTTGGACTTTTTCGAGCACGTTCACGCTTGGATCATCAAGATTTTCCTTCGTTGAATCCGAGTGAAATCCGAGCGTGTTGCTTCCCAAGCGGCGCTTTACCATGTCTTCGAGGCCGACGAATGCACCTCCGACGATGAATAGGATTTTCTCCGTGTTCACCTGGATGTATTCCTGCTGCGGATGCTTGCGGCCACCTTGCGGTGGAACGTTGCAAACGGTACCCTCGAGAATCTTGAGCAGGGCTTGTTGCACGCCTTCGCCGGACACATCACGCGTGATCGAAACGTTTTCGGTCTTGCGGCCGATCTTGTCGATTTCGTCAACGTAGATGATTCCACGCTCGGCGCGCGCGACATCGAAGTCGGACGCCTGAAGCAAACGCAGAATGATGTTTTCCACGTCCTCGCCGACATAACCGGCCTCCGTCAAGGTCGTGGCGTCCACGATGCAAAAGGGGACATCAAGTACCCGTGCCAGAGTCCGTGCGAGCAGGGTTTTCCCGGATCCCGTCGGGCCTAGCAACATGATGTTGGATTTTTCAATTTCCACATCCTTGAATTCGTCGCCCAGCTTTGCTTGGTCCTGGCGGAGGCGCTGATAGTGATTGTAAACGGCTACGGACAGAACCTTTTTGGCGTTTTCCTGACCGATCACATGCTCGTTGAGCTTGGCAAGGATCGCCGCCGGTGCGGGGATCTTGAATCCCGGCTTTTCGGCAGGGGTTTTGCCTTTGGAGGGTGTGCCGCCCAGTTCCTTTTCTAGGATGTTCGCACAAACCTCGATGCATTCATTACAAATATAAACACCGGGACCGGCGATCAGTTTTTTGACCTCCGAGTGGCTCTTTCCGCAGAAAGAGCACATCGTTAGATTAGAAGCGCGGGCCATGGTGGCGAATGTAGGGAGTCAATCGGAAAGATACAAGGAGGAAGAACTCGAGGGGAGGCAACTTTATTGTCCGTCTTTCGGCTCTTCGATGGCGGCGACGACGGCATCCGGCAACTGCTTGCGGCTTTCGAGCACCTTATCTACAAGACCATAGGCAACCGCGACTTCGGCAGGCATGTAATTGTCCCGGTCCGAATCGCGTTCCACTTCCTCGATCGACTTGCCGGTATGAAAGGCAATGATTCCATTGAGGCGTTTTTTCAGGTTGAACATGAAACCGATCGTCCGTTCCACGTCGGATGCGGT
>JBDTNJ010000143.1:0-10820 GCA_039933825.1 Luteolibacter sp.
CCCGTCCCCCGTCACCCGTCCCCCGTCCCCCGTCCCCCGTCTTCCTCTCAGCTTTTCAGAATTTCAAATAGCATGAGTGTAGTAATTTCCGTAGAAAATGTATCCAAACTCTACCGCCTCGGGGAGATCGGCACCGGCTCGCTTGCGCATGACGTGAACCGCTGGTGGCACAAGGTCCGCGGCAAGGAGGATCCTTATCTCAAGATCGGGCAGGTGAATGACCGGGCGAAAAAAGCTGAAAAACTGAAAACTGAAAAGCTGAAAGGAGAGAATGAAGAAAGCCCCAAGGTTATTTCAGCATTTCAGCGTTTCGGCGTTTCAGCATCTTCTCCTTCCGACTACGTCTATGCCCTCAAGGACATCTCCTTCGAGGTGAAGCAGGGTGAGGTGCTCGGCATCATCGGCCGCAACGGGGCGGGCAAGTCCACCTTGCTCAAGATCCTCTCCCGCGTCACCTCGCCCACGACCGGTGAGATCAAGGCCAAGGGCCGCATCGCCTCCCTGCTGGAAGTCGGCACCGGCTTTCATCCGGAACTCAGCGGGCGCGACAACATCTTCTTGAACGGGGCCATCCTCGGCATGCGCAAGGCCGAGATTCAGGCCAAGTTCGATGAAATCGTCGATTTCTCCGGCTGCGAACGCTACATCGATACCCCAGTCAAACGTTACTCCTCGGGAATGTACGTGCGCCTTGCTTTCGCCGTCGCAGCGCATCTGGAGTCAGAGATACTAATAGTTGATGAAGTCCTTGCAGTGGGGGACGCCGAGTTCCAAAAACAATGTTTAGGCAAAATGAGAGACGTGGCAGGCCACGGAAGGACTGTCTTATTTGTCAGTCACAATATGAATGCAGTGTCGACATTGTGTTCCACCGCATTGCTAGTATCAAACGGAAAAATCGCAGCACAAGGCGGCACACGATCAATCATTGACCGATATGTCTCCCAAAGTATTCCCGGTGCCCAAGACGCAAAGGGATCAAGGGACAACTTAACTTGCAGCATTGTTCAAACGAAAAGCGGAGAACCCGCTATGACATTCAGCCCTGAAGATGCCGTCGCGATCGAATTCCGCTTCACGCAACTGTTGCCTCACTCAACAAATATTGGCTTTACTATCTACAACACGTTTGGAACTGGGGTAATCTCTGGAATTTACGATGACACTGGAGAAAAAATACCACCCAACACTTCATGTGTTCGCTTCCCTCTCCCTGCAGAATTATTCAATTCGGGCGACTACAGAGTCGAAGGAGTTTTATTAGATGAAAGCGGCCAATCGATAGAACGACAGGAAGCCTTTTGCTTTTTTTCTGTGCAACGTTCAAACCAATTCGACCTGCGCGGTGACAAACCAGATGGGGCATTACGCCTTGATTCCCGAAAATTTACAATCGCACAATGAACCTCAGAACATTTATCCAGAAGTTGATCCAGAAACCACTGGGAACATACGGCTTAGCAGCCGAAATGCGTTCCATCGCAAGTCTGATATCGCAAAGCAATAACCTTGACAATATCGCATTGAGAATATCGAGAGAACAATCAGCAAGCTATGTCCTTCAAAATCTATCAAAAGCAAAATCCTTCCAATCTATTGATGAGATTCTTGACTTTTCATTGAACTGCGTTCCACAAGAACTACGTGATGGGTTATTTCTCGAATTTGGAGTCTGGAAAGGAAGATCTATCAACCGGATTGCTGAAAACACGACGCAAACAATCTACGGTTTTGATTCATTTGAGGGACTTCCAGAATTCTGGAGGAACGGATTTGAAGAAGGTGAGTTTTCACTACAGAATAATGAATTCCCAGGAGTGCTAAAAAACGTAAATTTAGTTAAAGGATGGTTTGATCAAACTCTACCAAAATTCGTTCAGGAAAAGACGGGGAATATAGCATTTCTTCATGTTGATTGTGATTTATATTCTTCTACACAGACAATCTTTGAGCATCTTGGAGACCGCCTGACAGTAGGATCCATTATCCTCTTCGATGAATATTTCGGGTACCCTTCATGGCAAAGCCACGAATATCTGGCGTTCAAGGAATTCATAGCCAAGTCAGGCATGCTATACGAATACCTCGGATACAACGCATTACATGAACAGGTAGTTGTCAGAATTTGCGAATTGCCTCAAAAATAACTAAAAACATCGTTTGAGATATGAGCGAACCGAACCTAATTGTGGGAGCAGGATTTTCAGGCGCTGTTCTAGCTCGAGAGCTTGCCGAAGCCGGCCAGCGCTCTCTGGTGATCGACCAACGCGCCCATTTAGGGGGAAACTGTCACACTGAACGTGATGCAACCACCGGAATCATGGAGCACCGCTACGGCCCTCATATTTTCAATACTAGCAACAAGGTTGTCTGGGATTACGTGAACCAATTTGGTAAATTTCACAACTACGTGAACCGGGTCAAGGCATCAGCCGAAAAGGGGATCTTCTCGCTTCCGATCAACCTTCACACAATCAATCAGTTCTTCGGGCTCCGACTCTCCCCTACAGAGGCCAAGAAATATCTCGCATCAAAGGCGGACACTTCGATCAAAGAACCTCAGAATTTCGAAGAGCAAGCATTGAAATTCATCGGCAAGGAATTGTACGAAGCGTTCTTTCGTGGCTATACACTCAAACAATGGGGATGTCCGCCATCAGATTTACCAGCATCAATATTGAAACGTCTACCCGTGCGTTTCAACTACGATGACAATTACTACAACAGCACATATCAGGGAATTCCCGAGGACGGATACACTGAAGTGATTCGCAGGATCTTGGACCACCCATTAATCGAAGTAAATCTCGAGACCAAATACTCCCATGCGATAACATCCGAATTCTCCCACACTTTCTTTACAGGCCCAATTGATGAATACTTCGAGTTCAGCGAGGGCCGCTTGGGCTATAGAACAGTGTATTGGACAAAAGAGACGAAAAATGGAGACTTCCAAGGAAACGCAGTGATCAACTATACCGAAGAATCCGTTCTTCATACTCGCATTCACGAACACAAGCATTTTACCCCTTGGGAACAACACGAAAAGACCATTGTTTTTACCGAGTTCAGCAAGGAAACTGGCGAATTTGATATTCCCTATTATCCAAAACGCATGGAAAGAGACAAGGAACTGCTTGCGAAATATCGAAAACTCGCACTTCTCGAAGACAATGTTTCATTTCTTGGGCGACTCGCCACTTACCGTTACATGGATATGCATCATGTTATAGCAGAGGCCTTAGCATTTTCCAAAGACTTCATGAGCGCGAGGACTTTGAATCTCACACCTCCAACGTTTCCGAATGTAGAATAGTGGCATATGCAAGGTATTTTAATAATAGACTCCAACATTGAACGCACCTAGCAAATCAAGAATAAATTAAGGAAATGTCCCTTCCAAGCAGTATCAATACTTGTCTTATCTTTTCGAACTATCCCCTCAATCCAAGAGACGGTGGTCCAAGCGGATTTTTGGCGCAAAATTTGCTTGGCTCGACATCTACACTTTATTATCTAATGGGTCCAGACTTACCACAACCCAGCGGAAGTATGATAGCCAATCTTAAACGTAAGATCATTAGAAAGTCCACGATATATAAACCTAAAACGCGCCTTCCTATTAGTCCGGGATTCAAAGGATGGCTAGATCACTCGCGATACCGCTTTATTGTGGAACACGCTGCCAATTACCGGATGATTTGGTTTCACGATGTCTGGAGTCTTTACGCATGTGCAGATCTGATCGGGGATAATCAACTGGTCGTTTTACAACCTCATACGCCCGAACTTCCTAGCAGTGAAGTCCAAGCAAACCTACAGCCTGAAGGCGATATCGAATGGTCAAAGTCTGCTGAGAAATCAGCCTTCGCTCGAGCAAATATCATTGTTCTTCCCAATAAACAAGTGATTCCAATTTTTGAATCACTATTGTGTAAAGAAAACCAAATTCGATTTCTAACAAGTGGAGCGAAGGTCGACGTCCCTCGATTCAAAGTGCCCCTTGATCCCGATTTCATTTACTATCTATTTGTCGGCAGGAGAAATGAGATCAAGGGATTTGAAACATTAATCCGGGCCTTTAAAAGAGCATATGCCACCAACCCAAAACTCCGCTTGCTATTACTCGGCAGGGGAAATGTTCGCGAGACCCCCGGTGTGATTGACCTTGGCTTTATGGAGAATCCCATTTCGTGGATGACTTCGGCTGACTATGTTGTTAGCACAAATCAGCAAAGTTATTTTGATCTTACTGCAATGGAGACACTTGGCACTGGAACTCCATTCATTTATTTTCCAACGGGGGGGCATGCCGCTCTTGATTGCCACAATAGCACAGGGCTAGTTTCTGTAATAGATTCTAACGAAGACGGATTAACCCATTGCCTTCTTTCAAATACTCAAAAACGATCCGCTAATTCGATCGCATGTTCAGAGAATCGTAATGTATTTCTCGAATATTACTCGGATTACAAGTACCGCGAAAGATTGGAATTGATGATTGGTGAAATATTACACTCAAACTGATGTCTTAAGTTTTACATGATATATAATTAGTAATTCAAATGATCAATAGTTTCTACTCATAAGTTTATCAAAACTTAAAAAACATTTCTCATTCAAATCAATTGGTTTTGCAGTTCGAATTTTGATTCGATTGAAGCCTGTTTCAGAAGATTTCCACTTATACTATACGATCAACGACATAGGCTACTTCATTGAACGACCGCCAACGACTCGCCGACAAGACTGCCTTTGACATCCACTGGCGGATTCCGAATTGCAAGCGATCCGGGCTACAATACCCTTCGACGATGCCTGGTCCCATTTCGTTTGTTCGTCCCAACAAAAACCTACCGAGGAGTATCACAACAGATCTTATCCATTACCTAATGAATGTTTTCTCCATCGGGATAGATTCAGGGTTAGCCGACGCTCAAGTTGAATGCTTCCAAACTTAGATTATCTGTCGGGCGATTTTGCAATGCAGCTTCCCGAACTATTTGAATAGTTAGATCCAACAAGACGGCGGGCAAATTCGCCTAGGTAAACAGGGATCAATCAACCACCTGAGTTCCGCTAGATATTGATTATCTTCCCGCCTTGAAATCCGTGCAACAGATCGTGATAGTTCTGCACGACAGCCTTAATCCGACAACGCTAATAAGTTCGGGTGGCAGCCTAGGAGAAATCAACTTATGATTTCTGGATGGTCCTCCATTTTGTTTCTCGGATCTTCTGTTGGGTGACGCTTGAAACCGTGCCCGCCAGATCGTTTAGGGTGAATTTACTTACGCCGTGCTATGACCATTCCAACGAAGGCAACCGGCGTTAATACAGGAGTCGTAGATGACACTTTTTGACGCGACTTTTGCTCAGGCCTCACACTCAGAGGCACACCCGATCCTCCACCGCTTGAAGAATGCCGCTAAGCAATCTAAAAGGAATACTATGGCATGCGGCGGATGGGAACCAACTGGTCAAGCGTGCCGTGCGGAAGCTAATCTCGAAGCTGGCCTGAGATGATTTCATTCACCCATTACGGTGCAAGGGAGGACATCAGCGGCGTCACTTCCTGGTTGCAAGGGCTGCTGCACGGGCTGCGCGGGCGGAACGAACCGGTGAGCCTTCACCTGCACCATTTCGGAGACGATCCGACTGAGGGGAATCTTTATCAGGCGGCGCGGATCGACGGCGTGATTGTTTCCGGAACCCATCTGCCAGCGACTTCAAGACTGGGAGTGATCGACACGCTGCGCTTTCTAAACCGGGAGAAGCCGGATGTTTTCCTACCGCAGGCACTGCCCGCGCCTCACTTCGCGGCCAAGCTCGCCGGGCATCAGGGGCTGCCATGGATTTTCACCCTGCATTCGGACGACCCTGAATACTGGGCATTGGCGGAAGGCTCCGCACCGGCCCGTCATGAAGGTGTCTGGGTGGCCGTCTCCGAGAGGATCGCCCTAGAGGCACGAGAACGCTTCCCCCATGCGGACGTGCGGATCATCCCCTACGGCGTGGAGATTCCGGAACAAATGTCGGAGTGGAATGAGGACCGGTTCCGGGTCGTGTATTCAGGCCGCATGGTAGAGGATCAGAAACGGATTTCCAAAGTGTTGGATGTTTTTCTCGCCGCATGCGGGCAGTCCCCTCTCATGGATTTCGTCTTTCTCGGCGACGGTGCCGAGCGCACCAAACTGGAAGAACGGGTGAGGCGCGAAGGAATGGCCGGGCGAATCCGTTTCGCCGGAAGGCTCGATGCGGAGGGAGTCAGACGGGAGTTGCTAGAAGCCCAGGCATTGCTGCTGATGTCGGACTTCGAAGGCCTCCCCATCGCCGTCCTAGAGGCGATGGCATGTGGAGTGGTGCCGGTGGCAAGGAACATCCGCAGTGGCATCCCGGAAGTCGTATACCATGGACAAACCGGCATTCTGGTAGAAGACGATGTCGTGGCAGCGGCCGATGCTCTCACGACCCTCGCCGGAGACAAGTCCGGCTGGCTCAGGATGTCGGCTGCGAGTCGAAGTTTGATCACCCGGCAATTCAGCCACAAGGTCTGTCTGGAAAAGTGGCAGGCACTGATCGGTGAGATGAGCCAGCGGGCGACAGTCCAATACCCCCTTCCCTTGCCGCTATTTCCCCAATTGCCCCGGTTCGACAAGCGTCTGGGAATGTTTGATCAAAGAACGCCGGCGTGGCTCCGGAGGATCGATCGGAAGCTTCGCAAAATCCGGGCAAAGTTCCATCCAGGATTTGAACGGCCTCCGGGCCCGCAAACCTAACATGCAAATTTCCATCGTCACCACCATGGGAGTCCTGCCCTGGGCAGGCAGCGAGGAACTGTGGTTTCTCGCCGCGCTCGCCATGGCGGAACATGGGACGCAGGTGGAAGTCTGTTATCCTGTGATCCGGGGATGGGCACCAAAAATGGACACCCTGCGGCAAGCGGGAATCGAAATTCACGGCTACGGAACCCACAACCATCGGCTCAATGGCTGGACCAGCGCATTTAACGCGAAGTTCCGGGGTAGCCAAGGTCAGCTCCCTTTCCCCAGTCCGGGCAACTGGAAACAAGCGGATCTGGTCGTGGTTTCCCAAGGGGGGATCTCCGATGGATTGGGATGGATCGAATATCTTGCTCAGAACGGGCTGCCTTTCGCCATCATTTGTCAGGCGAATACCGTGGCATCCTGGCCTGATGATCTGCTAGCAGCTCGATTAAGGGCTGCCTACTCCGCTGCCAAGAGGGTGTTTTTTGTTTCCGAGGACAATCTGCGCCTGTTCCGCACCCAGACCGCCTATGACGTGAATAATGCAGAAGTGATCTGGAACCCACTTCAATCAGGCACGCCCGCACTCCCCCTTCCCTGGCCCGGCGGACAGGAGACGGTCCTTAAACTGGCGATGGTCGGACGAATGGAGCCATTTGCCAAAGGACAGGATCTGTTGATCGAAGCACTCGCCGACCCGGAAATCCGGAAGCTTCCGATCGAAGTGAATCTCCATTGTCACGGCCCATGGGAAGCCACGTGTCGACGCCTCATCGAGCAACTGGACTTGGATCGGGTAAAACTCGCCCCCTATGCGACACCCGAGGAAATCTGGACATTAAACCACGCGCTGTTGCTTCCCTCCCGGCACGAAGGCATGTCATTGGCGATGCTCGAAGCCATGTGGCTGGGCCGGCCTGTGATCGCCACCGCCGTGGCTGGAGCAATTTCGGAAATCATCGATGGTGAGAGTGGTTTCCTCATTCCAGGTGCCTCCACGGCATTGGTGATCGACGCACTTCGGTCCGCATGGGAGCAGCGCCACCGGCTGGAGTCCATGGGCACGCAGGCCGCAGAAAGACTGCGGAACCGCATGCCAGCAGACCCCGGATCCACCTTGGCCGGCAAACTCGCCGCGCTCGGCGGAAACCCCCTTCAATCCTAGCAGCCAACAAACGATGACAGGTGTGCTGAATCTAATCGCGAAAGATCTCGTCGGATATCTTGAAAAACTCCGGATGCGCGCATCGCTTCAAACACGTGGTGTTTTTCTTTCACCTACCGCCGTCATCACGGGCAAAAAAGAAGCCTTTCATACGGGAAAAAATTGCACCATCGGAGCCCACTCGATCATTGATATCAATGACGACCCGATGAGAGCCAGATCGGACTCGCACCTGACTCTGGGAGATTATGTTTACATCGGAGACAACTGCAACATCCGCACCGCTGGAGCGGGAATCCAAATCGGCTCCAATACGATGGTCGCCAACGGTGTGATTATTGTCGGATCCAACCACGGCACGACCATTGGCACTCCCATGCGCCTTCAGCCATGGGACATGGAAGGCTCGGGTGTCACCATCGGCCAAGACTGCTGGATTGCAGCCGGCGCGATCGTCCTACCGGGAACGACTGTGGGAGATGGAGCCATTGTCGCCGCAGGAGCCGTGGCGAGAGGAAACATCATGGCAGGTTCGATCGTCGCAGGCGTGCCTGCCCGTCTCGTCCGGATGAGAGCATGAAACCCGCCTACGGAACCCAGTGAATCAATCTAACGACCAAGCGCTCGTCAGCGTGGTGATTCCCGCCTTCAAGGCGAGGAATTATCTAGCGGATGCATTGGAGTCCGTCCGCAAACAAGATTACCGGAACGTGGAGATTCTGGTAATCGACGATGCCTCGCCCGAACCGATTGATGATATCATCGCAACGTTTCTTCAATCGCCTGGCGCACCCGGCCTGCGGGTGGTCAGGCACGAGGAGAATCTGGGGATTGCCGCGGTGAGGAATACGGGCATCCAGTCCGCTAACGGAGAATTTGTCGCACTTTTGGATCATGACGATCTGTGGACACCGGATCACCTTTCGGATCTCATGAAAGGCATTTTGGATAACGGGTGCGACATAGGATTCTGCAGCGCGATGGCATTCAAGGACTCTCCGGAAAACTGGTCAGGAACCTGGGGGCCACCTAACGGAGTCATGGATGACAACGTGGCACTCGAGCTTTTTCATATCTCATATATCACCCCGTCGTCAGCGGTGATCAGGAAATCGTTGCTCACGGAAATGAACGGATTCCGGACCGAACCGGAAATCAACGCCTGTGAGGATCTTGATCTCTGGCTGCGGATCGCGGAACGCCGCAAAAAGTTCCACTACTCCAAGCGATCCACGGTGTTTTACCGGAATCACCCGTCCCAAGCCACCTCCAGGACCGCCTATCTCGCCTGCCAAGCCGCTTACGTGCGGGCACTTCATGTTAGCAGTGTTCCGGGACCATGGATCCAAAAGAGGGCCTTGGTCGCCGCGAGTTGGTGGTCCGCATTCATCCTCACGCGCCACTCAGGGAAAATCCGGTGGGATTTACTGAAGCGCTCTATCATCGCAAGTCTGCCGGTACCCTGGGAGATGGTGCGCGGGATCAGCCACCTCCTCGGAATCAAGATTTTCAGCGGTCGCAGCAATCAGCCATCGAGCTAGGAAAATGCGAAAGACCCTATGAAAATTCTCATCGTTTCATTCACCTTTCCACCCAACAAGGATGGTGTTTCGGAAGCCGCTGCGGCAATGGCGCTTGGATTCATCGGGCGTGGTTGGAAGGTGGAAGTGCTCACTGAAAGTATCAACAACGGCCGCGATTCCGACACGTGGAATGGGGTTGCGATTACAGAATATAGGATCATCGCAGGGAAAGCTCCCGAGATCGCCATGAGTTGCGGAACGACAAGCTATCAGGATTATCTGACCCGATCAAACGCCGATGTGGTAGTCTTTCAATCCCATGGGCTGCCCCTCTATCGGGCGCTGCCCGTTCTGCCCCGGATGCGCTCGATCAAAATATTGGTCAGTCATGGCTACGCACCGCTCGTCTGGGTAAGGTTTCCGAAATTTCCCTATGGCCTTGGATTTTGGCTGCGGGCCGTCACGAAGAGTTTTGCAATGCCATTCTGGCTGCGGTGCTTCGACCGTTCGGTCTACCTGAGCGAATCGGCGGACTTGCGCGCGTTCTATGATCATCTGATCGCCAAGCTAACCGGTTACCAAGGTCGCCGCGTCATTCCAAACGGCGTGGACCGCGAAGAGCGCGGAATGAGCCCGATGGAGTTCAGGCGGCGGCATGGCATCGAAGAGGGAGCCTTCGTATTCCTTTGTGTTGCCAACTACAGCCATCGAAAGGATCAGGGATACGGAGCTCGGGCCTTCCGCAAAGCCGCGATTCCGGGATCGGTGCTGGTTTTCATCGGCAGTGAATTCAACGAAGAGTCGCGACGCTTTCAGAAGGCGGATGCGTTGCTCATGAACGATAGCACACCGGGAAGAATTATCTGGCTGGAGAAACAGTCACGCAAGGAGACGCTCGACGCGCTCGCAGGCTGCGATGTTTTCCTACTATCAGCTTATCACGAAGCACAACCGATCGCAATTCTGGAAGCCATGAGAGAAGGCAAGCCATGGATTGCCCGCGATGCAGGGTGCATCGCTTCGATGGAAGGTGGGCGGTGTGTGAAATCAGAAGCTGCGATGGCGGCTGCGATGCGTCAGTTTAACGAGGACAAGACCTTGAGAGACCGGCTCGCCGCAGAGGGAGCAGCGGCCGTAGCAACCCGTTACAACCGGGAAACCTATGTTAAATCCTACTGCGACCTCGTGGAAGAATTGCTCCCTAACGCGACCTAGCAGCAGGTGGCGCGCTCCCGCCGGGAGCGCATGCCAATGAACCGTGAAAGAACCGACCAAGCCGAGCCCTCCCCACCACCCTTGGTCTAATCCTTTCTCCCCTCATTGACTGTGGCTCCGGCGGCGCCGCGCTACCTTTCCGCACCATCC
>JBDTNJ010000144.1:0-3006 GCA_039933825.1 Luteolibacter sp.
GACGTCTTCGCCGACGTGGTTTTCCAATACAACGATTCCTACAACGACCAGATCCTCTGCTTCGCCAACTCCATCCCTAACGGCGACGGCGGCACCCACCTCACCGGCTTCCGTACCGCGCTCACCCGTGGCATCAACCAATACGCCAAGGCTAACAAGATTCTCAAGGATAAGGACCCCGCCCTCACCGGAGACGATTGCCGCGAAGGCTTGATCGCGATCATTTCGGTGAAAATGCCGAATCCACGCTTCAGCTCCCAGACCAAGGACAAGCTCGTCAACGGCGAGATCGAAGGCGTCATCTCCTCCATCGTTTATGAAGGCCTGATGCAGTTCTTCGATGAAAACCCGGCCCTCGCCAAGCGTGTCATCGAAAAATCCATCAACGCCGCCCGCGCCCGTGAGGCTGCTAGAAAAGCCCGCGAAACCGTCCGCAAGTCCGCCCTCTTCGGCGGCGGCTTGCCCGGTAAACTCGCCGACTGCTCCGAGCGCGATCCTGCGAAATCCGAGCTCTATATTGTCGAAGGTGACTCCGCCGGTGGTTCCGCCAAACAAGGCCGCGACCGGCGGACGCAAGCCATTCTCCCGCTTCGCGGAAAGCTCATCAACGTCGAGAAATCCCGCCTTCACCGCGCTCTCCAAAACAAGGAAATCCAATCCATGATCACCGCCATCGGTGCCGGCATCGGCGATGGAGAGGTGGAAGGCTCCTTCAATATCGAAAAAGTCCGCTATCATAAAATCGTCATCATGACCGATGCTGACGTGGACGGCTCGCACATCCGCACCTTGTTGCTAACGTTCTTCTGCCGCCACATGCCCGCCCTCGTGAAAAGTGGTTATCTCTACATCGCCCAGCCGCCGCTCTACCTTGTTAGCCGGAAAAAGCGCCAGGAATACGTCCAGGACAACGATCAACTCAACCGCATCCTCATCGATCTCGGTGCCGGCGAGGTCGAGCTCCGCACCTACGACCAATCCCGGAGCTTCACGGCAGAGGAGCTGAAGGTTATCCTCGAAAATCTTTCCTCGCTGTCGCGCTTCTCAAGCTCGATCGAAGGCAACGGCGGCAACTTCAAAAACTACCTCGCCGCCCGTCAGAACGGCCATTTACCAGAGTTCATGGTCCGCATCCGCACCGGCAACGATGAAGTTCTCACCTACTTCCCGAAAGAGGCCGATCTCCGCGCCTTCGCCGCTGAGAACCGCGATCTCCGGATGTTCGATGAAATCCTAACGGAGGAAGAGATCGCCGCGCATACCGGTCCCTCCCGCCGTGCGAATCTTCACGAGCTCCACGAGTCTCACGCCATCACCCGCATTTTCTCCCGCCTCTCCGAATGCGGAATCGACACCACCGTCTTCTTCAATGACGACACGCCGATTTTCGAAATCATCGAAGGCGACGGCGAAAAACAAAAGATCACCCCGGTCTTCGCTGTCCCGGAAATCCTCGCGAAAGTCCTCGAAATCGCCAGCCGCGGCGTGCAGATCAAGCGCTTCAAAGGACTCGGGGAAATGAACGCCAAGCAGCTTTTCGAAACCACCATGGACCCGGAAGTCCGCCAATTCCTCCGCGTCCGCCTCGACGAGGACAACGCCGTCGAAGCCGACAAGATGTTCGACGTCCTGATGGGCGACATCGTCGAGCCCCGCAAACGATTCATCGAAGACAACGCCCTGAATGTGCGCAATCTCGACGTCTAACTGTGGCGGTGGATTTCATCCGCCAATCCAACATCACCACAATGGATCCCTCCGATATTTTAACCAAGGAAACGATTCTAGCCTCCCTGCGTCGGCTAGACGAACTTCAGCGTGAAAAAGGGATCATCGAGGAAATCCGCCCATGAACACCCTAACCAAACGCAAGACTTTGGCGGACAGACTCTGGCTGATAAAAGAGCCTGCCGCATCTGCAATCTCTTCGTCTCGGCCAACGCACTTTCCCGAGCTTGACGTCATAACGCTGCATACATTACATTGCCAACATGACTAGAACTCAGATCCAGCTCCCAGAGCCGCTTTTTAAGCGCCTCCGCAGCATTGCGAAGGCGAAGGATCTTTCCCTTGCTGAGATCATCCGACGCGAGATGGAGAGATACGCGGAAACGTTTCCCGAAGACTTGGAACCCAAACAACCTTGGAAGTTTCCAGTCCTGCCGCGTAGTGGGGGCGGGTTTAAGGTTGACCCTGCAACCCTCCATGTTGAAGCCGATGCCATTGAGGAGCGGTGCCAATCGGACGAGCCAGCCAAATGCTAAGTACTGACACGAATTTATTGATCTATGCTGCCGATTCGGAATCTCCGAATCAGGAGGCCGCTATCCGTTTTTTTGAAAACTCGGTCAAGAGTGATGAAGAATTCGTCCTCTGTGAACTGGTCTTAGTCGAGGTCTATATGCAGCTCCGCAATCCAGCCATTTTCCCGAATCCCCAATCTGCAGAAGAGGCATCCAACTATTGCCGAAGACTCAGAATTGACACGGGCTGGCGGCACATCGACTACGATCCCGCCGTTTCCGCGAAATTGTGGAAATGGGCATCGTCAACCCAAGGAGGCATCCGCCAAATCATCGACGCCCGCCTCGCTCTAACGCTTCGCCATCACGGCGTGACCCGCTTCGCCACGGCGAATGTCAAACAATTCCAAGGTTTCGGATTCACCGAAGTCTGGAACCCACTTCTCCAATAATCAACTTTTCCCATGTCTGAAGCTAACATTAAACCAATCAACGTCGCCGAGGAGCTCTCCAAGTCCTTCTTGGAATACTCGATGTCGGTGATTATTTCCCGCGCCCTGCCCGATGTCCGTGACGGTCTCAAACCCTCACAACGCCGCATTCTCTATGCGATGCGCCAATTAGGCGTCGGCCCCGGAAAACCCCACGTCAAATGCGCCAAGATCGTCGGTGAAACGATGGGTAACTTCCACCCGCACGGCGACATGGCCATCTACGGCACGCTCGTCAACATGGGCCAGCCATGGTCGATGCGTGAAATGCT
>JBDTNJ010000145.1:0-6471 GCA_039933825.1 Luteolibacter sp.
CTTTCGAACGATCGTTGCGTCATCGAAAACGACCGCGCCAGCCTCGGAGCCAATGTAGAGCACTCCGTCGTCGGTGATTTTGTATCGTGATGGGCGGAGTCCGTTGCGATCAAGGGAGGCGCAAAGTTTCGTTCCATCGGTGAAAACAAGCCCCGCCGGACCATCCCAAGGCTCCGAGAACGAGCGGATGAATTGGTAAAATGCACGGACCTCATCGGAAATGTCCTGATCATTTCGATAAGCGGGTGGGACCAGCATGCACATTGCATGCTCCGGCGACCGACCGGAGAGGATGAGAAGTTCGAGAGCATGATCGAGGGAAGCGGAGTCCGATTCACCGTGGCGGATGAGGTTTTTCACCAACTCGATATCGTCCCCCCAGACGGGCGAGGCGAAAAACTCTTCGCGCGAGGTCATCCAATTGCGGTTGCCCTCAACGGTGTTGATTTCACCATTGTGACACATCATGCGGAACGGCTGCCCGAGTGGCCATGCCGGGAAAGTATTTGTCGAGAAACGCTGGTGATAGAGAGCAATGGCGACTTGGTAATCCGGATCACTGAAATCCAGGTAAAACGCCCGCAGCGCGGCAGGCATGGCGAGGGCTTTGTATGAAATCAAGCGGCTCGAAAATGTCGGCATGTAGAAGCTCTGGATCGCCTTGGTGCGATGTTCGATCTCCCGGCGGCAAAGGTAGAGTTTCCGCTCGAAATCGTCCGCAGTCATTGCCGCCGGACGAATCATCAGTAAATGCTCGATTTGCGGGCGGCTGACCAGAGCGATTTTCCCGAGCGCATCGGGATCAACCGGCACCTCGCGCCAGCCGATAGCGGTGATCCCGCGTTTTCCGATCACATCGCGTGTAATTTCCCGGATCTCAGAAATGACCTCCGCATTTTCAGTCGGGAAAAAGAACACCCCGACGGCCAGATCCGCATCATTTTCCACGGTAAAACCGAGTTTTTCTGCTGCTTTTCGGAACAGCGGACGGGGGATTTGGGTGAGGACGCCGGAGCCATCACCGGTTTTCATGTCCGCATCCACCGCGCCGCGATGGGTCATGCAGCAGACCGAAGTAAGCGCGTAATCGAGAATCTGATAGCTCGCTTTTCCGTTCAAATGGGCGATCGCGCCCATGCCGCAATTGTCGTGTTCTTGGGAAAGCCGGTGCAAGGAGCCGGGAACGAGAGGGGTGCTGGAGTGGTAAAACGCGTTCATCGGAATTCGGAATGCAAGGCCTCGTTAAAGCGCCGGGCAGGGCGCGGAATAAACGGGAGGCCACGGGCACTGCCAAGCAGGAAATGTGCCTAACGCTGAATCACCTATGAAGAAGGTGCGATCTCCGAAGCGTCTTCCGGAGCCAGCAGTCCACGCTCCACCAGAAACCGGTCAGCCACCCCCAAAGTTACGTCGAAATTCTTATGACTAACGTTAAAATTGAAAAAACTATGATCTGCTCTTTCAAAGTCGATCAGCTCACAGCTGTTGCCACGCCAGCGCATCCGGCGACGGAATTTTTCCACTTCCTCAAACGGCGTGATCCGATCGGATTTCCCGTGGAAGAAAAGCATTGGAGGAAGCTTGCGCCGCATCAGGTTGGTCGGGCTGAGACGCTTCGCGGTTTTCGCATCCGGGAATCGTTCCGCCGCAGGTCCTTTTCCTGTGGTATTGACCAAGGCACTGAATAAAATCAGCGCCTGCGGTGTACAGGTTAGCCCATCGATTGGTGGCATTTCCTTGGCCTTCGGCATTGCGGCTAGCAAGGCCAGAAATGCTCCACCGCCAGCACCTCCGATCGTCAGGCGCTCTGGATCCAAATTGAAAGTATCGAAATTATGGCGCAACCAGCGGATTAGATCCCGTGCGTCCTCGATTGCCTCTAGCGGGCCAGTGCCATGCTTGGCGGATGTCCGCGTCTCGGCAGCCACCGCAACCGCGCCACGGCTAGCGAAGTGCAGACAATGGGGGACAAATTGTGTCGGGGTAGGCGAATCCCAAAATCCGCCGTGGAAAAAAACAATCACCGGGCGCGGCTCGCTTCCTGCCTTTTCCGGGAGAAACACATGCGCCAAGAGGTCGCCCTGATTCCGCTGCTCGTAAACATAGGTTGCGGCGTCCTTGAGGACTTCCCGATCACGCGCCTCGCCAATTGGCGCCACCCTCTGCAAAATACTGCTCATCACTGCATGAAGACCGAAATCAATCGAATCGGCCTGCAATTTGTTTGTTGTGAAACCGACCATCTTGTCCAATCGTTTCGTGCATGAGCCGATTTATTTTTGCGTTTTCGCTGATTTTGTGTGCTGCCGCATCGGCGCAAGATGATTTGCGTCCCGCGCTTGAAACCACCTACAATGCATGGCGCGAAGCAATGATCCGCCGCGATCCGTCGGCTTGGCAGCGTATCACCGCAGAGCACCGGAGGGTGGAGGTCCGCAATCTGATTGTCTCGCAGAAACTGCCGTTTCCAGCGTCGGTGTTCGAACTTCCTGCGCCGCCACCGAGCCTCCAAGGCCTGAAATTTCTCGAAGCCAAACAAAACGGAACCATTGCAAAATCGTCCTACTTTGGAAAAATCGACTTCGGTGTCGGTGGCGAGCCCAGCGAGAATCTGCTAGTGCTTTCGTTCGTGCGCGGCAGCGGGGGATGGCTCTATGATCGCGCGGACTTCGTGAATCTGACCGCTTTGCCGGAAGTTCGTAAGGAATTGGCCGCAGGCAATTTGAAGTATTTGAAGGAAACACCCGAGGCCCAGCCTTCGGGTCAGGTGCCGCCCACGCCAATCGCTGCGAATCCGGCAAAATACGTCGCCAAGGTTTACGTGTTTTGTCCGGGGCGGGAAGTGAAAGTGCAAATCAACAAAATCAGCCACCATCGATTCGCCAACGCTAAAGAAGCGGAAGTTGTCATTGGTGGTGCGGCCGATGGCCCGAATGAAGTGCAATACGCGATCAAAAAGCTGGAGGGCGGCACTGGCAAAGAAGTGATGACCCTCCGGGTTTACCTGATGTCCAGTATTCCAAATGAGAAGCCGATCAAAGCGTTCGAATACCAAATCGCTGCCGGCGAGGCACCGAAACCCTTCGGCACCGGCAGCTTCGAAGTGGACGCCGCCACCGTGGCGAAGCTCACCGGAAAGTGAGTCTCGAGGGAGAGAATTTCCGCAGATTCTCTGACAATGAAATCCCATTCTTTTCCCGGCACTGAGATTTCCAAGAAATTCCCAAAAGCAGAGAGAAGACCCGATTGCAGTCTGATTCAGTGCCTGGGCAGCCTCTAGATTATTGGATTCCGCATTACATATATTGTCACAAGTAATAAATAGGAGGATTACCTGCTTCCTGGCTGGTCGAATTTCTCCACTTCGATATTTTCAAGGAAATGAACCGCCTTCAGAACGACATCGCCGAGCTCATGCAAGATGCCGACCACCGGGTTGGCGTCACACGACGGCCGCTGTATCGAATTTATGAGATCCACTCAGCCATTCTAAGCGGTTCCTATCCGAACTGCACCAAGCTCGCCGAGCAATTCTGCGTCAAACGCAAAACCGTGCAGCGTGACATTACGTTCATGCGCGATGAACTCAAACTGCCAGTCAAATATGCAGACTCACTGCACGGCTACTATTATGACGAAGATGTTTCCGCCTTTCCTGTCTTCCAGACGACTTCGGAGGAACTCGCCGGATTGTTTCTCGCACGGACGGCCTTGGAATCCGTCCGGGGAACCCCAATGGCGGATGTGATGGATAAGGTTTTCGCGAACCTGACTCGAGGCATGGCTGGCAAAATTGAGTTTGCATGGGCCGATCTGGATGCCGCCTTTTCTCGTAAAACCGTAAAGCAGGTACCCAGCGACGTCAAACGCTTTGGTGATCTCGCGCAATCCATTTTAAATAAGCGGGTTATCTCTTTTTTTTATAGAAAACTAGGAGCGGACAGCAGTGAGCCAAGAATGGTTCAACCGCTGCATTTAAGTGAGGTTGACGGCGGTTGGTATCTCATCGCAATGGACATGGAACGCGGTGCCTTGAGAACTTTCGCCCTGCCGAGAATGACACGCCTGAAAATGACCAACAAATCTTTCAATCGACCGCTTGATTTCAATGGTGGCGATCACATGAAACAATCGTTTGGTATCTGGAGCGTATCTGGCGACTATTCGCGCCAGCTGGTGCGTGTGGAGCTCAAGAACTATGCGGCCCGACTGGCACAGGAACGCCGGTGGCACCCGACTCAGGAAATTTTCCCTCTGAATGGGAAAAGCAGTCGGATTGAGATTCGGTTTGAAGTCGGTCGGCTTGAGGAAGTTTTGCGGTGGATATTGAGCTTCGGCAGTCAGGCAAAGGTCATCGGGCCGCCCGAGCTGGTCAAAATGGTCCGCGACGAAGTCGATGCGATGCAGGGTTCCTAGAGCTCCACCCGGACAATCAACTGCCATCGACAAGCCGTGAATTGCGACTAAGCTGCGTCCCATGCGTTTCGTTTTCCCCTTTTTGATTGGATTCAGCTTATCCGCGTTTGGCGCAACCGATGCAGAAAAACCAGCGGAGCCAGCTGAAAAAGAGGCTCCAGCAGCAAAGATCAGCGAGCCGATCACTCGGGAATCCAGCGTCACCATCGAAGGAAAAAAGGTGCCCTATAAAGTCAGCACCGGAAAACTTCAGCTCAAACAAGACGATGGCAAGGCACGAGCTTCGATTTTTCATGTCAGTTACGTCCGAAGCGATGTGAAAGACCCATCAACCCGCCCGGTGATGTTCGCCTTCAATGGTGGACCGGGATCGTCGGCGGTTTGGTTGCACATCGGGGTGCTGGGTCCGAAAATCGTCAAACTGCCGGGCGATGGTACTTTGGCTCCGGTCCCGCCCGCTCACGTTGCCGATAACCCGCTCAGTATTCTTGATGTCTGCGACCTCGTTTTTATAGATCCGGTTTCCACCGGGTACAGCCGCGCGGAGAAAGACACGAAACCTGGCGATTTTCATGGGCTGGATGAAGATATCGAATCAGTCGGTGACTTCATCCGCCGCTGGGTCAGCGAGCATGACCGTTGGTCATCGCCAAAATACCTACTCGGCGAATCCTACGGCGGCATTCGCGTGGCCGGCCTCTCCAATCATCTGCAAACGCGCTACGGAATGAGCCTCAACGGCGTGGTTTTATTGTCGTCGCTGCTCGATTTCTCCACCCTCCAGCCAGCCCAAGGAAATGATTTGGCACATTTGGTTTACCTGCCTGCTTTCACAGGCGTGGCTCACTATCACAAGAAAATCGTGGGTGACCGAGATGCATTGGTCGAGGAATGCAAGGTGTTCGCCTTCGGTGAATACGCCGCCGCTTTGATCAAAGGAAATGATCTCGATGCCGAAGCCCGAAATGCACTGGCACTTAAATTGGCGAAATTCACGGGCATCGACGCCGCGACTTGGCTGGCCCACGACCTCCGGATCGACTCGACGTTTTTCCGGGGTGAGCTTCTGCGCAAGGAAGGCAAAGTCTTGGGACGATTCGATGCGCGTGTGGCTTGGGATGCGACTGACAAAGCAGCCCCCCTCCCGGATTATGACCCCTCTTATGCCCTCGCATACGGAGCCTTTTCCACCGCCATGCTCGACTACCTTGGCCGCGATCTCGGCTACAAAGAGGATCAACCCTACGAAATTCTAACATCGAAAGTCCAGCCCTGGCGTTGGAACACCACGAACGAAGTCGTGAATCTGAGCGAGCGACTTGCCATGGCGATGCGTGACAATCCGCATTTGAAAGTTCTGGTCATGGGCGGCTACACCGACCTTGCCACGCCGCCGGAAGGCGTTGCTTATTCCGTCCGGCATTTGTTGGACTTGCCTGACAATGTCCGCGGCAACATCCAAACCACTTCGTATGATGGCGGACACATGTTCTATCTGAATCCCCCGGATCTTGCCAAAACCCGCAGCGATTTGGTGAAATTCATCCAGACGGGAATGCCCTGATAGGATAGCACATATCCCCCACCCCGACGGAACCTGGTTGAAAGTCGTTAAATAAACCCCGGTAGAGATCGTTGAGGCGATGAGTCGTATGCCGGGACCCGGAAACTGCTTGGAAAGCGGATGACCCGGGCTCATGCTGACAGGAAATACACTTCACGCATAAACGTCCGTCCCGCGCCGAGCTGGCAAGGATCGCGCTGTGTTGGTGGAGGACGGGCTTCATCCAGCTTGCCACCAACTACACACCAACCATCCATGAAAACAAAAGCACTGATTTTTCTATCATCCGCCAGCCTGCTCCATGCGGGCGCTCCTGACTTGGAAACCACGCTAGCCGCCAAACCCGAACCTTGGATCAAGCCAACGATCGATATCCGCGCCCGCTACGAGTTCCGTAATGTGGATCCCTTGGATTCCTCCAACGCGTTCACATTCCGCGAGATTTTATGGCTGAAGCTCGTGGCGGGCGCAGCCTTGGAAAAAAGAGGTGG
>JBDTNJ010000146.1:0-2722 GCA_039933825.1 Luteolibacter sp.
TTTCGGAGCGAAACACGCCGTCTTTCATCGATCCGGCCAGCACCCCGTTCGGATCAAACGGGTCGATGGCGAGAACATTTCCCCACATGCGTGTGCTTCCGTTCCCGGCAAAGGCTGCTTCGAGCGTCCGTTCGAACGTTTTGCCACCGTCAGTGCTCCGATAGATTCCTTCCCGATTTTTGTCCCAATGAGAACCCGTGGCGACGAGAATTGTGTTGGGATCTTTCGGATGCACCACCATCGAGCGCGGCTCCTGGCTGCCCTGAGTCGCCGGGAGCGCACCTTGAAGCATGCGCCAGTTTTCCCCCCCGTCGTCACTCCTGTAGAAACCACCTACATCAGTGTGTGAATAATAGATCGCGGGATCGCTGGTAGGAATCAGATCAATCACATAGCCGCCGCCGCCGATTCTTGAGGAGAACCAATCACCTTGGCTGGTTTCTGCTTCAACCCTATCGGGAGACCGACAGCTCATCAAATGCAGGGCGACCATCAGCGCACTGACGATCATGCAACGTCCTTTCATAGTCAGATATCGTTTGGTTTTATTATTAAACCGCCCCGCGGCGGGCCTCAAGTTGAGCCCTTGTTTCGGCTGCAGTGCCTTCGGTGATTGTATATCGCCTCAAAGCCCAGATGGCCGCCGCCAGCATGAGCACTGGCAGGAGTGTCACGAGCAGTTTCATGCGGAAAAATACGTCGGCCTGGTCCGCGCCTTTCTTTATATCAAATCCCGTCAACTCCAGCAATGAACCTGATAGGCCGAATCCAATCGTGAAGCTCATCTTCACCGCCCACGAATAGACCGAGGAGAAGCTGCCCTCGCGGCGTTCGCCCGTTTTCAGTTCATCCTCGTCCGCGATATCAGCCACCATGGAACCTACGAGTAGCCAAGTGGTCTGCATCCCAAAGCCCATGAAAAACGCGTTCGATAATTTCAGGTAAGGCTGCCCGGGCCACATGATGAAATAGGTCATGAGATTTCCAAACAATTGGAACAGGAGAGAAGCCGTCATCGTCTTTCGCTTGCCCCACCGCGGTGAGATGAGATTGGCGGAAGTGATGCCAAAGAACACACCGACAGTGGAAATCGTCTGCCAGTAGCCGTTGAACTTGGCCGCTGTAGCCTCATCACCTCGCATGACATAATAGGTCCCCATGAACTGGCCGAAGCTGTTCAGCAAGGCACCGCTCGCCACAAAGAAAACCGTGACTAAAACCATCACGAGAAAATTCCTATTGCTCAGCGTCAGTTGCATGTCGCGCTTGAGGCTGGTTTTCTTCTGTCTCTTGGTGACAACCGCAAATCGTTCTTTGACAAAGATCGCGGGCAGCACGCCGAAGACGATCATAATCAGTCCGAGGATCACCGTCAAAAAACGAGTGCCTGCGAGGGTGTCGGGTAGGCCGGTGGCAGGATCCTTGAACATGTCCAGTTTGGTAAACCACCAGCACCAACTAATCACCATGCCGAAGACGATTCCCGCGTAGAACCGATAGGAGTTGATGCGCGTCCGCTCGTGATAATCGGGCGTCAGCTCCATGAACAAGCTTTGATAGGGCATGGCCCAGATGGTCAACGAGGTGCAAAGGAGTAGACCGGCGACGGCTAGCCAAGTGATGATGTAAGTCTGGCTGGCATCCCGCGGAAAGAACCACATCAGAGGAAAGGTAATCCCGATGAGAATCGCTCCGATGAAGATATAGGGTCGACGGCGGCCCCATCGAGAATGCGTGTTGTCGGAAATCCAACCCATCACAGGGTCGGTCATCGCATCCCATAATCGGAATGCCATAAATAGCACACTGACGATCCAAGGCTTGATTCCGAATTGGATTGTCAGCACTGGAGCAGCCAGCACCATCGGCACCCAGACCGGCCAAGTATCCACAAAGCTGGCCACGCCGAACGCGAGCTTGCGCGGGACGGATAGGTGATGTTCGACGTGTGGCGTTTTTGGGAGATGACTCATTGTGAGCGTGGTTGGCGAGGCGAATGCCGCGCTGGGGTTAACGCTTCCCACTGTCTTCCGCAAGCGACGAAACGCCATGCCGACTACGTTCGTATTTATAGAATGTGTGCTTACACTCTCGACATTTCACCCGATCGTACACATATTGCAGCTCATGTCTGCCCGTCGTAAACCGTTGAGAGTTGAAGAGCCGACCCTCGTGCCTGAAGCCGTCGATTGGAACGGGCCGCTGTGTCGTGTGGTCTGCTGCTCCGACGACGTGGAAACCACGATGCGTCCGCGAAATGATTTCTTTCTCGCATCGGTTACACAACTCGGAATGTGGGTCTATACTGTGAGTGGGCATGTCGATTACGAGGAAAGTGACAGGAAGATCAGGTTGGGTCCCGGCACCGTGCTGGCCGTACCCCAGCCCGGTCGGGGTTCAATTGTTTATGATAAGAAAGGTTTGCCTTGGCGAAGGATTTATATCGGCGTCGAGGGGGGGGCGGCGCTTGAGATCTTTAATCATGTGATCTCGCGTTATGGCCATATTCACGAGCTTCCAAAAGAATCTGACGGCGTCCGGGCGGCACGGGCATTTTGTGCCATGGTGGCAAAGGAGCCTCGGCGTTCGCCGCAGTTCTGGTCGGTGGAGGCTTATCGCTGGCTGAACGCGTGGTGGAGTTCTTGCCGGGAAAGCGTTCCTTCGGTGCGGGAGATGCTTGATGTGGAGGGCGGGGGCTCCCAGCTCATCGGGTTGAGTCATG